>DATCXZ010000057.1:0-10406 GCA_036570545.1 Kiloniellaceae bacterium
CGCCGCCAGCAGCAAGTCGAAGCCCTTCTTCTCGACGGCGCGGCCGACCGACAGCAGGCGGACCGGTGCCGCCGGATCGCTGCCGTCGCGCCCGGGCGCTGCCGGGGCGGCGGGGGCAAAGCGGCCGAGATCGAGGCCGTGGTAGAGCAGGTGAATGCGGTCGGGAGCCTCGGCCAGGCCGCGCAGGTGCCGGGCGCCGAAGGCAGTGCAGGTGACCAGCCAGCGCACCTCCGCCAGCTTCTCGCGCTTCTCCCAGTCAGGAATGGTCCAGATGTCCTTCGCGTGCGCCGAGGCGCTCCACGGCAGGCCGGTCATCAGCGCCGTGTAACGGGCCACCGAGGCAGGCGTATGAAGGAAGTGGGCGTAGATCTGCTCGACAGCGCCGGGCAGCTCGGCCGCCAGCACGCAGGCCTGTCCGAAGCGGCGCAGACGGTTGGGCGTCAGGTCGCGCCGGAGGTCGCGCAGGAAGGCACGCCAGGCTCGCGCGTAGCCGGGGCGGCGCCGCGCCCGCCACCAGCCGCGCAGCACCCGCAGCGGCTCCTGGTAGAGGTACTCCGGCAGATAGCAGACCGGCGCCCGGATTTCGTCGTGCACCGGATGGCGCTTGCGGTCGGTGGGGTGGCGCAGGGAAACCAGTTGGAGTCGGAAGCCGCGCTGCTGCAGAGCGAGGATCTCCTGCGCGATGAAGGTCTCGGACAGCCGCGGGTAGCCCTTCAGCACCACCGCGACGATGCCGTCGCCGGGTGCCGCCGGTAGGCTTGCAGGGGATGCTGTCGGGGCCACGGCAGGGGCGCTGGCGGGCCTCACCGCCGTCCCTTGCTGCGCGGCCCGGCGACGGTGAGGCGGCTGGAGCCGTGTTTCAGCCAGTAGTCTGCCAGGCGCACCACGTTGGCGGGGCCATCGAGCAGCCCCGGCACCACCACTTCGGAGGGGCGGCGCTGCTGGGGCAGGTTGCGCAGCGCGGTGGCCATCAGGTGGGCGTCGCGACTACCGTTGTCGGAAAGCATGCGCACGAGGCCGAGGTCCTGGGCGCGCTCGGCCCGGATGTGCTGCTCCATGCGCGGCTCGGTGCGCGGCACCACGAGGGCGCGCTTGTCGAACGACAGCACCTCGCAGAAGGTGTTGTAGCCGCCCATGCAGACCACGCCGATGGCGCGGTCCATCAGGCTTTCGAGGTGGGTTTCGAAGGTCGTCGTCTCGACGTTAGGCAGCCGCGCGGCGCGGTTCTGAAAGTCGGCCTGCGACTCGCTGTTCATGAAGGGGCCGAGCACCAGCAGGGCGGGGTAGGGCAACTGCGGGTCCGCCTCGTAGGCGCGCAGCACCCAGTCGATGATGGCCTCGCCGTCGCCGCCGCCGCCGACCGTCACCAGCAGGAAAGGATCGTCGATCTTCTCCAGCGCTATGTGAGGCCTCGCCTTGGGCAGGCTGCGCTTCAGATAGCCGGTGTAGGTCATCCGCTTGCGCACGGAGTCGGGCAGCTCGATACCGGCAAGCGGGTCGCAGATCTGCGGCAGGCCATAGACCCAGATGTCGTCGAAATAGCGCTGCAGCGCCGGCACGACCTGCTTGCGCTCCCACTCCGGCGCGAGCAGCCCGGGCTCGTCCATCACGTCGCGCAGGCCGAGCACGCAGGGCGTGCCCCGCTGCCGCAGCATCGCCAGGGTCGCCTCCACCTCGCCGCGCAGGCCGAGCGGCTCCTTGTCGACGATGAAGAGGTCGGGGTCGAAGGCCTCCGCGGTGTGCTCGATGATCGAGGCGCGCATCGCCATCGTCTGCTCGACGTCGATATGCAGCGCCAGCGAGGTGTAGTCGCCGTTGCGCAGCTTGATCACCCCCGGCACCCGCACGAAGTCCACGCGGGCGCGGAAGTCGAACGAGCCGATGATGGGCGAGCCGGAGAGGATGAGCACGGACAGCGACTTGTGGGCGTCGGCCAGGGTATGGGCGATCTCGCGGCACCGCCGCAAGTGGCCCAGCCCGAAGCTGTCGTGGCTATAGATTAGGACACGCTTGCCCCTGCGGCCGTCCTGCATGCCGGTTCCCTCCGCGGACTGCGGCGACTATGGCACAAGGCGGGGCGGGGCGAAAAGGCCCCTGAGCGCCCCGGGCGCGGTCCGGGCGCGGTCCGGGCACCGCCTTTGAGAATGTTCATTTTCCGGTAATCATGCTCTAACTTGCGGCATGAACGCAGGGCTGCAGGGCGCCCTGCAGCCGCCGGAATCGGGCGCCGCCGCCGCGGCTCTCGAAGAGGATGCATGGAACCGAACATCTTTAAATATGTCTGGCGTCACAGCCGGAGCGAGCAGGTGGCCATCCTGCTGATCGTTCTGGCTTCCCTGCCGTTCTACTACCTCTCGCTGAACCTTCCTAAGCAGATCGTCAACGAAGGTATCCAGGGCCAGGGCTTCGACCAGCCGGGGGCGACGCAGCCATTCTTCGCGTTCGACCTGCCCTTCGGCGAGGCGGTGTTCGGCCATGCCGTGCGCCTGTTCGACGGCATCGACCTGACACAGCCGGACATGCTGTTGGCGCTCAGCTTCAGCTTCCTGGGACTGGTCCTGGTCAACGGCATCTTCAAGCTGGTGATCAACACCCGCAAGGGTCGCCTGGGGGAGCGGCTGCTGCGGCGGCTGCGCTTCGAGCTGTCCGATCGCATCCTGCGCTTTCCATTGCCGCATCTGCGGCGGGTAAAGCCATCGGAAATGGCCACCATGATCAAGGACGAGGTGGAGCCGCTCGGCGGCTTCATCGGCGATGCCTTTGCCACACCGCTGTTCCTCGGCGGGCAGGCGGCGACGGCGATGCTGTTCATCATGGTGCAGTCGTTCTGGCTCGGCCTCGTCGCTGCCGCGGTGGTGCTGCTCCAGTCCTACCTGATCCCGCGCCTGCGCCGCCGCATCCTGGAGCTCGGCCGTGAACGGCAGCTTACGGCACGCCAGCTCGCGGGACGCATCGGTGAGATCATCGATGGCGGCGTCGAAGTGCAGGCGCACGACGCCACCAACTACGAGCGCGCCGATCTCGCGGCGCGGCTGGGGCGCATCTTCCACATCCGCTTCGAGATCTATCAGCGCAAGTTCTTCGTGAAGTTCGTCAACAACCTGCTGGCCCAGTTGACGCCCTTCAT
The DNA here is from genome assembly GCA_036570545.1 of Kiloniellaceae bacterium. Classification (GTDB taxonomy): domain Bacteria; phylum Pseudomonadota; class Alphaproteobacteria; order Kiloniellales; family Kiloniellaceae; genus Pelagibius. The sequence continues at coordinate 3,128 of DATCXZ010000057.1, forward strand.
GTTCTACGCCGGCGGCGGCCTGCTCGCGATCTCCGGCCGCCTCGACATCGGCGCGCTGGTTGCCGTCATCGCCGCCTACAAGGATCTGCCGTCGCCGATCAAGGAGCTGATCGACTGGGACCAGCAGCGCCTCGACGTGCAGATCAAGTACGAGCAGGTGATCGACCAGTTCCAGTTGCCGCAGCTCATCGATCCGGCGCGCCAGTCGGTGGACAACGATCCGGGCCCGCCGCTCGCGGGCGACATCGTGGCGTCGGCGCTCACGCTGCTGGACGAGAACGACCAGCCGCTGGTGCGCTCGGTGAACTTCACCGCCGGCGTCACCGACCACCTCGCCGTCGTGGGCCAGAGCGGCAGTGGCATGGAGCAGCTCACCTACATGCTGGCGGGCCTGGTGGCGCCGAGCTCAGGCGCCCTCAGGATCGGCGGGCGCGACGTCGAACGTTTGCCGAGCGCCGTCACCGGCCGGCGCATCGCCTACGTCGGCGCCAACGCCTATCATTTTGTCGGCTCGCTGCGCGACAACCTGCTGTACGGCCTCAAGCATCGCCCGCTGCGGCCGCCGGCAAGCGAGCAGGCGCTGTCGCCGGCCGCGCTGGCGGAGGCGCGCCGCGCCGGCAATCCCGAGTTCGACATCCATGCCGACTGGGTCGACTACGCGGCGGCCGGGGCCACCGGCGCCGACGATATCACGGAGCACCTCATCGAGATGCTGGCGGTGGTCGAGCTGAAGGACGACGTCTACCGCTTCGGGCTCACCGGAACCATCGATCCGTCGCGCCGGCCGGAGGCGGCCGAAGGCATTCTGCGCGCCCGTGCCGCGCTGATGGATCGCCTGGACGACGGCGGTCATGAGGACCTCGTCGTGCACTTCGAGGCCGACAGCTACAACCACAACGCCAGCATTGCCGAGAACCTGCTGTTCGGCACGCCGCGGGTGCCGAGCTTCGCCTCCGGCGCCCTGGCCCGCAACGCCACCGTCGCCACCGTCCTGCGCGAGGAGGGGCTGCTCGAGGACTTCGTCCAGATGGGCGTGACCATCGCCAAGACCATGGTCGAAATCTTTGCCGATCTGCCGCCCGGCCATCCCTTCTTCGAGCAGTTCAGCTTCATCGGCGACGACGACCTGCCGGAGTTCCGCGCCATCGTGGCCCGGGTCGACAAGGCCGGCACTGCGGCGCTCGACCCGGCGGCGCGCCAGTTGCTCCTGGGCCTGCCGTTCAGCTACGTCGAAGCACGCCACCGCCTCGGCCTGGTGGATGACGCCATGGCGCAGCGCCTGGTGGCGGCGCGTCACCGCCTGAGCGAACGCCTGGAGCGCGAGTCGCCGAACGCGGTGGCCTTCTACCGCGCCGACGCCTACAACGCGGCGGCCTCGCTGCAGGACAACATTCTGTTCGGGCGCCTCGCCTTCGGTCAGGCCGGCGCCGAGCAGGTGATCGGCGATGCCCTGGCCGAAGTGCTCGATGACCTGCGGCTGCGCGAGACCGTCATCGAGGTGGGCCTCGACTTCAATGTCGGTATCGGCGGCAGCCGGCTCAACGCCGTCCAGCGCCAGAAGCTGGCGCTGGCCCGGGCGCTCCTGAAGCGGCCCGACCTGCTGGTGGCGAACGAGGCGATTTCGGTGCTGGACGGCGCCGGCCAGAACCGCCTGGTCGAGCGCATCCTTGACCGGCGGCGAGGCCAGGGCGTCATCTGGACGCTGCAGCGGCCGGAGATGGCGGCGCTTTTTGACAGCATCCTCGTGATGCGCGACGGTCGCCTGGTGGAGCAAGGCAGCTACGACGAGCTGACCGGGCGGGACTCGGCCTTCAAAGGGCTGGTCGCCGCGGAATAACGGGCGGGACGGCGCCTGGGCGAAGAAGGACAAGAAAAAGGAAAGGCGAGAAGGGTGCGGTCATGAGCATCGACCAGGAAGTGGAGATCCTGCGGCGGATCCCGATCTTCGCGAAGATCGACCCGGCCAAGCTGAAACTCATGGCGTTCGCCAGCGAGCGGGTGACCTACAAGCCGGGCCAGGCGCTGTTCAGGCAGGGCGAGCGCGGCGAGGCCGCCTTCATCGTGCTGGAGGGGACCGCCGACGTGCTGATCGAGGCCAGCGACGGCCCCCTCCGCGTAGCCTCGCTGTCGGAGAACGAGATTATCGGCGAGATTGCCATCCTCTGCGATATCCCGAGGACCGCCACGGTGCAGGCGGCGACCGAGCTGGTCACCCTGAGGATCACCGCCGACCTGTTCTTCCGCATGATCATGGATTTCCCCGAAATGGGGGTCGAGGTCATGCGGGTGCTGGCGCATCGCCTGGAGCAGACCACTGCCCAGCTCCGCCAGGTGCAGGCCGCCCGTTGAGCCGGCTGGAAAGCGTCCTGCGGCGCTTGCGGGCGCAGCGCGACTGCCTCGACCTGGCAGTCCGGCTGGTGCGGGACCTTCCGGGGCCGGTGTTCGAGCTCGGCCTCGGCAACGGCCGTACCTATGACCACCTGCGCGAACGCTGCCCCGAGCGCGAGATCTTCGTCTTCGACCGCCGGATTGCGGCCCATGCCGATTGTGTTCCGGATGCGGAACATTTTTTCGAGGGCGCTGTCGAGGACACGCTGGACCAGGTGCACGGCCGCTTTGCAGGGCGCGTCGTCCTCGCGCACGCCGATCTCGGCAGCGGGCAGCCGGCGCGCGACGCCTGCACCGCCGCCATGCTGTCCAGCAAGCTCGCCTGGTTCATGGCGCCCGGCGGCGTCATCGCCTCCGACCAGGAGCTCTACCTGCCGGCGGCCGAGTCGCTGGCGCTACCGGCGGAGGTGCAGCCGGGCCGCTACTTCCTCTACCGCTGGCGCGTCGCCGGCTGAAAGAAGCGGATCGCAGCCGGCCAATTTATTCCAGGTCCAGAACGACCGGGACATGGTCCGAGGGTCGTTCCCAGGTCCTCGTCTCGCGGACCACCCGCAGAGACCGCAGGCTGCCGTGCAGCGGGGGCGTCGCCAGCACGTGGTCCAGCCGCCAGCCGTAGTCCTTGGCGTAGGACTGCGGAAAGCGGTAGCCCCACCAGGTGTAGAGCGGTTCCGGTTCGGGAACGAAATGGCGCGGCACGTCGATCAGCTCGCCGGCCGCCCAGAAGTCCTTCATGCGCTCGGCTTCCAGCGGCGTATGACCGACGCTGCGCCGCAAGCGCTTGTGATTCCACACGTCGTTTTCCAGCGGCGCCACGTTGAGGTCGCCGACCACGATCGCTTTGCGCGACGCCAGCCGGTCGGTCCGCGCCCAAGCCGCCATCTCGCCGAGGAACTGTAGCTTGTGGGCGAACTTCGGATTCTGTTCCGGGTCGGGAACGTCTCCGCCTGCGGGAACGTAGAAGTTGTGGAGCTCGATCCCGCCGATGCTGACGGCCAGGTGGCGACAGTCGTCGCGGTCGCACCAGACCTGCCGGCGCGGCGTCGTGAGGGGGTGGCGTGCCAGGATGGCGACCCCGTTGTAGCCCTTCTGGCCATGAACCTCGACGTGGGGGTAGCCGAAGGCGGCCACCTCGGCCGCCGGAAAGTCATCGCTCGGCACCTTGATCTCCTGCAGGCACATGACGTCCGGCTCGTAAAGCCGGCAGAAGCGCTCGAGGTGGGCCATACGCTGGCGCACGGAGTTCACGTTCCAGGTGACGATCCTGAGCGGCATGCACAGTCCTCAAGGAAGCGCGGCGAAGCAGCTCGTTTCGCGATCGAAACGTCGCCGGTACTTCATTCCGCAGATGGAAAGGTTGGCGGCGGCCGCAGGGTAGGGGCTTTCGCCGCGGGTTTGAAGGGAAAGGCGCGGCAAGCAGGAGCCCAAAAAGAGGAACGCCCGGTCGGGGGGGATCCGGGCGCTCCATTTCTCCGCGGAGAGGCGAAAGGAAGGCAGGGGAATGCATCCTTCCGCATTGGCCGGTGCTTTTGCGGCACCGGCTGTTAAGCATAATTTAGGGTCTGTTTCCGGCTTTACAATCTCACTTCTGCGTGGGTGGCAACGATTCTCGGAATCGGCCAGAATCCCAAGGATGCCGCCGGGATGCGCCCGATTGGCTGGCTGCGGCTGTTGGATTTCGCCGGTTCTCGCGCAAGCGTCAGGCTTGGCCGAGGGCGGCCAGAGGAAAAACGTCCTCAGAGCTGCGAGCGCCGGCACGCCGGCGTGCCGCGGTCCCGAACGCCTCGAACAGCTCGCGCGAGAAGGGGTTCTCCCAGGCCTTGTACTCGGGGTGCCATTGAACGCCGAGCGCGAAGACCTTGGCGCCGCTCACGCTGACGGCTTCCGGCGTGCCGTCTTCGGCCTCGGCCTCCACCGTCAAACCCGCGGCAATGCGATCGAGGCCCTGCCAGTGCAGCGAGTTCACCATCAGGGGGCCTGCGATACCGGCCGCCTTGGCCAAGGCCGCAAGGGGCCCGTCGGGCCGCAGGGTCACCGGGTGGTGGGGACCGTACTGGACGTCGAGTTCCGGATGCTGGGGCCGGCGATGATCGAAGCGACCTGGCACCTCGTGGACGCGCACATGGAGGGTGCCGCCGAGGGCGACATTCAGTTCTTGATAGCCGCGACAGATCGCCAGCAGCGGAACGCCCTCCTCGAGAGCGAGGCGGATCAGCGCCAGGCTGGTGGAGTCGCGCGCCGGATCAAAGGGTTCGGCCTCGATGGTTGCCGTCCGGCCATAGTGGCTGGGATGCACGTTGGACGGGCTGCCGGTCATCATGATGCCGTCGAGCGCGCGGACCAGGCGGCGCAGGTCGACCAGATCCTCGCCCAGCGAGGGGATCATCAGCGGCGCCACGCCGGCCGAGATCGCCAGAGCGCGCACGTACTTGTCGCCCACCGTGTGGAACGGCTGGCCGTCCACGTCGCGCACGCAGGCCGGCACACCGACCAGCGGCAGAGAAGATTTCTTGGTCATAGGCAATTTGGTAGTCCCGCCGCGCCGCGCTGGCAAGCGGCTCTGCCGGAGGGGCAGCTATGCCGCCGAGGCCGGTCTGGGGCCGGCCTAGCGATCCTGCCTCCGGCCGCCGCGGTAGATCTCCAGATCACCATACTTGAAGAGATCGGAATCGACGGCTTCGCCGTACACCGGGTTCACCAGCGAGACCTGGGTGCGGATGCCCTGCGGGTCGACGAGCTCCCATTTCTTCAGCGCCAGGGGATCGTCTGCGAAGATCAGCGTCACCGCGCCGCCGTCAAGCGCATCGGGATCGCGCAGGGTGATACGCAGGGTGCCGAGCGCCTCCTCGATCGCAACGATCTCGACGTTGTCGTCGAAGCGCACCTCCTCACGGATGAGGAACCACAGGGGCGTCTTCCACAGCGGCAGGAAGGTGGCCTCCTTCAACTCCTCGTCGTAGTAGAGCAGCGACAGACCATTGGCGATGATGAGCACGGGTGTCGGCGGATCGTAGTCGAAGCGCATGTGCCCCGGCCGGTCGAGATAGACGGCACCCTCCGCATAGGCGCCGTTGGAGGACGTCTGCACGAAGCGGCCCTGCAGCGTCTTGATGTCATTGAGGTAGCGCTCGACGCGGCCGAGCGTCGCCACGTCGTCAGGCGACAGCGCCGCCTGCTGCGCGGCCGATGCCGGTAGCGGGGCGGCAAGCGCCAGGGTCGCGGCGCACAGGCCGGCGGCCAGCACCGCCAGCAGGTGGCGCCGCGGCTGCGTCCAGGTCCTGCTCACCCCGGTCCTGCTCACCCCGGTCCTGCTCATGCGTCACCGCCACCCGGCGGCAGCACTTCGCGCTTGCCCACGTGATTGGCAGCCGTGATCAAACCCTCTTCCTCCATGCGCTCGATGATGCGGGCGGCGCGGTTGTAGCCGATCTGGAGGTGGCGCTGCACAAAGCTGGTCGATGCCTTGCGGTGCTGCAGCACCACCGCCACGGCGCGGTCGTAGAGGTCGTCGCCACTGCTTTCACCGCCGAAGCCGCCGCCGCCGTCGAAGTCCGATTCTCCGTCGTCGGTGATGGCTTCGATGTAGGAAGGCTCGCCCTGCTTTTTCAAGAAGGCAACCACGTCCTCGACCTCGTGGTCGGTGACCAGCGGGCCGTGCACGCGCAGGATGCGGCCGCCCTGCGCCATGTAAAGCATGTCGCCCTGGCCCAGGAGCTGCTCGGCGCCCTGCTCGCCCAAGATGGTGCGGCTGTCGATCTTGGAGGTCACGTGGAAGGAGATGCGGGTCGGGAAGTTGGCCTTGATGGTGCCGGTGATGACGTCCACCGAGGGCCGCTGGGTGGCGACGATCAGGTGAATGCCGGCGGCGCGCGCCATCTGCGCCAGGCGCTGGATCGCCGCCTCGACGTCCTTGCCGGCGACCAGCATGAGGTCGGCCAGCTCGTCGACGATCACCACGATGAGCGGCAGCGGGTCGAGGTCGAAGGGCTCCTCTTCGTGAATCGGCTGGCCGGTCTCCGGATCGAAGCCGGTCTGCACCTTGCGGGTCAGCACCTCGCCCTTGCGGCGGGCCTCCTCGACGCGGGCATTGTAGCCCTCGAGGTTGCGCACGCCGAGGCGCGACATGGCCCGGTAGCGCTCCTCCATCTCGCGCACCGTCCACTTCAGCGCGACCACCGCCTTCTTGGCTTCGGTCACCACCGGTGCCAGCAGGTGCGGGACGCCGTCGTAGACGGAAAGCTCCAGCATCTTGGGATCGACCATGATGAACTTGCACTGGTCGGGGCCCAGCCGATAGAGCAGCGACAGGATCATGGCGTTGATGGCCACCGACTTGCCGGAGCCGGTGGTGCCGGCGACCAGCAGGTGGGGCATGCGCGCGAGGTCGACCAGCGAGGGCTTGCCGCCGATGTCCTTGCCGAGCACCAGTGGCAGCTTGCCGCCGTTCTTCTCGTAGTCTTCGGAAGCCAGCAGCTCGCGCAGGTAGACCGTCTCGCGCCGAGCGTTGGGCAGCTCGATGCCGATGACGCTGTCGCCCGGCACCACGGCGACGCGCACTGAGACCGCGCTCATCGAGCGCGCGATGTCGTCGGCGAGGCCGACCACGCGGCTGGTCTTGGTGCCCGGCGCCGGCTCCAGCTCATAGCGCGTCACCACCGGGCCGGGGCGCACCTTCACGATCTCGCCGCGAACGCCGAAGTCTTCCAGGACGCTTTCCAGCAGGCGCGCGTTCTTCTCCAGGGCATCGCGGTTGAGGCTGTCGTTGCGGCCGGCCTCCTTGGGCAGGTCGAGCAGACCGAGCGCCGGCGTCTCGTAGGCGCCGGTCGGGCCGAGGTCGAGGCGGCCCTGGGCGGCGGAGCGCGCGCGCTTGCCCGGCTTGCTGGCGCGCCGCGGC
>DATCXZ010000058.1:0-14530 GCA_036570545.1 Kiloniellaceae bacterium
CCTCGTCGTCGAACTCGACCGCCGCCTCGACGAGCTTGGCATGAAACTCGTCGGCCTGGTCCTTGAGATCGGCAGGAATGTCGCGGTGCTCGAACTCGGCACCGAGGTTCTCATCCTTCCAGATGATGGCCTTCATGGCGATCAGATCGACGACGCCGGCGAAGTCGGATTCGACGCCGACCGGCAGTTGCAGGACGAGCGGACGCGCGCCCAGCCGGTCCTTGATCATCTCCACGCAGCGCGGGAAATTCGCGCCGATGCGGTCCATCTTGTTGACGAAGCAGATGCGCGGCACCTTGTACTTGTCGGCCTGGCGCCACACCGTCTCGGACTGCGGCTCGACGCCGGCAACCGCGTCGAACACCGCCACGGCACCGTCCAGCACGCGCAAGCTGCGCTCCACCTCGATGGTGAAGTCGACGTGGCCGGGGGTGTCGATGATGTTGATGCGGTGGTCCTTCCAGAAGCAGGTGGTCGCCGCGGAGGTGATGGTGATGCCACGCTCCTGCTCCTGCTCCATCCAGTCCATGGTGGCATTGCCGTCATGGGTCTCGCCGAGCTTATGGGAGACACCGGTGTAGTAGAGGATGCGCTCGGTCGTCGTCGTCTTGCCGGCATCGATGTGGGCCATGATGCCGATGTTGCGATAGCGATTGAGTGGAGTGCTGCGTGCCATGACGGATTGCTCTTCGTGGGTTACCAGCGGTAGTGCGAGAAGGCCTTGTTGGCCTCCGCCATCCGGTGGGTGTCTTCACGCTTCTTGACCGCTGACCCCCGGTTGTTCGAGGCGTCCATCAGTTCCCCTGCCAGCCGCTCGGTCATGGTGAGCTCCGAGCGCGAGCGCGAGGCGCCGATCAGCCAGCGGATGGCGAGCGCCTGGCCGCGCTCGTTACGCACCTCGACGGGAACCTGATAGGTGGCGCCGCCGACGCGGCGGGAACGCACCTCGATTTCCGGCTTCACATTGTCCAGGGCCTCGTGGAAGACCCGCACCGGGTCATTGCCCCCGCGCTCGCGAACGCGGTCGAGCGCGCCGTAGACGATGCTTTCCGCAATGGATTTCTTGCCGTCGTACATCAGGCAGTTCATGAACTTGCTGAGAACGACATCGCCGAACTTCGGATCGGGCAGAACTTCCCGTTTTTCGGCGCTATGACGGCGAGACATGCCTCTCTTCTCCTAGCTTACTTCGGCCGCTTGGCGCCGTACTTGGAACGACGCTGGCGACGATCCTTCACGCCCTGGGTGTCGAGCGTGCCGCGGATGATGTGATAGCGGACGCCAGGCAGGTCCTTCACACGACCGCCGCGGATCATCACCACCGAGTGCTCCTGCAGGTTATGGCCCTCGCCGGGAATGTAGCTGCTGACCTCGAAGCCGTTGGTCAGGCGCACGCGCGCCACCTTACGAAGAGCCGAGTTCGGCTTCTTCGGCGTCGTGGTGTAGACGCGGGTGCAGACCCCCCGCTTCTGCGGGCAGGCCTTCAGAGCCGGCACCTTGTTGCGCACAACCTCAGGTTTGCGCGGCTTACGGATCAACTGGTTGATCGTTGGCATTAGCTTTCCCATGCGCCCGGTTTTCGAGACAAAGCACCGCAAAGGCCTAAGATCCGGCCCTGCGGATGCGGGAGTGCCGTCGAAAACAGCTTGCCTAAATTTCTATACCGTGTTCGCCAGAGGCTGCGTCTAGACCGCACCGGGCCTACCACCAGCCCCCCCGAAAGGTTGGCGCATACTATTGATGCGCTTATGGGTCGTCAAGCACGTTAAGGCCCGAAAACCTTACTTTTCCGGGAGGTCCGGGGACTCGCCGCGGCGGGGCTCAGAAGACCGATCATTGTCCCGCCGCGGCTTAGCACGCAATAAAGTTACAACTCTGGCCTCAGGCGACCGACGTTTCCTCCTCGGAGGCCTCCGCCGCGGCCCCGCGGGCAAGCGCAGCCTGCTCGCGGGCGTCCAGCAGCTCGCGGTCGCGCTCCGCCGCCACCCGCTTCAGGCGGTTGACCACCGAGCCGGTGCCGGCCGGGATGAGGCGGCCGACGATGACGTTCTCCTTCAGGCCGACCAGGCGATCCTCCTTGCCGTGGGTCGCCGCCTCGGTCAGCACCCGAGTCGTCTCCTGGAAGGAGGCGGCCGAGATGAAGGAGCGGGTCTGCAGGCTGGCCTTGGTGATGCCCTGCAGCACCGGCCGCGCCACGGCCGGGCGGCCGCCGTCGGCGATCACCTTGTTGTTGACCTCCTCGAACTCGTCGCGGTCGACCTGCTCGCCGACCAGGAAGGTCGACTCGCCGCCGTCGTGGATCTCGACCTTCTGCAGCATCTGGCGGACGATCACCTCGATGTGCTTGTCGTTGATCTTCACGCCCTGCAGGCGATAGACGCTCTGGATCTCGTCGATCAGGTAGTTGGCCAGGGCCTCGACGCCGAGCACGTCGAGGATGTCGTGCGGCACCGGATTGCCGTCGAGCAGCATATCGCCGACCTCCACGAAGTCGCCTTCCTGGACGGAGATGTGCTTGCCCTTCGGGATCAGGTACTCGCGCGGCTCCTGGTCCTCCGCCTCCGGGACCACGACGATGCGGCGCTTGGTCTTGTAGTCCTTGCCGAACTCGACGCGGCCGGCGATCTCGCTGATGATCGCGTAGTCCTTCGGCTTGCGGGCCTCGAATAGCTCGGCCACCCGCGGCAAGCCGCCGGTGATGTCGCGAGTCTTGGAGGATTCCCGCGGAATACGGGCCAGCACGTCGCCGGCCCTGACCTGGGCGCCGTTCTCGACCGAGAGGATGGCGTCGACCGACATGAAGTAGCGCGCCTCCATGCCGTTGGCCAGCGTCACCACCTCGCCCTTCTCGTCGCGCAGGGTGACGCGCGGCTTCAGATCGTTGCCGCGCGGCTGCTGCTTCCAGTCGATGACCACGCGGTTGGAGATGCCGGTCGTCTCGTCCATCACCTCACGCATCGAGGTGCCCTCGATGAGATCGACGTAGTTGGCCACGCCTTCCCGCTCGGTGATGATCGGGATGGTGTAGGGGTCCCATTCGGCCAGCTTGTCGCCGAGCTTCACCTCCGCTCCTTCGTCGACCAGCAGCTTGGCGCCGTAGGGCACGCGATAGCGGGCCCGGTCGCGACCCTTCTCGTCGAGCAGCACGACCTCCAGGTTGCGGCCCATGACCACCGGGACACCGTCGGAGTTCAGCACCACGTTGCGGTTGGCGATGCGGACCTTGGCATCCGAGCCGGCCTCGACGGAGGACTGCTCGGCACCGCGCTGGGCCGCGCCGCCGATGTGGAAGGTGCGCATGGTGAGCTGGGTGCCCGGCTCGCCGATCGACTGCGCGGCGATGACGCCGACCGCCTCGCCGACGTTCACCTTGGTGCCGCGGGCGAGGTCGCGCCCGTAGCAGGCGCCGCAGACGCCGCTTACCGACTCGCACATCAGCGCCGAGCGGATGAAGATGGTGTCGATGCCGGCACGCTCGATCTGGTCGATCTTGTCTTCCTGAATGAGGTCACCGCGCTTCACGATGACCTTGCTGTTCAGCGGATCGACGATGTCCTCCTGCGCCGTGCGGCCGAGCACCCGCTCGCCGAGGGAGGCGATCACCTCGCCGCCGTCGACCACCGCGCCCACCTTGAGGCCGCGCTCGGTTCCGCAGTCGTCCTCGATGATGATGGCGTCCTGGGCGACGTCGACCAGACGGCGCGTCAGGTAGCCGGAGTTGGCGGTCTTCAGCGCGGTATCGGCCAGGCCCTTGCGGGCGCCGTGGGTGGAGTTGAAGTACTCCAGCACGGTGAGGCCTTCCTTGAAGTTCGAGATGATCGGCGTCTCGATGATCTCGCCCGACGGCTTGGCCATCAGGCCGCGCATGCCGGCGAGCTGCTTGATCTGCGCCGCCGAGCCACGGGCGCCGGAGTCGGCCATCATGAAGACGGCGTTCACGTCGCGCCCGCGGGTGCCGGCGATGACCTTCATCATCTCGTCGGCGACGCGGTCGGTGCACTGCGACCACACGTCGACCACCTTGTTGTACTTCTCGCCCTGGGTGATCAGGCCGTCGAGGTACTGCTGCTCGAACTCCTTCACCTTGGCCTGGGCCTCCTCGACGAGGCCGGCCTTGGCGTCCGGGATCATCAGGTCGTCCTTGCCGAACGAGATGCCGGCCTTGCAGGCGTAGCCGAAGCCGAGCGTCATGATGCGGTCGCAGAAGATCACCGTGTCCTTCTGGCCGCAGTGGCGGTAGACGATGTCGATCAGCTCGGTGATTTCCTTCTTGGTCAGCACCTTGTTGAGCAGGCTGAACGGCACCTTGGGATGGCGCGGCAGCACCTCCGACAGCAGCATGCGGCCGGGCGTGGTGTCGACCACCAGGCGGATCGGCTTGTTGTCGGCGTCGACGGTGTGATAGCGGGCCTTGACCTTGGCGTGCAGGCTGACCGCGCCGCTCGCCAGCGCGTGCTCGATCTCGCCGATGTCGCCGAACAGCATGCCCTCGCCGGGCTCGCCGTCATCCTCCATCGACAGATAGTAGATGCCCAGCACGATGTCCTGCGACGGCACGATGATCGGCTTGCCGTTGGCCGGCGACAGGATGTTGTTGGTCGACATCATCAGCACGCGGGCTTCGAGCTGCGCTTCCAGCGACAGCGGCACGTGGACCGCCATCTGGTCGCCGTCGAAGTCGGCATTGAAGGCGGTGCAGACCAGCGGGTGAAGCTGGATCGCCTTGCCCTCGATGAGCACCGGCTCGAAGGCCTGGATGCCGAGGCGGTGCAGCGTCGGCGCGCGGTTCAGCAGCACCGGATGCTCGCGGATCACCTCTTCCAGGATGTCCCACACCTCGGGACGCTCCTTCTCCACCATGCGCTTGGCCGCCTTGATGGTGGAGGCCATGTTGTAGAGCTCGAGCTTCGAGTAGATGAACGGCTTGAACAGCTCGAGCGCCATCTTCTTCGGCAGGCCGCACTGGTGCAGCTTCAGCTCCGGACCGACCACGATGACCGAGCGGCCGGAATAGTCGACGCGCTTGCCGAGCAGGTTCTGGCGGAAGCGGCCCTGCTTGCCCTTCAGCATGTCGGACAGCGACTTCAGCGGCCGCTTGTTGGCGCCGGTGATGACGCGGCCGCGGCGGCCGTTGTCGAACAGCGCATCGACGGCTTCCTGCAGCATGCGCTTCTCGTTGCGCACGATGATGTCGGGCGCGCGCAGCTCGATGAGGCGCTTCAGGCGATTGTTGCGGTTGATGACCCGGCGATAGAGGTCGTTCAGGTCGGAGGTGGCGAAGCGACCGCCATCGAGAGGAACGAGAGGCCGCAGCTCGGGCGGGATCACCGGCACGACGTCGAGGATCATCCACTCCGGGCGGGCGCCGGACTCGAGGAAGGCCTCGATCAGCTTCAGGCGCTTCACCAGCTTCTTGCGCTTGGCCTCGGAGCCGGTCTCGCGCAGCTCGTCGCGCACCGTCACGCGCTCTTCCTCCAGCTCCAGGGAGGACAGCATCTTCTTCATCGCCTCGGCGCCGATCATCGCCTCGAAGGAGTCCTCGCCGAACTCCTCCTGGGCGGTGAGGAACTCTTCCTCGGTCAGCAGCTGATGCATCTTCAGCGACGTCAGGCCGGGCTCGACGACCACGAAGTACTCGAAGTAGAGCACCCGCTCGAGGTCCTTCAGGGTCATGTCGAGCAGCAGGCCGATGCGGCTCGGCAGCGACTTCAGGAACCAGATGTGCGCCACCGGGCTGGCCAGCTCGATGTGGCCCATGCGCTCGCGGCGCACCTTGGACAGGGTGACCTCGACGCCGCACTTTTCGCAGATAATGCCGCGGTACTTCATGCGCTTGTACTTGCCGCACAGGCACTCGTAGTCCTTGATCGGACCGAAGATGCGCGCGCAGAACAGGCCGTCCCGCTCCGGCTTGAAGGTGCGGTAGTTGATGGTCTCCGGCTTCTTGATCTCGCCGTAGGACCAGGACCGGATGCGCTCGGGGCTGGCGATCGAAATGCGGATTTCGTCGAAGCTCTGAGGGCCGGTCGGCTGGCCGAAAATGTTCATCAACTCAGACATCGGTTTCTCCCGATAAGGAATTCGGTTGCAGCAGAAGTCGCGGCGCGGCAGCAGCCGCGCGTCACGACGTCTGCTTCAGGTCCACGTTGAGGCCGAGCGAGCGCAGTTCCTTCACCAGGACGTTGAAGGACTCCGGAATGCCGGCCTCGAAGTTGTCGTCGCCCTTGACGATCGACTCGTAGACCTTGGTGCGGCCCGAGACGTCGTCCGACTTCACCGTCAGCATCTCCTGCAGGGTGTAGGCGGCGCCGTAGGCTTCCAGCGCCCAGACCTCCATCTCGCCGAAGCGCTGGCCGCCGAACTGGGCCTTGCCGCCCAGCGGCTGCTGGGTAACCAGGCTGTAGGGGCCGATCGAGCGGGCGTGGATCTTGTCGTCGACCAGGTGGTGCAGCTTCAGCATGTAGATGTAGCCCACCGTGACCTGGCGGTCGAAGATCTCGCCGGAGCGTCCGTCGATCAGGGTGACCTGGCCCGAGCGGTTCAGCCCGGCCTGCTCCAGCATCGACGAGATATCCTCCTCGCGGGCGCCGTCGAACACCGGCGTGGCGATCGGGATGCCGCGGCGCAGGTTGGCGCTCAGCACCTTCAGGCCATCGTCGTCGAGATCGGCGATATCGTCCTTGAACGCCTTGTCGCCGTAGACGTCCTTCAGCTTCTTCTTCAGGGCGTCGGCCTTGGCGCCGCGCTCCACCTCGTCGAGCATGCGGCCGATCTGGGTGCCCAGGCCGGCGCAGGCCCAGCCCAGGTGCGTCTCCAGGATCTGGCCGACGTTCATGCGGCTCGGCACGCCCAGCGGGTTCAGCACGATGTCGACCGACACGCCGTCCTCGGTGTAGGGCATGTCCTCGATCGGCACGATCTTGGAAATGACGCCCTTGTTGCCGTGGCGGCCGGCCATCTTGTCGCCCGGCTGCAGCTTGCGCTTCACCGCCACGAACACCTTGGCCATCTTCATGACGCCCGGCGGCAGCTCGTCGCCGCGCTGCAGCTTGTCGACCTTGTTCTCGAAGCGCTTGTTCAGCTCGTCGATCGAGCCTTCGAACTGCGTGTTGAGCGCTTCCAGGTCGAGCTGGCGCTTGTCGTTCTTGATCGCGATCTGGCGCCACTGGCCCGGCGTGAAGTCGCTCAGCACCTTCTCGGTGATCTTGGTGCCGGCCTTCATGCCCTTGGGGCCGGAGACGGCGGTCTGGTTCAGCACCAGGTCCCTGAGGCGGCCGTAGTAGCTGCGCTCCAGGATCATCCGCTCGTCGTCGCGGTCCTTGGCCAGGCGCTCGATCTCCGCCCGCTCGATGGCCAGCGCGCGCTCGTCCTTGTCGACGCCGCGGCGCGAGAACACGCGCACGTCCACCACCGTGCCGGTGACGCCCGGCGGCACCCGCAGCGAGGTGTCGCGCACGTCGGAGGCCTTCTCGCCGAAGATCGCGCGCAGCAGCTTCTCCTCCGGGGTCATCGGCGACTCGCCCTTCGGCGTCACCTTGCCGACCAGGATGTCGCCCGGATTGACCTCGGCGCCGATGTAGACCATGCCCGCCTCGTCGAGGTTGCGCAGCGCGTCCTCGCCGACGTTGGGGATGTCGCGGGTGATCTCCTCCTGGCCCAGCTTGGTGTCGCGGGCCATCACCTCGAACTCCTCGATGTGGATCGAGGTGAAGACGTCGTCGCGCACGATGCGCTCGGAGATCAGGATGGAGTCCTCGAAGTTGTAGCCCTGCCACGGCATGAAGGCGACCAGCACGTTGCGGCCGAGCGCCAGCTCGCCCAGGCTGGTCGAGGGGCCGTCGGCGATGATCTCGCCGGCCGCCACCTCGTCGCCCACCTTCACCAGCGGGCGCTGGTTGATGCAGGTGTTCTGGTTCGAGCGCTGGAACTTCAGCAGGTTGTAGATGTCGACCGCCTGCTCGCCGTGCGAGGTCTCCTCGGTGACCCGGATGACGATGCGGGTGGAGTCGACCTGATCGACCACGCCGGCGCGGCGCGCGCCGATGGCGACGCCCGAATCGCGCGCCACGGTGCTTTCCATGCCGGTGCCGACCAGTGGCGCCTCGGACTGCAGCAGCGGCACCGCCTGGCGCTGCATGTTGGAGCCCATCAGCGCGCGGTTGGCGTCGTCGTTCTCGAGGAACGGGATCAGCGCCGCGGCGACGGAGACGAGCTGCTTGGGCGACACGTCGATGAAGTCGATGGAGTCCTTCATCGCCATGATGTACTCGCCGCCCTGGCGGCAGGAGATCAGGTCGTCGACGAACTTGCCGTTCTTGTCGAGCTCGGCGTTGGCCTGGGCGATGGTGTAGCGGCCCTCTTCCATGGCCGAGAGGTAGCGCACCTCGTCGGTCACCTTGCCGCTCTCGACCCGCCGGTAGGGGCTCTCGATGAAGCCGTACTGGTTGACCCGGGCATAGGTCGCGAGCGAGTTGATCAGGCCGATGTTCGGGCCTTCCGGCGTCTCGATCGGGCAGATGCGGCCGTAGTGCGTCGGGTGCACGTCGCGCACCTCGAAGCCGGCGCGCTCGCGGGTCAGGCCGCCCGGCCCGAGGGCCGAGAGGCGCCGCTTGTGGGTGATCTCCGACAGCGGGTTGGTCTGGTCCATGAACTGCGAGAGCTGCGAGGAGCCGAAGAACTCGCGCACCGCGGCGGCCGCCGGCTTGGCGTTGATGAGGTCGTGCGGCATCACCGAGTCGATCTCGACCGAGGACATGCGCTCCCTGATCGCACGCTCCATGCGCAGCAGGCCGAGGCGGTACTGGTTCTCCATCAGCTCGCCGACCGAGCGCACCCGGCGGTTGCCGAGGTGGTCGATGTCGTCGATCTCGCCGCGGCCGTCCTTCAGCTCGACCAGGATCTTCAGGATCGCCAGCATGTCGTCCTTGCGCAGGGTGCGCACCTGATCGTCGGTCTCGAAGCCGAGGCGCGAGTTCATCTTCACGCGGCCGACGGCCGAGAGGTCGTAGCGTTCGGAATCGAAGAACAGGCCGTTGAACATCGCCTCCGCGGTCTCCAGCGTCGGCGGCTCGCCCGGGCGCATGACACGGTAGATGTCGATCAGCGCTTCCTCGCGCGAGGTGTTCTTGTCCACCGCCAGGGTGTTGCGGAAGTAGGCCCCGACGTTGATGTGGTCGATGGCGAGCAGCGAGACCTCTTTCGCGCCGGCCTCGACCAGGGTGTTCATCAGCGACTCGGACAGCTCGTCGCCGGCCTCGGCGATGACCTCGCCGGTCTCCTCGTTGATGAAGTCGGCGGAGATGTAGCTGCCGACGAGCTGCTCGTTGGTGACGAAGACCTGCTTCAGGCCACCCTCGACCAGCTTCTTGGCCAGGCGCGGGGTGATCTTCTGCCCGGCCTCGGCCACCGCCTCGCCGGTCTTGGCATCGACCAGGTCCTGCGCCAGCTTCACGCCGCGCATGCGCTCGGCATCGAACGGCGTCGCCCAGCCGTTGCCGGAGCGCTTGTAGACCACGTGCTCGTAGAAGAAGTTGAGGATGTCCTCCGGCGTCATGCCCTGCGCCTCGTGCGGCTCCAGGGCCTTGCCCTCGGCGGCGCGCTCGGCGCGCAGCTTCTCGGTCTCGGCCGAGTCGAGCGCCAGCAGCAGCGTCGTCGCCGGCAGCTTGCGGCGGCGGTCGATGCGCACGTAGACGAGGTCCTTGGCATCGAACTCGAAGTCGAGCCAGGAGCCGCGGTAGGGAATCACGCGGGCGGCGAAGAGGTACTTGCCCGAGGAATGCGTCTTGCCGCGGTCATGGTCGAAGAACACGCCGGGGCTGCGGTGCATCTGCGAGACGATGACGCGCTCGGTGCCGTTGATCACGAAGGTGCCGTGACGGGTCATGAGCGGCATGTCGCCCATGTAGACGTCCTGCTCCTTGATGTCGCGGATCGAGCGCGAGCCGGTGTCCTCGTCGACGTCCCACACCACCAGGCGCAGCGTCACCTTGAGCGGCGCGGCGAAGGTCATGCCGCGCTGCTGGCACTCCTCGACGTCGTACTTCGGCTCTTCCAGCTCATAGCGCACGAACTGCAGCTCCGCCCGCTCCGAGAAGTCGCGGATCGGGAAGACGGAGGTGAAGACCTCCTGCAGGCCCGTGTTGCTGCGCTGCGAGACCGGGATGCCAAGCTGAAGAAACTGGTCGTAGGAGGTCTTCTGGACCTCGATCAGGTTGGGCATCTCGGCCACTTCGGCGATCTTGCCGAAGTTCTTGCGGATGCGCTTGCGAGCAATCAGGGAATTCGCCATGTCTCGTCGTATCCTCGTTCACGTCGCTGGGGCGAACGCTTGGCCTTGTCATCCGCGGGCTCTGGCCCTCGGCCCCGCGGAAGCGGCCTGTTGCGTTCGTCCGTCCTGCCGGGCCCCCAGCCTTGGCCCGGCAACGGAGATGGTTTTTTGTCGGCCCGATCTCCAGGGCCCGAATGACTCTGTTTCCGTCTGTGCCGCCGCGCGGCGCAAGCCCTAGCTCGGGGCCGCGGCGCTGCAAGGCTCCGCACAGACGCGGATAGCCGGCGCGGCGAGCCCCTCGAGAGGGGCCCGCCGGCCGGTTACCGAACTGCTTTTGCAGACCGTCAAGCTACTTGAGCTCGACCGTCGCGCCGGCTTCTTCCAGCTTCTTCTTGATCTGCTCGGCCTCGTCCTTGCCGACGGCTTCCTTGACCGCCTTCGGCGCGCCTTCGACCAGATCCTTCGCCTCCTTGAGGCCGAGACCGGTGATGGCACGGACCTCCTTGATGACGTTGATCTTCTTCTCCCCGGCCGCGGCCAGGATGACGTCGAACTCGGTCTGCACCTCGGCAGCCGCGCCACCCTCGGCCGGAGCCGCGGCAGCCACGGCAACCGGGGCCGCCGCAGAGACGCCCCAGGTTTCTTCCAGCTTCTTGGCCAGCTCGGCGGCCTCGATCACGGTGAGCTTTGACAGCTCATCAACCAACTTATCCAGATCAGCCATTTGTCACTTTCTCCTAGGCTTGAACTCTCGTCGCTGACGAGGCTTACGCGGCCTCTCCCTGAGAGCTGTACGCGCTGAAAATGCGGGCCAACTGAGCCGCCGGCGCCTGCACCACCCCTGCCACCTTGGTGGCCGGGGCCTGCACGAGCCCGATCAGCTTGCCGCGCAACTGGTCGAGCGATGGCAGAGTGGCCAGAGCCTGGATCGCGCTCGGATCCAGCGTGGTCTCTCCCATCGCGCCGCCGACGATGATCAGCTTCTCGTTCGCCTTGGCGAACGTGACGCAGACCTTGGCGGCCGCCACCGGATCGACCGACACGGCAACCGCCGTCGGCCCGGTGAACAGCTCTTTCAGCGCTTCGTACTTCGTACCCTCGAGGGCAAGACGCGTGAGCCGATTCTTCGTCACCTTGTAGCTGGCACCAGCGTCGCGCATCTTCTTGCGCAGGTCGGAAACCTCGGCCACCGTCATGCCCGACTGCTGGGTCACGATGATGAGGTTCGTCTCCGCGAAGGTCTGATGCAGACTGGCGACCAGCTCTTCTTTCTGAGATCGGTCCACGAGTCACTTCCGCTCAACTTGGCCGGCCCATCCCAGGAACGCCCTGGCACGGAACCGTCCGGTTTCAACGAGGACCACAGGCAACTGCCGGTGGTCCGGCTCGCCTGTCCCGGAAGTTCAAGCCTCATGGCCGTCGCGCCTTGCGGCGGCCTTGAAACCCTTTGCTCCCGTCTATGCAGGCCCGCTGGGGCTTAAGCCGGACCGCCTGACCCGAAGGTCGAACGGCACGGCACCTGCAGTCTCGGACAGGGTGGACGACAGCTCTCGCCGCCGCCCCTTCTCCCGCCCGCCTCCTCGTTGGAAACGGACGGAAAATCCTCTATGTGGCGCCTCCCAGGCTTGGGCCGTGGCCTCAGCCCTGGATGCTGCCGACTTCCACGCGCAGGCCCGGCCCCATTGTCGAGGACAGCGAGACGCGCTTGATGAACGTGCCCTTCGCCCCGGTCGGCTTGGCGCGCGAGATGGCATCGACGAAGGCGCGGATGTTGGCCACCAGCGCGTCCTCGCCGAAGCTCGTCTTGCCGACGCCGGCGTGCACGATGCCCGCCTTCTCGACGCGGAACTCGACCTGGCCGCCCTTGACCGCCTCGATGGCGCCGGCCACGTCGGCGGTGACGGTGCCGAGCTTGGGGTTCGGCATCAGGCCGCGCGGGCCCAGCACCTTACCGAGGCGGCCCACCACCGGCATCATGTCCGGGGTAGCGATGCAGCGGTCGAAGTTGATCTCGCCCGCCTGGATCTTCTCGGCGAGGTCCTCGGCGCCGACCACATCGGCGCCGGCCTTGGTCGCCTCCTCCGCCTTCGGCCCCTTGGCGAAGACCGCCACACGCACCGACTTGCCGGTGCCGTGCGGCAGCGAGACGACGCCGCGCACGTTCTGGTCGGCGTGGCGCGGGTCGACGCCCAGGTTCATCGCGATCTCGACGGTCTCGTCGAACTTCGCGCTGGCGGCAGCCTTGATCTTCTTCACCGCTTCGGCCAGCTCGTAGACGGCCTTGCGATCGATGTTCTCGTAGGCGGACTTCAGCCGCTTGCTGTGCGATCCCATGGCCCTTACTCCGTCACGTCGATGCCCATCGAGCGCGCCGAGCCCGCAATGATCTTGGCGGCGGCGTCGATGTCGTTGGCGTTCAGATCCTTCATTTTCGCCTCGGCGATCTCGCGGACCTGGGCCATGGTGACCTTGCCGACCTTGTCGCGGTTCGGCACCTTGGAGCCCTTGGCCACATTGGCGGCCTTGCGCAGGTACCAGCTCGCCGGCGGCGTCTTGGTCTCGAAGGAGAACGAGCGATCCGAGTAGGCGGTGATGACCACCGGCGTCGGGGTGCCCTGCTCCATGTTCTGGGTGGCCGCATTGAAGGCCTTGCAGAACTCCATGATGTTGAGACCACGGGCGCCAAGCGCGGGACCCACCGGCGGCGAGGGGTTCGCCTGTCCGGCCGGGATCTCCAGCTTGACGTAGCCTGAGATCTTCTTTGCCACTTTACTATCCCTTCCTTCTATTTAGGGTTTGCGGTGCGGCACCACCAGTGGACTTGCTCGGTGGCCACCTCCCGCAGTCCCGGACCAGCGGCCCGGGCAGACGTAATCCCTTACAGCTTCTCGACCTGCGAGTACTCCAGCTCGACCGGCGTCGAGCGCCCGAAGATCGACACCGCGACCTTGAGGCGCGCGCGCTCCTCGTCGACCTCCTCGACCAGGCCGTTGAACGAGGTGAAGGGGCCGTCGGCCACCCGCACCTGCTCGCCGATCTCGAACACGATCGACGGCTTCGGCCGCTCGACGCCCTCCTGCACCTGCTTCAGGATGCGCTCGGCCTCCTTGGCCGAGATCGGCGTCGGCTTGCGGTTGCCGAGGAAGCCGGTCACCTTCGGCGTGTTCTTCACCAGGTGCCAGCTCTCGTCGGTCATCTCCATGCGCAGCAGCACATAGCCGGGGAAGAACTTGCGCTCGGCGTTGACCTTCTGGCCGCGGCGCATCTCCACCACTTCCTCGGTCGGCACCAGGACCTGCTCGAACAGATCCTCCATGCCCTTCTGCTCCGCCTGCTCGCGGATGCCCTCGGCCACCTTCTTCTCGAAGCCGGAGTAGACGTGCAGCACGTACCAATGCATAGCCATGGCCTCAGCTCCCCAACCCAAGAACCTGGCGCACCGCCCAGGCCAGGCCGAGGTCGACCACCATGAAGAAGATCGCCGCAAGGGCCACCATGATGAACACCATGATGGTGGTCACCGTGGTTTCCTTCTTGGTCGGCCAGGTCACCTTCTTGACCTCGCCAATCACCTCACGCACGTACTGGGCCGGGTTGATCGTTGCCATCGGGTTGAACTGTTTCCTACTACGCCTAAACCGCGCCGAGGCGCGGTCGTTGATTTCTGCTCACCCTCGCCCGAAGAGCGCTGGGCCCGGTAAGCGCGGGCCACCTGCCGCTTGGCTGGCAGGAGTGGAGGGGCTCGAACCCCCAACCCCCGGTTTTGGAGACCGGTGCTCTACCAGTTGAGCTACACTCCTTGACGCCTGCTTCCCGGCATCCGCGGGCGCCCCAAGGCGCGCCGCGGACCTCCGGGACCGTCTACTTCTTGATGCTGGCGACGACGCCGGCGCCGACGGTGCGGCCGCCCTCGCGGATGGCGAAGCGCAGCCCCTCGTCCATCGCGATCGGCGCGATCAGCTGGACCTCCATCGACACGTTGTCGCCCGGCATCACCATCTCGGTCCCGGCCGGCAGGTTCACCATCCCCGTCACGTCCGTCGTCCGGAAGTAGAACTGCGGCCGGTAGTTGGTGAAGAACGGCGTGTGCCGGCCGCCCTCCTCCTTGGTCAGGATGTAGGCCTCCGCCTTGAACTTGGTGTGCGGCGTGATCGAGCCGGGCTTGGCCAGAACCTGGCCGCGCTCCACTTCCTCGCGCTTGGTGCCGCGCAGCAGCGCCCCGATGTTGTCGCCCGCCTCGCCGCTGTCCAGCAGCTTGCGGAA
>DATCXZ010000059.1:0-11245 GCA_036570545.1 Kiloniellaceae bacterium
TGCTGTCGCCAGCGCCGCGAGCGCGATCTCGCGTGGATCGCCGAGTGGGGCGAGGTCGGCGTCGAAGAGCTGCATGAAGACTTCGCTGCGCTTGGAATCGAGCACCGCCAGCGTGCGCCGGCCGGCCCGCTCGTCCGGCGATGCCGCGGCTGCGGCAACCTCGAAGGACGAAACGCCGATGAGCGGCAGGCCGCGGGCCAGCGCTAGGCCGCGGGCGGTGGCGAGACCGATGCGCACCCCGGTGAAGCCACCCGGACCGGTGGTGACCGCCAGGGCGTCGAGGTCGGCGAAGCCGCCGCCCCATTCGCCCATCACCTCGGCGATCATCGGCACCAGATGTTCCGACTGGCCGCGCGCCATGGTGGCAAAGCGCCGGACCGCAACACGGCCCGCAGCCCAGAGCGCCACCGAGCAGGAGGCACCAGCGGCATCCATGGCCAGGAGATTCTGCGGGCGCGCCATCGTCATGGCCTATCGCGGCGCCGGGGCGCCGTGCTAACAGAGGCGAGCCTTTTACCGCCCCGCCTTTTACCGCCCCGAGAGCCGCACACCCGATGACCCTGGTTGTTCTTGCCGCGCCCGAGTTCGATCTCGACATCGCGCTGGCCTACGCCACGCCGGAGAACGTCACCGGCAAGCCGATCTATGCCTGTGCCGAGGCGCAGCTTCACCCGGACGCCGCCGCGGCGCTGAGCCGTGCCATCGCCCTCGCCGCGTCCCTCGGCCTCAGGTTCCGCATTTTCGATGCGTTCCGCCCGGTCGAGGCGCAGTGGCGGCTCTGGGAGGTTTTCCCCGATCCGGAGTTCGTCGCCGACCCGCGCGTCGGCTCCAACCATTCGCGCGGCGTCGCCATCGACCTCACTCTTGTCGATGCGGCGAGCGGCACGGCACTCGACATGGGCACGCCGTTCGACGACTTCACGGCGCTGTCGCACCATGCACGCAACGACCTGCCGCCGGAGGCGCAACGCAACCGCGCGCTGCTGCTCGGCCTGATGACCGCTGCCGGGTGGGACTGGAACCGCTATGAGTGGTGGCATTATCAACTCTTCGAGCCGCGGCGCTATCCGCTGCTGGCCGACGCCGCAGCGCCGCGCCCGCTGATGGCCGCCTGATCCTCCCGCGCTACAGCAGCTTGCAGGCTTCGTCGAAATCGAGCC
The DNA here is from genome assembly GCA_036570545.1 of Kiloniellaceae bacterium. Classification (GTDB taxonomy): domain Bacteria; phylum Pseudomonadota; class Alphaproteobacteria; order Kiloniellales; family Kiloniellaceae; genus Pelagibius. The sequence goes on from DATCXZ010000059.1 coordinate 1,161, forward strand.
GCGCCGCGCGGGGCCGCAGCGAGCCGGTGTCGCCGTGGCCGAGGTTGCACAGGAAGTTGGAGCGCCAGGTCGTGCCGCCAAAGAAGGCCGCGTCGACCCGGCCGCGATCGAAGCCGGACATCGGCCCGCAGTCGAGGCCGAGCGCGCGCGCGGCGACGACGAAGTAGGCGCCCTGCAGGCTGCCGTTGCGCAGCGTCGTCTCGGCGATCAGTTCCGTTTTGCCGGCGAAGATCTTGTGGCCGTCGCGCTTGGGCGCCAGCTTCGGGAACTGCTCGTAGAATTCCAGATCGTAAGCGATGATGGCGGTAACCGGCGCCGTCATGGTCTTGTCGACGTTGCCCGGATCGAGCGCCGGGCGCAGCTTCTCCTTGGCTTCCCGGCTGCGCAGGAAGGCGACGCGCAGCGGGCTGCAGTTACCGCTGGTCGGGCCCATCTTGGCGAGATCGTAGATCGCTTCCAGCAGGACGTCGCTCACCTCCTGCGGCTGCCAAGCCCGGAAGGTGCGCGCCTGACGGAAGATCTGATCCAGCCCGACATCGCTCAAGATTTCGTTCACGGCTTATCCCTTTCTTAAACTCCCGCCGCCACGCTCGTGGCGACGGGGGCATACCTTGGCCCGCGGCGGCGAGCCCGGCAAGTCCGATGGGTCCGACAGATCCGGCAGGCCGCCGCCAATTCCGCACCCGCCATCAGCAGCCTTTCCCTGGATCGGAGGAGGTGCCTGCATGCCCTGGCTGCAGTATCTACCGAGAGCAAAGCGGCTCGCGCTCGGCCTTGCGGGCGCGCTCTGCTGCGCCGTTGCCGTGTCGGCGACCGCCCAACAGTCCGATTCCGCTGACCCGCATCCGGTCGTCGACGTCAATAGCGGCGCCGTGCTGCTGATGTATCATCGCTTTGGCGAAGACGACCTGCCCTCCACCTCCATCCGGCTCAGCCAGTTCGAGGCGCATCTCGCGGAGCTGACTTCGGGCCGCTATCGGGTGATGGCGCTGCCGGAGATCGTCGCTCGCCTTCGCGCAGGCCAGCCGCTGCCCCAGCGGGCGGTGGCGATCACCATCGACGACGCCGCGCTTTCCGTTTACCGCGAGGCCTGGCCGCGCCTCAAGGCGGCCGGCCTGCCGTTCACCCTCTTCGTCTCCACCGAGCCGCTCGACCGCGGCTTCTCCGACTCGATGAGCTGGCAGCAGCTCCGCGAGATGTCCGGCGACCCGCTGGTCACCGTGGGCAACCATGGCCACCGCCACGCCCACATGACCTGGCTGACCCCCGCCGAGCAGCGGGCCGATCTCGCGCTGGCCGCGGCCCGCTTCCACACCGAGCTCGGCAAGGCGCCCGATCTCTTCGCCTATCCCTACGGCGAGATCAGCCAGACGCTGCGCCGGAATGTCGCCGAGGCAGGCTTCACCGCCGCCTTCGGCCAGCACTCCGGTGCCGCCGGAGCGCTCGCCGACCATCTGGCCTTGCCGCGCTTCCCGCTCAACGAGACCTACGGCGCGCTCGACCGGTTCCGCCTCGTCGCCAATGCCCTGCCGCTGCCGGTCGAGGGCGTGACGCCCGCCGACACCGCGATTGCCGAGGCGGAGGCCAATCCGCCCAACCTCGGCTTCACCGTCGCGGCGCCGCTCGGCAACCTCGACGCCCTCAACTGCTTCCCGTCTACCGGCAAGGCCGAGATGCTGCGCCTCGACCGGCGCATCGAGCTGCGCTTCGCGGATGCGCTGCCGGCCGGTCGCGTGCGCGTCAACTGCACGCTTCCCGCCGACGGCGGCCGCTGGCGCTGGTTCGGGGTTCAATTCGTGGTGGCCAGGCAGGCCGCACCGTGAGCTTCAGGGCCGTGAACTTCAGGGCAGCGCGCGCAAGCGAAGCTGGTCGAAGCCCTGCAGGCGGTTGCTGCGGATCAGATTGCTGAGCGCCGCGACGTAGTCGGCGCCCTCCTCCGAATAGCTGCCCAGTCCTCCGGCCAGCTCCAGGGCATGCAGCGGTCGACCGAGGGCGCGGGCGCGGGCGCGACGGTCGCGGAGGTCCTGATAGGCCGGGTGGCTATTCAGGTTGTACAGATAGGCGCGCACGGCGCTCATAAGATCCGGAAATCCGCGCACCTTGAAGTCCTTTCGCCCGGCCTCGCGGGGCGCCAGTCCGACGGCGGCATCGCCCCAGCTACGCTGGCCGAAGAGGGCATTGGCGCCGAGGGCGAAGCGCGACGTGCCCCAGCCGCTTTCCTGCGCGGCCTGCGCCAGGGCGAGGCTCGGCGGCAGCGCATCGATGCGGCTCAGCAGGTCGGCGGCGTTGCCCGGCTCGGCGCCATACCACTGGGCAACGTCTTCGAGCCACAGCGCATCGGTGGCGCCGAGGCGGCCTTCCGCCTGCGCGTCGAGCGCCGCCATCACCTTGCCGCGGGCCTGCCGCAGCTCGGCGTTGGCCTGCAGCACCAGCGGCAGCAAGGTCCGCAGGAAGAGCGCCTTGCGCGCCTCGGGGTCGTCTACCCGCGCCATGTCGCGCGGCAGGGCCGTCGTCGCGAGGCGCGGCACGCCGGTGTCGAGCGCGGACAGGCTGTAGTCGTGCTCGGCAAAGAGAGCCTCCAGGTCCTCAGCCTCGCGCACGTAGACCCGCCGCAGCGCCGGGCCGTCCGCGACAAGCCCGAGTTCCTGCCAGGCCGAACGCGGCCGCCTGTCGTCGCTCAGCCAGGATGCCACCGCGAGGAACAGAGCGAAGAGCGCCAGCAGCGCGGCACCGCGGCCGGCAAGATCGCGGTTCAGCGTCCGCAGGAAACGCTGCGCCACCGGCTGGCACTCGGATATGAAAGCTGCGACCTCAGCCGCCATTACGTCCCCCCTGACTTGTTGATCTGGGGCAGCCTAGGGGCGACTTTGCGAAGAATTCGTTATCGAGGCGGGAGCAGGAAGAGCCGCCAGACGACGGGAAAAACAGAGTTTTGCCAGGACTTTAGATCCGCCAACCGCGACCGGCCGGCAGAGGCAAAGCTGTGGTTTCGAAGCTTGCGAGGCTGCAGGCTTACAGCACCGGGCGGACTTCAACCACCTCGGGAATGTAGTGCCGCAACATGTTCTCGATGCCCATCTTCAAGGTCGCCGTAGAACTGGGGCAGCCCGAGCAGGCGCCCTGCATGTGCAGGTAGACGACACCCTTGTCGAAGCCGCGGAACACGATATCGCCGCCGTCCTGGGCCACCGCCGGACGCACGCGCGTATCCAGCAGTTCCTTGATCTGGCTGACAATCTCATTGTCCTCGCCGGCACTATGGCCCTCATCGCCACTCGCCGCATCGTCCGCCAGCACCGGGCGGCCGGCGGTGAAGTGCTCCATGATGACGCCGAGAATGGCCGGCTTCATCAGGTACCACTCGCGCTCGTCCTCCTTGGTCACCGAGACGAAGTCGGTGCCGAAGAAGACGCCCACCACGCCGTCGACCGTGAAGAGCCGCTCGGCCAGGGGCGAGCGCGCCGCCGAGGCCGCATCGGGGAAGTTCGCGGTGCCGCTGGGCAGCACTTCGCGGCCGGGCAGGAACTTCAAGGTTGCAGGGTTCGGGGTCTGTTCGGTCTGGATGAACATGGGACGGCGCCTCCTCTTCCGGCCTGAATGTGGGCCCAGCCGTCGGCGGCTTCAAGCGCAATCGGCGGCCGCGGGGAATCGCCCGGCCGCGATCAGCCGGCCGTGTCGATATCCTCGGTGGTCATCGAATCGGGCACGATGGTCACCGGAACATGCAGCCGGCCCAGGAACTTGCCGGTGATGGCGGCAACCAGGGGGCCAGGCCCGCGCTTGCCGGTCGAGGCGCCCAGCACCAGGACCGAGATATTGGGCTCCTCATCGAGCAGCGCCATCAGCTCCTCGCGGCGGTCGCCTTCGCGCACATAGAGGACGGGCAGGGAGCCGGTCAGCTCGTTCACTTCGGCGGCCAGGCGCTGCAGCACCTGCTCGGCCTCGGTGCGAGCCTCCTCCCGCATGAGGTCGCCAACCGACATCCAGTGCTGAAACTCCGAAGGCTCCACCACATACAGCATGGCCACCTTGCCCCCGGTGCTGTGCGCCCGCCGCGCGGCAAAGCGCAGGGCGACCCGCATTTCCTCGGTCTCGTCCACCACTACCAGGAAGACGCGGCTCGCGTGCGCCTTGGCCTTGCCGTCAGCAACCGCCCCGGCATCGGATGACCCGGCACCGGGCGATCCGGCGGCCGGTGCGTTGCCGGTGGCCGGCTTGTCTGTCGGAGGAGGGACGTCTGCCATGCAGGGGTAATCCTTCGGTGGCTTTTCGGTCGGGGTAGGCCCCCTGGCGCCGAAATCCTGCCACCGGCAGGCGCGCCAGCGCAATCGCCGCGTGGGCGACGCAGGAAGGGGCGGCAGCGGCCGCCGCGCCGGGCCAGGCCGCTACGGGCGCAGAAACCCTACGATATCATAGACTTCTGCCAGGATCGGTGCGGCGATTGCCTGCGCGCGCTCGGCGCCGTCGCGGAGCACCGAATCGACGTAGCCGGGATCGTTCACCATCCGTTTCATTTCCTCGCCCATAGGACCGAGGTGCGCGACAGCCACATCGGTCAGCACCTGCTTGAAGTCGGCGAAGCCCTTCCCGGCGAACTCGCCGACCGCCGCAGAGAGATCGCGGTCGGTGAGGGCGGCATAGATGGTGAGCAGATTGGCGGCCTCCGGACGCGCCTCGCGGAAGGCGGCGGTGAACTGGCCGTCACTGCCGACCACCGAGGGCTCCGGCAAGAGTTCCGAGTCGCTGGTGGCGCGGCGGATTTTCTTCGCCACCGTATCGCCGTCGTCGGTCATGTTGATGCGCGCGGCATCGGAGGGATCGTCCTTGCTCATCTTCTTGGTGCCGTCCCGCAGCGACATGATCCGGGTCGCTGCGCCCTGAATCAACGGCTCGACGATCGGGAAGCACTCGACGCCGTAGTCGCTGTTGAACTTCTGCGCAACGTCGCGGGTCAACTCCAGATGCTGCTTCTGATCCTCGCCGACCGGCACATGCGTTGCCTTGTAGACCAGGATGTCGGCGGCCATGAGGTTCGGATAGACGTAGAGGCCGGACGAGGCCTTCTCGCGGTTCTTGCCCGCCTTGTCCTTGAACTGTGTCATGCGGTTCAGCCAGCCGATGCGGGTCACGCAGTTGAACACCCAGGCGAGCTGCGCGTGCGCGGCGACCTGCGACTGGTTGAAGATGATCGATGACTTGGGATCGATGCCGGCGGCCAGATAGCCGGCCGTCACCTCGCGGGTGCGCTGGCGTAGCACCGCCGGGTCCTGCCACAGGGTAATGGCGTGCTGGTCGACGACGCAGTAGATGCTGTCGAAGTCGTGCTGCAGGGCCACGAAGTTGCGGATGGCCCCGAGGTAGTTGCCGAGATGCAGGTTGCCGGAGGGCTGAACGCCCGAAAAGATCCGTTTCATGTCGTGCTGCGAAAAGAGGGCCGGGACCGCGTTGCGGCGACACCCGCTGGGGTGCCGGTTGAGCGTGGGGTTATCGCTGGCCTGTCCGGAGTGGTCAAGAACTCTGCATGAAGCGCCCGATGAAGCACCCAGTCAGCCGCCGGGCGGCGTGGCTTCCGCTGCCGGCGGCCGGCCTCGCCTGAGCGTGCCGGCGAGGTCGCTGCGCGCCACCGCGCCGAGCCCGAACGCCAGCGCGGCGTAGACTGCCAAGCCGATGGCGACCAGGATCGCCAGCGCGGTCGCCCGCTCGACGAAGCTGTCGGCCAGCCAGCGCTCGGTGCCGATCCTGGCCATCCAGAGCGCGGCGCCCATTGCGGCGGAGGCGGCGAGAATGCGCGGCAGGCGCCGGCGGAAGCGGGCATCGAGATGGCAGAAGCCGAAGCGGCGCAGCGAGAGCGCCAGCAGGACGACGTTCAGCCAGGCCGCCAGGGACGTCGCCAGCGCGATGCCGACATGGCGAAGCTGCCAGAACAGGACAAGGCTGAGCGCGATGTTGGCGACCACCGACACCACCGAGTAGCGGAACGGCGTCACGGTGTCCTCGCGGGCATAGAACGCCGGCTGCAGGATCTTCACCAGCACGTAGGCCGGCAGGCCCCAGGCGAAGGCGGTGAGCGCCGCGGCGGTGGCCGCCGCATCGTCGGCGCCGAAGCGGCCGTGCTGAAACAGGCCCGCGATGACCGGACCGGCAATGACGATGAGCGCGACCGTCGCCGGCAGGGTCAGCAGGAGCGCGAACTCGAGGCCGCGATTGAGGCTGTGCATCGCCTGGTCCTCGGCGCCGCTGCGCAGCTTGCGGGCCAGGTCCGGCAGCAGGACGATGCCGATGGCGATGCCGATGAGGCCGAGCGGGAGCTGGTAGACCCGGTCGGCGTAATAGAGGAAGGAGAAAGCCCCTTCCTGCCAGGACGCGATCGAGGAGCCCACGAAGATGTTGATCTGCAGGGCGCCCGCCGAGAGCATGCCCGGCAGCATCAGGGCCATGAGGCGCCGGACGCCGGGGGTGAGGCGCGGGCGCCGAAGGCGCAGCGCCATGCCGGCGCGCTGGGCCGCGAGCGCGAGGAAGACGAACTGCGCTGCGCCGGCGACGCAGACCGCCCAGGCCATCACCTGGCCGGGCAGGTCGGCGAAGAACGGCAGCACCGCGACCAGCGCGGCGATGAAGATGACATTGAGCAGGATCGGCGCGGCGGCCGCCGCTGCGAAACGGTACAGCGAATTGAGGACGCCGCTCAGCAGCGCGACCACCGCCATGAACAGGAGGTAGGGAAAGGTGATGCGGGTGAGGTCGACGGCGAGCGCCAGCTTCTCCGGGTCCTGCGAGAAGCCGGAGCCGATCAGGTAGATGAACCACGGCATGCCGGCCATGCAGAGCGCCGAGATCACCAGCAACGCGGTGACCAGCAGCGACAGCGCCTCCTCGGCGAAGCGGCGGGCAGAAGCCTCGCCCTCCTGCTCCAGGCGCCGGGCGAACAGCGGCACGAAGGCCGCGTTGAAGGCGCCCTCGGCAAAGAGGCGGCGGAACAGGTTGGGCAGCCGGAAAGCGGCGAAGAAGGCATCGGCCACCGGGCTCGCGCCGACCGCGTTGGCGATCAGAATGTCGCGCACGAAGCCGAGGATGCGGCTGATGCCGGTATAGCCCCCGACGGTGGCGACGGAACGGACGAGGCTCATGCCGCAGATGTCTTAGTGAATTGTGGCAAAACTGCAATCGGCCTTTCGCCGGAGCACGGGGCAGGCCCTGCTAGCAGGGCCTGCGGGCCGGCGTTTTGCGGGTGCCGGCGCGGGCGGTGTCGGCCCTGCGACCGACGCTGTCCGGCGCCGCCTCCGGCTTCTTTGCCGTCTTCTGTGTGCCCGGCTGGGGGCCGGGCCGCGGCGCCGGCGCGCACTCGCCATCCTCCAGCGCCGCGAGCAGCTTCTTTTCGATGGCGCGCAGCTTCTGCTTGCTCTCGATCTTCATGCCGAGCGGGTCCTGGACATAGAAGGCGTCGACCGCCCGCTCGCCGTAGGTGGCGATGCGCGCCGACTTGATCATCAGGTTGAGGCGCGTGAGCGTGGTGGTAACGAGGTAAAGCAGGCCAGGGCGATCCCGTCCGTTCACCTCGATCACGGTGTGGCTGCGGCTGGCCTTGTTGTCGATCAGCACCCGCGGCGAGACCTTGAAGACCTTGAAGCGGCTGGGGATCGGCGACTGCTGGGCCTGCAGCTCCTGCAGAGGCTTGAGGCGGCCGGTCAGCGATTGCTCGATCGCGGCGGAGAGGCGCGCCAGCTTGCCCGGCTGATCGAAGGCGCCGCCGTGGGCATCTTCCACATAGAAGGAGTCGAGCGCCATGCCGTTGGAGAGGGTGAAGATGCGCGCAGCGGTGATCGAGGCCCCGGCGACGGCCATGGCGCCGGCGATGCGACTGAACAGACCGGGATGGTCGGGCGTGTAGACCGTGACCTCGGTGGCCTGGCGATAGCGGTCGATGCGGGTGTCGATGGTCAGGGGCGCGCCGCTCGCCTCGGCCTCGCGCACCAGGCGGGCATGGCGCAGGTGGCTGTCGGCAGCGAGGCCACTCCAGTAGGAGGGGTAGCCGCGGCGCAGGTGCGCGGCAATATCCTTGGCGCTCCAGCCGGCGTCCTTCAGCTTTTCCTTCAGCTCCTCCTTGGCGGCCTTCACGCGGGCGTCGCGGCCCTCCGCTGCAAGCCCGCCGGAGAGCAGCGACTCCGTGCGCCAGTAGAGGTCGCGCAGCAGAGCTGCCTTCCACGCATTCCACACGTTGGGCCCGACGGCGCGGATGTCGGCGACGGTCAGCACCAGCAGCAGGCGCAGGCGCTCGGGCGACTGCACCAGATCAGCGAAGTCGCGGATCGTCTTGGGGTCGTCGATGTCGCGCTTGAAGGCGGTATCGCTCATCGCAAGGTGATGCAGCACCAGCCAGGAAGCCGTCTCGGTTTCCGCCTCGTCGAGGCCGAGGCGCGGACAGACTTTCTGTGCCACCTTGGCGCCAAGCTCCGAATGGTCGCCGCCGCGGCCCTTGGCGATGTCGTGCAGCAGCACCGCCATGTAGAGCACACGGCGCGACAGGATCTGGTGCACCACCTCGGTGGCGATCGGCGCCACCTCGGCCAGGCGGCCTTGCTCGATCGCGTGCAGAATGCCGATGGCGAAGATGGTGTGCTCATCGACCGTGTAGTGGTGGTACATGTTGTACTGCATCTGCGCGACCACGCGCCCGAAGTCGGGCAGGAAGCGACCCAACACGCCCGCCTCGTTGAGCCGGCGCAGTGTCGTCTCCGGATCCTTCTCCGAGGTCAGCATCTCGATGAAGAGCGCGCTGGCCTTCGGGTTCTCGCGCAGCGCCTTGTCGACGTGCTTCAGGTTGCGCGTGACCGCGCGCAGGGTTTCGGGATGGATATCGAGGTCGTGCTTCTGAGCGACCTGGAAGATGCGCAGCATCTCCACCGGGTTCGCCGCGAAAGCCTCCGGCCCCGGCACGGTAAGGCGATCGCCCTCGAGGCCGAAGCCCTCGACCTTGCGCCGCCGCCGCAGGGTCGGCAGACGAAAGCGCGAGCGCCTGTTGTGATCGGCCTCGATGACCGCGCAGAAGATGCGTGTGAGATCGCCGACTTCCTTGGCAACCAGGAAGTAGCGCTTCATGAAGCGCTCGACGTCCAGCAGGCCGGCGTGCGGGTTGAAGCCCATGCGCGGCGCGATCTGCTTTTGCATGTCGAAGGTGAGGCGCTCGTCGGCGCGGCCGGAGAGATAGTGCATGTGGCAGCGCAGGGTCCACAGGAAATTCTGCGCCTTCTCGAAGCTGCGCACCTCGGCCGCGGTAAACACCTTGCGCTGCACCAGCGTCGCGATGTCGTCGACGTTGTAGAGGAACTTGGCGATCCAGAACAGCGTGTGCAGGTCGCGCAGGCCGCCCTTGCCCTCCTTGATGTTGGGCTCGAGCTGGTAGCGCGAGCCGCCGAAGCGGTCATGCCGCGCCTTGCGCTCGCCGAGCTTGGCCTCGATAAACTTGGTGGCGCCACCCGCCTGCACGTCCTTCTGGAAGCGCTGGCGAAGCTCGCCGTAGAGCGCCTGGTCGCCCCAGAGCCAGCGCGCCTCCAGGAGCGCCGTGCAGATGGTGATGTCGTTCTTGGCGAGACGAATGCACTCGTTCACCGAGCGCGTCGCGTGGCCGACCTTGAAGCCCATGTCCCACAGCAGGTAGAGAATCTCCTCCACCACCTGCTCGCTGCGCGGCGTCAGCTTGTAGGGCAGCAGGAACAGCAGGTCGATGTCCGACTGCGGGGCGAGCTCGCCGCGCCCGTAGCCGCCGACCGCGACGAGCGACAGTCGCTCTCCCGTCGAGGGGTTGGCCAGCGGGTAGAGCCGCTGGTCGGCGTGGTCGTAGACGACGCGAATCATCTGGTCGACGAGGTAGGCCTTGGCGCGCACGGTCTGGGTGCCGCTGGCGGCCTCGTTCTCGAAGCGGCGCCGGATCTCGGCACGGCCAGCGGCCAGCGCCTCCTTCATGACCGCCAGGACGGCGCTGCGCCGCTGCGGGCCGGCCTCGCTGTCGCGGAAGATCCGCTCGAGCTGCCCGGAGAGCCGACGGCGGCTGACGATGGCGCGCGGCTGCTCGATCTGCGTGCCGGCTA
>DATCXZ010000060.1:0-6759 GCA_036570545.1 Kiloniellaceae bacterium
CAGGACCGCCCCGGCGGCCATGGCGGCCCGGGCGAGTCCGCGTGCATAGGCCAGCGGCTGGATGGTGCCGGCGCGGCCGTGCATACGGGCGCGCGGGCGAGTTCCCTCGACCGTGCGGGATCGCGCTGGCGTGTCGCGACCGCCGGAGGAAGCGTCACCGCCGCGCAGGTCGTCGTCGCGACCGACGCCTATTCCGCGCCGCCGTGGTCGAGCCTGCGTAGCGAGCAGGTCCGCCTGCCGTACTTCAATTTCGCCACCGAGCCGCTCTCCGACCGCCTGCAGCGGGCCATTCTGCCGGAACGGCAGGGCGCCTGGGACACCAAGGCGGTGCTCAGCTCGTTCCGTCTCGATCAGGCGGGGCGGCTCGTGTTCGGCAGCGTCGGCGCGCTGCGCGGCACGGGCCTGGCCGTGCATCGCGCCTGGGCCAAGCGCGCGCTTCGCAAGCTGTTCCCGGAGATCGGCAGCCCCCGCTTCGAGGCCGAATGGTTCGGCATGATCGGCATGACCGACGACAACCTGCCCCGCTTCCACCGGCTCGACGACGGGGTGCTGACGATCTGCGGCTACAACGGTCGCGGCATCGCGCCGGGAACCGTGTTCGGCCGCTGCCTCGCCAACCTGGTGCTCGGGAGGCTGCGCGACGACGACTGCCCGCTTCCCTGCACCACGCCCAGGGGCGCCCGCTTCCGGGTCGTCCGGGAGGGCATCATCGAGCTCGGCGCGCAGCTCGCCCACCTCGCGCCGTAAGCCCGCGCTGCAAGGCCGTCAGCGCGCCGCCACCACGGCGATTTCCACGTTGTACTGAGGCGACGCGAGCTTCGCCTCGACGCAGGCCCGCGCGGGGGCCGCGCCCGGCGCCACCCAGGCGTCCCAGATCCCGTTCATCTCGTCGAAGGTCGCGATGTCGGTGAGCCAGATCGTGGCCGACAGCAGCTTCGTCTTGTCGCTGCCCGCTTCGGCCAGCAGCTCCTCGATCCGGGCGAGGATGTCCTTGGTCTGCTCGGCGACCGCAGCGCCGCCGGCGCGCTGCGCCACCTGCCCTGCCAGGAAGACGAGGTTGCCGCAGGCGACGGCCTGGGACATGCGCTTGCCGGGAACGATACGCTTGATGTCGGTCATGGTCGAATCCTCCGCGTCGGTTGCTCTCCCACTCCTACTCATAGCCGTTCGCCCGCACAACACGAGAAACGACGCCAGAACGTCCGGCCAATTCAAGGACAAAGGAGGAACACTGTTTCGTGAGCAGCAGGACTCCATGAACGCCTCTATTGGCAATGCGCGCCACCCTTCACCATATTAGCTGAGCAGCAAGACCGCGAATGGAGACCGGGCAATGACCTACGCCAAGACCGACGAGGCGCTCCGCAAGCTCACGCCAGAGCAGTACCGGGTGACCCAGGAGAGCGCCACCGAGCGCCCCTTCACGGGGGAGTATAACGATAACAAGCTGGCGGGCCTCTACGTCGACATCGTTTCCGGCGAGCCGCTGTTCGCCTCTTCCGACAAGTTCGAGTCCGGCTGCGGCTGGCCCAGCTTCACCAAGCCGATCGTGCCGGCCAACGTGAACGAGTTGCAGGACAGCTCGCATGGCATGGTCCGCACCGAGGTGCGCTCGGCGCATGGCGACAGCCACCTCGGCCATGTGTTCCCCGATGGCCCGCAGGACCGCGGCGGGCTTCGCTACTGCATCAACTCCGCGGCCCTGCGCTTCATTCCCCGCGACCGAATGGAGACCGAGGGCTATGGCGCCTATCTCGACCAGGTGGAGGGTATCTAAGATGACCGAGCGCGCTGTTACCGAGAGAGCTGTTCTGGCCGGTGGCTGCTTCTGGGGCATGCAGGACCTGATCCGCAAGCTGCCCGGCGTCGTCTCGACCCGCGTCGGCTATACCGGCGGCGACGTGCCGAACGCGACCTACCGCAACCACGGCACCCATGCCGAGGGCATCGAGATCGTCTTCGATCCCGAGAAGATCGGCTACCGGCGGATCCTGGAGTTCTTCTTCCAGATCCACGATCCCACCACGAAGAACCGCCAGGGCAACGACGTCGGCCTGTCCTACCGCTCGGCAATCTACTATCTCGACGAGGAGCAGAAGCGGATCGCCGAGGACACCATCGCGGATGTGAACGCCTCCGGCCTGTGGCCCGGCAAGGTGGTGACCGAGGTCGAGCCGGCCGGCGACTTCTGGCAGGCGGAGCCGGAGCACCAGGACTACCTGGAGCGCATCCCCAACGGCTACACCTGCCACTTCCCGCGCAAGGACTGGGTGCTGCCGAGGCGGAGCGCGGCGGAGTAGACGGTCAACCTATCACACATCTCCATCGCCCCTACTCTGACCGTCACCCCGGACAAGCGAGCGTCACGCGAGCGCGATCCGGACTCCCCACCAGTTTACAAGTGCGTTTTGCGGGGATTGTGCCCCGCAGTTGTCATGCCGCGGCGGGCTTGGCATGGCGGTCCGGGTCGTAGAGTGTCTGGGCCCTGAGCATGGCGCAGAGGATAGCGAGCAGGCGCCCGGCCCACCCATAGATCCCGGCTCGCGCTCCCTGCGGTCGCTTGGCCGGGATGACAATCTGAGTGAGCCGAGGGTGACAAAAGAGGAAGCAGTGACAGCTACTCCCCCTATCCCCACTCGATGGTCCCCGGAAACTTCGACGTCGCTTACCCAAGCGTGGCCAGCCGCTCGATCAGCTTTCCTTTCCTTTCGTGCCGCGCGCGGATCGAAGCGAGGCGGCGGGCGAAGTCGCTCTGGCTTCCCTCCTCCATAGCCAAGACCTGAAGATCGCAGAGCAGGCTTGTCGCTCTGTCATAGCCGGCAGCATTGCGGCGTTCGATTTCATCCTCGATCTCACGCCATACCGCGGCGCCACGCTGCTTGAGAGTTCTGAGCCGGGCGCGGCGCTCCTTTTCAGCTTGCTTAGCTTGGCGGCGCCGCTCCGCCTCACGGCGCTCGGCGTCGGCGCGCTCACGCGCCTCGGCGATCTCCCGGGCTCTTGCCCGCAGGGCGCCGGCGGTCCGCGGCGGCAAAGTTGGCGCCGGGCGCCTTCTACGAAGTCTGCGCCTGAGTTCGGTGACCACATAGTTATCGCCATCAGCCACGCGAAGCAGCAAGTCGATCTTCTCCCGATCGGGAATGGCTGCGAGTGTCTCGCGCAGATCATCTTTGGACGTGGTCGCGTCGCCCTCGGCCAACTCTGCTGCCGCCTGCATGAGGTCCGGATCGACACCGAAGAACTCTGCGAACCCTTCGAGCGCGGGCGATACTGGACCAACGCCTGGCAGCGGCTCGACTTCTTCGTCGGAGACCAGATCATCTTGCACAGCCGTCAACCACAGGAGATAGAACAGCCTCAAGTCTCCCGCAGCCACATCGGCACGCAGCGGTGCGAGCGCGGCGAGCCAGCCCGAACCATCGTCCCAGTCATCGTCAGGCTCTACCTCGTCACGATAAATATCGACGAGCGTGTTATCGCCGGAGGTCCAGATCTCGACCCAGTCGACTTCACGAAGAAAACAACCAATATCCGCACGGCTCACGAGGCGCTCAGGCAGCCGCATCATCAGGCGTCGCGTGCCCCAGTTCGTGAGGTAGAGATGGAGGTCGAACCACTGCTCCATGAGCTTGCAGGGGTCGCCCTTGAGGTCGCCCCATTCGTAGTGGTTGGTGAAGCTGGTTGCAGAGATTCGCGCCCGCGATGAGATCGATCGCAATGCCTCTTGCGCAGCTCGGTCGAGAGGCCGGTCGATTGCCTGGAACTCGTAGTACTGATACTCACTCATGGATAGGCCCAGCTCCACCCCATGGTTCGTTCCCACGCTTTCGCTCGATCATTGCGGGCGCTTGGTAGTGAGGTCGCAACCGGTCACCGACGCAGATGATTTCGAAGATCCCGGATGATTTCGATTTTCTCTTCCGACAAGCCGCTGAGCTGCTCTTCATCCAGATGGCCTTCGCGAAGAAGCGGACCATTTCAGTTCGTTCATCTCACTGATCCTCCCTCCACCCTCGCCACATCGCAGGTCGTCATGCTCGGCCTTGAGCCGAGCATCCAGGGCCGCCGCACCGTCACTTGCCCTGGACCCTCGGGTCAAGCCCGAGGGTGACGAAAAGAGGAGACACAACGGCGAATCCCTACTCCCACGAGCCCTACTCCCACGAGCCCTACTCCCACTCGATCGTCCCCGGCGGCTTGGAGGTCACGTCGTAGACGACGCGGTTGATGCCGCGCACCTCGTTGATGAGGCGGGTCGCGACGCCGGCCAGGAAATCGTGGTCGAAGGGGTAGCTCTCGGCGGTCATGCCGTCGGTCGAGGTGACGGCCCTGAGGGCGCAGACGTAGTCGTAGGAGCGCGCGTCGCCCATCACGCCGACCGTCTTCACCGGCAGCAGCACGGCGAAGGCCTGCCAGATGGCGTCGTAGAGGCCAGCCTTGCGGATGGCGTCGAGGTAGACGGCGTCGGCCTTGCGCAGGATCTCCGCCTTGTCGCGGCTGACCGGGCCGGGGATGCGAATGGCGAGGCCCGGCCCCGGGAAGGGATGGCGGCCAACCAGGCTCTCCGGCAGGCCGAGCTCGCGCCCGAGCGCGCGCACCTCGTCCTTGAACAGCTCGCGCAGCGGCTCGACCAGCTTCATCTTCATGCGCGCCGGCAGGCCGCCCACGTTGTGGTGCGACTTGATGGTGACGCTGGGGCCGCCGGTGAAGGAGACCGACTCGATGACGTCGGGATAGAGCGTGCCCTGCGCCAGGAAATCCGCACCACCGATCTTCGCCGCCTCCTCCTCGAAGACGTCGATGAAGGTGCCGCCGATGATCTTGCGCTTGCGCTCGGGATCGTCGACGCCCTCCAGCTTGCCGAGGAAGAGCTCGCTGGCGTCGCGGTGCACCAGCGGGATGTTGTAGTGATGGCGGAACAACTCGACCACCTGCCCGGCCTCGTCCTGGCGCAGCAGGCCGTGGTCGACGAAGATGCAGGTGAGCTGCTCGCCGACCGCCTCGTGGATCAGCACTGCCGCCACCGAGGAGTCGACGCCGCCGGAGAGCCCGCAGATGACCCGCGCCTTGCCGACCTGCTTGCGGATCGCCTCGAGCGCCTGCTGGCGGAAGGCCGCCATGGTCCAGTCGCCCCGGCAGCCGCAGACTTCGTGGGTGAAGTTGGCAAGAAGCTTGGCCCCATCCGGCGTGTGCGCCACCTCGGGATGGAACTGCACCGCGTAGATGCGGCGCTTCTCGTCGGCAATCACCGCGAAGGGCGCGCCCTCGGAGGTGCCGTAGACCTTGAAGCCCTGCGGCAGCTCCACCACGCGGTCGCCATGGCTCATCCACACCTGGTGGCGCTCGCCCGGCGCCCACATGCCCTTGGTCAGAGTGGTGTCGGCCTTCAGCTCGACGAAGGCCTTGCCGAACTCCTGATGGTCGGAGCCCTCGACCACGCCGCCGAGCTGGGCGCAGATGGTCTGCTGTCCGTAGCAGATGCCGAGCACCGGCAGGCCCAGGTCGAACACGATCTGCGGCGCGCGCGGCGTGTCGCTGCCGGTCACCGAGGCCGGACCGCCGGAGAGGATGATGCCCTTGGGCGCGAAGTCGGCGATGCGCTCGGACTCCACGTTGAAGGGAAAGATCTCGCAATAGACGCCGCTCTCGCGCACCCGCCGGGCGATGAGCTGGGTCACCTGGGACCCAAAGTCGAGAATGAGGATGCGGTCGGTCATGCGGTGGCCCCGTCTCTTTGCATCACGCGTTATCTCTTCATCTGCGCCAGCCAGGACTCGAGGTCCGGCCAGCCGTAGGCGAGCTCCTCCAGCTCGGTGCTGGCGAAGCGCTCCAGGCGCTCGCCGATGCGCTCGCCGCCCATCGCCTCGTAGAAGAAGCGCGAGGGGTTGGCCGCCAGCACCCAGAGCATGGCGCCGCGGTGCTCCTCCTTGGCGAGCGCGTCGAGCGCCGTCGCCAGCAGCCGGCGCCCCAGCCCCTGACCCTGCCAGTCGATGCCGACATAGAGCGCGTAGACCTCGCCGCCGTAGGGCAGCGCCGGCGTGCGCGTCGGGCCGAAGGAGACGAAGCCGACCACCTGCCGGTCGGCCTCCGCCACCATGAGGTCGTTGCCCTTCTCGGCCTGCGCCGCGGCACGGTGCCACTGCGGCGCCGAGCGCGCCACGCTCATGCGCGCCAGATATTCCGAGGGCACCAGTCCGGCATAGGTGCTCTGCCAGGTCTCGACATGGACCCGCGCGATGTCGTCGGCATCGCGCGGCAGCGCCGGGCGCAGCACGAAGAGGTCGCTCATGGCGCCTCCTTTCGCTGCAGCACGGCGACGAAGAAGCCGTCGGTGCCGTGGCGCCGCGGCGTCAGCATCAGAAAGGGTTCCGCGGCGTCCTTGCCGGGATAGGGCGACGGCAGCACCCGCTGCCATATCGCCGCGACCGGCAACGCGGTGAAGTCAGGGACGTCGGCCAGGAAGGCCGCGGCCTGGTCGTCGTTCTCCTCGGCCAGCAGCGAGCAGGTGACGTAGACGAGGCGCCCGCCCGGCCTTACCGGCCTGGCAGCGGCACGCAGCAGGTCGCGCTGCGCGGCCTTGTAGCGCTCCAGGTCGGCGGGGGTCAGGCGCCAGCGCGCATCGGGATGGCGCCGCCAGGCACCGCTGCCGCTGCAGGGCGCATCGACCAGCACGCGGTCGAAGGCAGCCTGCAGATCCTCTGCAGCCAGGTCCCGGGCCGCGCGCCGCTCGACGAAGCCGTGGTGCCGCTCGTTCACGCCGGC
>DATCXZ010000061.1:0-10659 GCA_036570545.1 Kiloniellaceae bacterium
GCAAAAACCACCGGAACACCAGGCTCATCAACGGGATCCTCTCAAGTCAAAACGCGCGAAATCCCGCCCATCCAAGCCCCCAAAACCCCAGCCAAAGCCAAAGCCCGGAAACCGAACAGACAAGATCCGTCTAATACGCGGCCAACCAAAAGGCCCCAGTGCCAAAACACCAGAACAAGCCCAACCAAAGCCAGACCCGCCGCCCGCGTATCCCTTCCAAATCAACAATGTCAAACAACAGCGCGGCAGCTCGGCCCGGAGCCGATTGCTGCCGCGGAGGCGGGTTATAGGGCTGCCCCCAGTTGCCTGTCAAACGCTTTGTGAAAGGTTTTTTGCACTGTTGTCGATAAATTAGGACAGCAGGGCGGGAAGACCCTGCCATTAACTGCCTTTAAGGTTGACAAGCCCTTGTAGATGAAGCCAATTTCAAAAATTGGTTAACATTTTGATGGTATGAGCTTTACCGTCAAGTGGTCCTGCCTCCGGGGGGCAGCCATACAAAACGTCGAGCCACGGAGCCTCAGCCGGTCGTGACGAATCGCAAAATCGATGTCGAATCGCTCCTGCGATTCGGGAAAAAAGTAAGTTTTCCTGCCATCTTAGCTATCCCCCTCATCGGCGGCGCCCTAGCCGTCTCGTGGTCTGCGGCGGAGACCGCCCAGGCCCTGGTGGACACCCCGGCCGGCGCGTCCGCGATCCCGGTAGCAGGCTCCGAATCGGCGCCTGCTGCGGTCCAGAGCGCGCCCGCAGCCGTCCAGAAGATGAAGGATGAGGCCGAAGACGCCACTATCGCGCCGACCGAGACCTCCGAGGTCCGGAGGCTCTTCCGCCTGCAGGAGGCCGCGCTGCCGCCGGCCGAGGAGGCCGTGGCCGAAGAAACCGCCGAGCCCGAGCCGCCGACCATCGTGCGCGCCATCACCGTCGAGCCCGGCGACACCCTGATGCAACTGCTGGTCAGCGCCGGCGCCGATCGGACCCAGGCGCACCAGGCGGTCACCGCCATGGAGCCGGTCTACAGCGCCCGCCATCTAAGGCCGGGCCAGGAACTCGCCGTCGCCTTCGCCGACCTCGGCAACGACGCACCCGGCCCGCTGCTCTTCATCAGCTTCCGGCCGAACCGCGAGCGCGACATCGAGATCAGCCGCTCCACCGGCGAAGAGGACTTCTTCGCGGAATCGATCGACCGCCCCGTCGCCCGCCAGCTCGCCTACGCCGAGGGCACCATCGACAGCAATCTCTCGGTCGCCGCGACCGACCGCAACGTCCCGCACCCGGTGCTCGCCGAAGCGATCGGCGCCTTCAGCTACGACGTCGACTTCCAGCGCGAGATCCAGAAGGGCGACGCCTTCGAATTCCTCTACGAGATCTTCGTCGACGAAGAAGGCGCGGTGGTGCGCACGGGCGACCTGCTGTTTGCCGCGATGACGCTCTCCGGCAGCCGCACCGAGATCTACTACTACGAGCGCGCCGACGGCAGCGCCGACTTCTACACCGCGGAGGGCGCCTCGGTGCGCCGCTCGCTGATGCGCACGCCGATCGACGGCGCCCGCCTCTCCTCGGGCTTCGGCATGCGCAAGCATCCGATCCTCGGCTACTCGCGGATGCACAAGGGCACCGACTTCGCGGCCCCCAGCGGCACGCCGATCTATGCCGCCGGCAACGGCGTCGTCGACTACGCCGGCCGCAACGGCGGCTACGGGAAGTACGTGCGCCTGCGCCACGGCTCGACCTACCAGACCGCTTACGCCCACATGAAGAGCATCGCCAAGGGCATCGCCAAGGGCGCCCGCGTGAAGCAGGGCCAGATCATCGGCTACGTCGGCACCACCGGCCGCTCCACCGGGCCGCACCTGCACTACGAGGTGCACGTGAACGGCAAGCAGGTGAACCCGCTGAAGGTCACCCTGCCGCGCGGCGAAAAGCTGAAGGACGGCGAACTGGCCCACTTCGCGGCACACCGCAGCGAGGTGGAACGCCAACTCGCCATGGCGCAAGGCGGCCTGCTGATGGTGCAGCGCGCCTGCGCGCCGCAGAGCGAGCAGGGCGAGCAGATCGAGCAGGGCTCGACGCCGGGCGGCGACGACTGCTGATCCTTCGAGAGCCATGACTCTGGCCATCATTCTGAGCATCTCAGACTACCTGGAAAAGCGCTCGCGGCGCCGAGGCTAGGCAAAGCGCGCCGTCTCGTCCGCGGGACGGCGCAGCCTTCGCCTGCCCGTCATTCCGCGTGGAGATTCCATGTCTGCGACAGTTTCGGCCGCGGCGCTTGCCGCCAGTTCTTCGCTTGCGGCGGCGCTTGCCGATCCCTCTGCCGGGGCGGCGCTTGCCGCCGTGGAAGGCCTTGGCCTCGGCGCCGGCCTCATCATCGCCATCGGCGCCCAGAATGCCTACGTGCTGCGCCAGGGACTGCGACGCCAGCACGTCTTCGCCGTGGCGACCGTTTGCTTCCTTATCGACTGCATGCTGATTGCGCTCGGCGCCGGCGGCTTCGCCAGCCTGCTGCGCGCGGTGCCGAGTCTGCCCTCGCTGGCGGCCTGGGGCGGCGCCCTCTTTCTTGTCGCCTACAGCCTGCGCGCCTTCGCCGCCGCTCTTCGCCCGCAGGCGCTGACCGCCGCAGAAGACGGCAGCGGCGCCGGCCGCAAGGCGGCGATCGCCACCGCTCTCGCCCTCAGCCTGCTGAACCCGCACGTCTATCTCGATACCGTGGTGCTGCTCGGTGGCGTCGCCGCGCGCTACGCCGGCGACGAGCGGCTCGCCTTCGCGCTCGGCGCCATGCTCGCCTCTGCGCTGTGGTTCTACGGCCTCGGCTACGGCGCCCGGCGGCTGGCGCCACTGTTCGCATCGCAGCGCGCCTGGCGCCTGCTCGATGGCTTCGTCGGCTGCGTGATGGCCGTGCTCGCGATCAGCCTGATCTGGGGAGAGCTCAACTAGTCGGCGGCGTCGCTGGTCGGCTTCACCGGCCAGGCCGGGCGCGCCATGGCAAAGACGTCTTCGACCACGCAGTAGTCCATGTAGCCGAGCCGGGAGACCGGCTTCAGCTTCGCGATGTCGACCTTGCCGTTCGTCAGCACCGACTCGTCGATGTGGATGCCGATCACCTGGCCGAAGACCACGGCGTTGCGCGTGCCAGGAACGGCCGATGGCAGGTCGACGGTCTGCAGGTAGCGACATTCCAGGTGGACCGGCGAAGCCTTCGCGCGCGGCGGCCTTACCAGCCGCGAGGGCACCATCTCGAGCCCGGCGACGGCGGCCTCGTCGACGCCGGCCGGCGCCGGCGCCGAGGTCACGTTCATCGCCTCGCGCAGATCCCAGGTGACGACGTTGCAGACGAACTCGCCGGTGCGCTCGACATTGGCGAGGGAGTCCTTCGAGCCGTCGGGCGGGCCATCGGCCTTGCGCCCGCCCGGTGCAAACATCACGCAAGGCGGGTCGCCGGCGACGCCATTGAAAAAGCTGTAGGGCGCGAGGTTCACGCTGCCGGCCTCGTTCATCGAGGTGATCCAGCCGATCGGCCGCGGCACCACACAGGCCTTGAAGGGATCGTGCGGCAGGCCGTGGTCGCCGGTCCGCGTGTCGTAGAACATCCGCTCGTCTCTCCTTGCACCCGCAGGCCTTGCACCCGCCAGGCCTTGCCCCCACCGCAGGGTCAGGCTGCCGCGACCATCTCTCCGTTGATGGCGAGGCCTTCGGCGCCGGCGGTGACGCTCACCGTGTCGCCGTCGCCGATCTTGCCCTCCAGGATCAGGCTGGCCAAGGGGTTCTGCAGCTCCCGCTGGATCACCCGCTTCAGCGGCCGCGCACCATAGACGGGGTCGTAGCCGCGGTCGGCCAGCCAGGCTTTCGCCTGCTCGTCGAGCTCCAGCGCGATCTTGCGGTCGGCCAGCATGCGATGCAGCCGGCCGAGCTGGATCTCGACGATGCCGGTCATCTGCTGGCGCGTCAGGCGGTGGAACAGCAGGATCTCGTCCAGGCGGTTGAGGAACTCCGGCCGGAAGGCGCGCCGCACCACCTCCATCACCTGCTCGCGCACGGCGGCACTGTCCTGCCCCTCCGGCTGGCTCGCGAGGATCTCGGAGCCGAGGTTGGAGGTCAGGATGATGAGGGTGTTGCGGAAGTCGATGGTGCGGCCCTGGCCGTCGGTCAGGCGGCCGTCGTCCAGCACCTGCAGCAGGATGTTGAAGACGTCGGGGTGTGCCTTCTCGACCTCGTCGAACAGCACCACCTGGTAGGGCCGCCGGCGCACCGCCTCGGTGAGCGCGCCGCCCTCCTCGTAGCCGACGTAGCCCGGCGGCGCGCCGATCATGCGCGCGACCGAGTGCTTTTCCATGTACTCCGACATGTCGAGGCGCGCCATTGCCTGCTCGTCGTCGAAGAGGAAGCGCGCCAGCGCCTTGGTGAGCTCGGTCTTTCCGACGCCGGTGGGGCCGAGGAAGAGAAAGGAGCCGATTGGCCGATTCGGATCCTGCAGGCCGGCGCGCGCGCGCCGAACCGCGTTGGCGATCGCCACGATGGCGTCCTCCTGGCCGATCACGCTGGCGCGCAGCGAATCCTCCATGGCGAGCAGCTTCTCGCGCTCGCCCTCCAGCATCTTGTCGACGGGAATGCCGGTCCAGCGCGACACCACGGCGGCGATGTCGCTCTCCGTCACCTCCTCGTTCAGCATGCGATTTTCCTGCGCCGCCTCGGCCTCGCCGAGCTGCTTCTCCAGTCCGGGAATCACGCCGTACTTCAGCTCGCTGGCCCGGTTCAGGTCGCCGTTGCGCTGGGCGATCTCCAGCTCGCTGCGCGCCTGGTCGAGCTGCTCCTTCAGCTTCTGCGCGCCGGCCAGCTTGTCCTTCTCGGCCTGCCATTGGGCTGTCAGTTCGGCGGTCTTCGCCTCCAGCGTCTTGATCTCGCCGCTCAGCTTCTCGAGGCGCTCCTTGGAGGCCTTGTCGCTCTCCTTCTGCAGCGCGTTCTCCTCGATCTTCATCTGCACCAGCCGGCGGTCGAGCTCGTCGATTTCCTCCGGCTTCGAATCGACCACCATACGCAGCCTGCTCGCGGATTCGTCGACCAGGTCGATCGCCTTGTCGGGGAGGAAGCGGTCGGCGATGTAGCGGTTCGAAAGCGTCGCCGCCGACACGATGGCCGCATCGGTGATGCGCACGCCGTGATGCAGCTCATACTTTTCCTTGAGCCCTCGCAGGATAGAGATCGTCTCTTCGACGCTCGGCTCCGGCACGAAGACGGGCTGGAAGCGCCGCGCCAGGGCGGCGTCCTTCTCGATGTACTTGCGGTATTCGTCGAGCGTGGTGGCGCCGACGCAGTGCAGGTCGCCGCGCGCCAGCGCCGGTTTCAGCATGTTGGAGGCGTCCATGGTGCCTTCCGCCTTGCCGGCACCGACCAAAGTATGCAGCTCGTCGATGAAGACGATGATCTCGCCGCCCGAGTCGGCGACCTCCTGCAGCACCGCCTTCAGGCGCTCCTCGAACTCGCCGCGGAACTTGGCGCCGGCCACCATGGCGCCGAGATCGAGCGACATGAGCCGCTTGCTCTTCAGGTTGTCCGGCACGTCGCCGTTGACGATGCGCTGGGCAAGGCCCTCGACGATGGCGGTCTTGCCGACGCCGGGCTCACCGATCAGCACTGGGTTGTTCTTGGTGCGGCGCGACAGCACCTGGACGGTGCGGCGAATCTCCTCGTCGCGGCCGATGACGGGATCGAGCTTGCCGGCCCGCGCCACCTCGGTCAGGTCGCGGGCATACTTGTTCAGCGCCTCGTACTGGTCCTCGGCGGTCGCGGTGTCGGCGCGCCGGCCCTTGCGCATGGCATTGATCGCCTGATTCAACGACTGCGGCGTCACGCCGGCGGCAGCGAGCGCCTTGGCCGCGGCAGTGCCGGGCAGCATCGCCATCGCCAGCAGGATGCGCTCGGCGGTCACGTAGGAATCGCCAGCCTCCTCGGCGAGCTTCTCGGCCTGGCCGAAGAGGTCGTTGGTCTCCTGCGCCAGGTAGAGCTGGCCCGCGCCGGCGCCCTCGACCTTGGGTTGCCTGGCGAGCGCCTCGTCGACCGCCTTCACCGCCGCCTCCGGCTTGCCGCCGGCCTGGCGGATGAGGTTGCGCGCCAAGCCCTCCTCGTCGTCGAGCAGCACCTTCAGGAGATGCTCGGGCGTGAGGCGCTGATGATGCTTGCGGCTGGCCAGGGTCTGCGCGGCCTGAAGGAAGCCGCGCGAGCGCTCGGTATAGCGATTGAGATCCATCTGTATCCCCTTTCCTGCACCCGAAAGCGGCATGCAGGTGAATAATGGTACTCCGGCAGGCACCCCCGTCCAGCGGCACGGCGCCCGCGCAAGCCGGCCGGAATGGCCCTGCTTGCTGTCTGGATATGGGTCTGTTGCATAAAAGACACAAGGGGCAAGGGCGACGAGCCGGCGCGGGAGCCCTGGTGCGGGCTGACGCACCAATTCGCCAGGAAGCGGGCCTTGGTGTCGCTTTTAGACCGGTGGTGGGGCTTTTCTGCGCAATTTGGCCGGCCAGGAAATCCCTACGCTGGAAAGCAGCGCCCCGAGCGTAGGGCCGCGCCCACAAGAGCAATACTAAGTTCTATCGTCATACCCGCGCCTGCGAGCGTGGAAGAAATAAAGGAAACCGCCTGCTTTACTCAGCAATGCAGGCCGGCTTGGGGGATTTACTATGGCCAATCCTGAAGTCACCAACTACGAAGTCGGGCAGGACAACATCCGGCCTTTCGGCCTCGATATCCACAATCCCGTTTTTGTCATCTCCTCTGTCACGATCATCGCCTTCGTCCTAATGACCCTGGCATTCCAGGCTGAGGCGGCCGAGTTTTTTGGCTGGCTGCGGACCTATCTGACCTCAACCTTTGACTGGTTTTTTCTGCTGTCGGCGAACATCTTCGTGGTGTTCAGCCTCTTGCTGGTGGTGACACCGCTGGGCTCGGTGCGGCTCGGCGGCCCCGGCGCAAAGCCGGAATACTCCTACATCTCCTGGTTCGCCATGCTGTTCGCCGCCGGCATGGGTATTGGCCTGATGTTCTTCGGCGTCTCCGAGCCGATGTCGCACTTCTCCTCCTCCATGGGCGGCACAGCGATGGACGCAGGCGTCCGTAGCGACTGGGCGCCGCTGGGTGGAGCCGCCGGCGATGCCGAGGCAGCGCGGAACCTCGGCATGGCCGCCACCATCTTCCATTGGGCGCTGCATCCCTGGGCGATCTATGCAGTGGTGGCGCTGGCGCTCGCCTTCTTCTCCTTCAACTACAATCTGCCGCTGACCCTGCGCTCCGCGTTCTATCCCCTGTTCGGCGAAGCCGTGTGGGGCTGGATCGGACACGTGATCGACACCCTGGCGGTCTTCGCCACGCTGTTCGGCCTCGCCACCTCGCTCGGTTTCGGCACTGAGCAGGCTCTTGCGGGTCTCAACTATCTCTTCGGAACGCCGACCGGCAACGGTGCCCGCGTCTTGCTGATTGCGCTGATCACCGCCGCAGCCACGATTTCCGTGGTGCGTGGCCTCGACGGCGGCGTGAAGGTGCTTTCCGAGATCAACATCGCCCTCGCTGCTCTGCTCCTGGCTTTCATCTTCCTGGTCGGGCCGACGGCAGCGATCCTTGACACCTTGCTGACCGGCGGAGCGGCCTACGTGGCGGAGATCGTGCCCCTGTCCAATCCCTTCGGCCGGGAGGATGACAACTTCCGCCAGGGCTGGACCTCGTTCTATTGGGCGTGGTGGATCTCCTGGTCACCCTTTGTCGGCATGTTCATCGCGCGGGTGTCGCGCGGCCGCACCGTGCGCGAGTTCATCGTCTGCGTGGTGCTGGTGCCGACGGTGGTCAGCATCTTCTGGATGGCCGTTTTCGGCGGCACCGCCATCCAACAGGTGATCGCTGACCCGACGGCCGCGCTGCAGTCGGCGCCGCTGGAACTGCAGCTCTTCGAGATGCTGCAGCACCTGCCACTGGCATGGCTCACTTCCCTTCTCGGCATCGTGCTGGTGATCGTGTTCTTCGTCACCTCTTCCGACTCCGGGTCGCTGGTGATCGACACCATCACGGCCGGTGGCAAGACCGATGCTCCGGTCGGCCAGAGAGTCTTCTGGGCTACGTTCGAGGGCCTGGTGGCCGCCGCGCTGCTGCTGGTCGGCGGCGCCAGCGCGCTGAACGCCCTTCAGGCGATGGCGGTATCCACCGGCTTCCCCTTCACCATCGTGCTGCTGCTGATGTGCGTCAGCTTGCTGATCGGCCTCATCAGAGCAAGGCGCGAAAGTGTAGCGGCGGCCGATCCCAGACCCGTCGAATAAGCCGACAGTTTTCACCTTTCGAGCCCCGCCCTGCGGCGGGGCTCTTTTCTTGCCACCCCTAAATTTCGCGTGGCGCCCCATACTGCAAGATGAGCGGCGAGCATTCGGAGACAGGGAGCACTCGATCGATGCGATGGCTCGGCGGCTGTCAATGCGGGGCGGTTCGCTACAGCGTAGACCCGGAGCAGATCAGAACACTCTGTTGCTGTCACTGCCGCGACTGCCAGAAGCAGTCCGGCAGCGCCTTCGGCATGTCCCTTATCCTGCCGCGCCGGGCCTTTGCGCTGGAGCAGGGTGAACTGGCGGTGTGGTCGCACCGCTCTGCGCGCGGCAGCGCCAAGCACGCGCATTTCTGCCCGCTCTGTGGCGGGCGCATCTTCAACGATGCCGGCGCGGCCAGCCTTCTGGTCAGCGTGAAGGCGGGCACGCTCGACGAGACGGCCGACCTGCGGCCGGCGGCGCATCTCTGGACCAAGCGCGCCCAGCGCTGGCTCCGCCTGTCGGAGGCGCTGAACTACGAGGCCGAGCCGGAGCGTGACGAGGATCTCGACGCGGCCTTCCGCGGGGACGCCTAACGCACGACGAAGACTGAGATCTCGGCATGGGAAGCCAGGTAGCCGGCGTTGGAGGCGAAGAGGTGCTCGGCGAAGCCGGGCACGTGCGAGCCCATGACGATGAGATCGGCGCCAATCTCATGCGCCTCGCGCCCCAGCCGCTCGTCGAGGTCGATGGCCGGATCGGGGCTGGTGATGGCATGGGAGCCAAACTCGACACCATGCTTGGCGCTCTCCGCGGCCGCGAACCTGGCCAGCTTGTCCGCGAGTTCCTCCGGGTTGCGCGCGACAGACCCGGGCGCCGTGGCGGTCACTGCGACCATCTCCGCGGGCACCTTGTAGCATTTCGAAAGATCCGCCGCCGTCGCCACCGCTTTCTCCAGCCTCTCGCGATGGCTGAGGTCCACAGGGACCATGATTTTCTTGTACATCCTCGGCCCTAACGTCCTGTGGCTGCGCGTTGTCTGAGGGCAACCCATGGTCGCCGGCAAGAGTTCCGGCTGGAGCCGACCAAAAAAGAAGCCCCTGTGCCGCGAGGGCACAGGGGCGGGCGAAGCCCAAAGTAGGATCAGGAGAGATCAATGCTTACCCCGCCGGCCCAGGCAAAAGCCGCTTGGGACACGGCAGCGAAGAGCATGGGCGGACCCTACTGCGATTCGTTCTCATTTACAAATGATTCTCAGTAGCAGTCTTGAAGGGGTCCACGGCGGCCGCCCGTCACATCCGTTCGGTGGTTCGGCCGTTGCTTGACGCCGTTTCTTGACAGGGAGTCGCCTCGCGCGATTAGCTGGCCGGACAATGTCCGCGACCATCCAGCAGATCTGCCGCTACCCCGTGAAGGGCCTGAACGCCGAGGTGCTGGAGAGCGTGGTCCTGACCCCGGGCCAGGGCTTGCCGGACGATCGCCGCTTCGCCGTCGTCTATGGCCTCGGCACCGGGGCCAAGCGCGGGTTCTTCGATCTCGTGCAGGAGGAGCGCCTGGCCCAGCTCCGCGTCGCCTATGACCCCTTCGCGCCCACCGTGACACTGAGCCGCCAGGGCCGCCAGGTGGTCAGCGGCAACCCGACGGACCAGACAGGGCGCATGCTGCTCAGCCAGTTCTTCGCCGGCTTCCTCGCCGGCTCGCCGCGCGGCACGCCCTCGTTCCACGAGGCCGACGAAGGCAGCCGCGAGGCCCTGCTGCCCAACCAGGTGTCGCTCATCAACCTTGCCAGCATCCACGACTTCGAGCGGGTGGCGCGCCAGCCGGTCGATCCGCGGCGCTTTCGCGGCAACTTCCTGATTGAGGATCTGCCCGCCTGGGAAGAGTTCGGCTGGATCGACCGCGAGATCCGCATCGACGCTGCGCGGTTGCGCGTGGTCCGGCGCATCCAGCGTTGCGCGGCCACCAACGTGAATCCCGAGACCGCCGAGCGCGACATGAACATCCCGCTCACCCTGCGCAGGGGTTTCGGGCATCTCGACATGGGGGTCTATGCGGAGGTCATCGCCGGTGGCGAGGTGAAGCCCGGCGACGAAGTCGCGGAAATCTAACGCGTGACGAAGTCGCGGAGATCTAACACGGGGCGAGGCTGCGGTCCGAGAACCACGTCGGCGGCCGGGACTCTCGTCCCGGCCTCACAACCTTCAATCTGATGCCAGGCTTAGCTGCCGCCAGGGTTAGCTGACGACAGGACCGCTCTCGGTTTCCGGCGAGCCGTCGGGCTGTTGCGCCTCGTCGTCCGGGCGTGGCTTGCGCGGACGGCCGCGGCGCCGCGGCGGCGCACTCTCGTCAGCGCTCGGCTGCGCCTGGGGCTGGGGCTGCGCCTGGG
>DATCXZ010000062.1:0-12305 GCA_036570545.1 Kiloniellaceae bacterium
GCCATGGCCGAGGCGGGCAGCGGCCTCACCTTCAACCGCATCATCACCCCGGCGGCAGCGGAGAACGCGCTGCGCGTGCTGCTGGCGATCAGCGGGTCGACCAATGCCGTCGTCCACCTGGCGGCGATCTTCGGGCGGCTCGGCATCTCGCTCGACATGGATCTCCTGAACCGCCTCAGCGACGAGACGCCGGTGCTGGTGGACCTGAAGCCCACCGGCGCCCACTATATGGAGGACCTGCACGCTGCCGGCGGCGCGCCGGCGGTGCTGCGCGCGCTGCGCGACCGCCTGAACCTGGACGTGCCGACGATCACCGGCCGGACGCTCGGCGAGGTGATCGACGCCGCCGACCCGTGGGTCGACCCGACGGTAGTCCGCCCGCTCGAGGATCCCATCGCGCCGCAGGGCGGGCTGGTGGCGCTCAGCGGCACGCTGGCCCCCAAGGGGGCCATCCTGAAGCGCGCCGCGGCGACACCCGGGCTCTTCGAGCGTGAAGGTCGCGCGGTCGTCTTCACCTCGCTGGAGGACCTCTCGCGGCGCATCGACGATCCGGACCTGGATGTCACGCCGGACGATTTCCTGGTGCTGCAGAATGCGGGGCCGTTGGCCGCCGGCATGCCGGAGGCGGGCTACCTGCCGATCCCCGCAAAGCTCGCCCGCGCCGGAGTGAAGGACATGGTGCGCATCTCCGACGCCCGCATGAGCGGCACTGCCTTCGGCACCATCGTTCTGCATGTCTCGCCGGAGGCCGCTCTCGGCGGTCCGCTCGGGCTGGTGCGCCAGGGCGACCGCATCCGCCTCTCGGTAGAGGAGCGCCGCCTCGACCTTCTGGTGGACGACGCCGAGCTGGCGCGCCGGCGCGAGGCCTTCGTCGCCGCCCCCGGCGTCGGCGGCGAGCGCGGCTGGCGCCGCCTCTGGCGCGACCACGTCCTCCAGGCCGAGCAGGGCTGCGATCTCGACGTCCTGCGCGGGGGCTAGATCGGATCGTTGTCAGGTGGAACCGCGGCGCGGTTCCACCTGACAACGTGAATCCGATCTACTTCAAAAGAGTAGAGCAGATTCACAGGGTCGGTGGATCGCCTCCGGCGATTCCATCCGACCCTGATCTGCTCTAGAAAAAATTCCCGGCCTGTCACAAGGCGGGCGGCCCGGTCGTCATCCCTCTGAAAGCCGCTCTTCGGCTGAACTCAAGGAGAAGACGATGTTGCAGACCAATGCCTTCGACTACCAGAAGCAGATCCCCCGGATCATCGCCGCCATGGCCGCCGCCGAAAAGGAGATCGGCGACCACGGTCTCGATCCCCTGCTGCGCCACCTGGTGAAGCTCCGAGCCTCGCAGATCAATGGCTGCGCCTTCTGCGTGAAGATGCACACGGCGGAGTCGCGCCGGGACGGCGAGACCAGCGAGCGGCTCGACCGCCTCGTCGTCTGGCGGCACGTCGACGACTTCAGCGAGCGCGAGAAGGCGGCCCTGGCGTGGACCGAGGCGCTCACCAACCTCGACCCCACCGCCGACCAGACCGCCCTGAAGCGCCGCCTTGCGGAGCACTTCTCGGACTCCGAGATCGCGGCGCTCACCGCCCAGATCGGCATGATCAACCTTTGGAACCGCCTCATGGTGGCAACCCACTAGCCATGATCGACGACAGCGACGTCGCCGCTTTTGAACAGGCGAGGCCGGTCTTGTTCGGCCTCGCCTACCGCATCCTCGGCTCCTATGCGGAGGCTGAGGATGCCGTGCAGGATACTTTCGTGAAATGGCAGGCGGCGGACCGCCGGGCGATCGAGACGCCGCGCGCCTGGCTGACCACCGTGTGCACGCGCCGCTGTCTCGACCTGCTGAAGGCGGCCGACCGCAGCCGGGTTGACTACGTCGGCCCCTGGCTGCCGGAGCCGGTGCAGACGGCGGCAGCCGACGCCCCGGCCGAGCTGGCGGCCTCGGTGACGACCGCGTTCCTGCTGCTGCTCGATCGCCTCACGCCGAAGGAACGCGCCGCCTACCTGCTGCGCGAGATCTTCGACCACGACTACGCCGAGGTGGCGGCGATGCTCGGGCTGCAGGAATCGGCCTGCCGCAAGCTGGTGTCGCGGGCCCAGGCCGCCATCCGCGCGGGCAGGGCGCGCCGCGCGGTGCCGCCGGACCAGCAGGAGCGGCTGCTCGACGCCTTCCAGCTCGCGGTGAACAGCGGCGCCACCGAACCGCTGAGCGCGCTGCTGGCGCGCGACATCGCGCTGCGGGCCGACGGCGGCGGCAAGGTGGCGGCGTCGAACCGCGTGCTGCGCGGGTCCGCGGAGGTCATGGGCTTCATCACCAAGGTGCTCGGCAGCGCCTGGCCGAGCTGGCGTCAGGTGCGGCAGGAGATCAACGGCACCCTCGGCCTGGTGCTCTACGAGGGGGATGCCATCCGCGCGGCGGTGACCTTCGGTTACGAAGGCGACGGCAGCCTCGGCGACATCTACATCATGCGCAATCCGGAGAAGTTCGGCGGGCTGACCAGCGAGATCAGCCGCCTGCACTGAGGCCGGCGGGTAGAGCAGATCTACAGGGTCGGTGGATCGCCTTCGGCGATTCCATCCGACCTTGATCTGCTCTAAGCCGGCAGGGCCATGTCGGTCTCGAGCGGCACCAGGCTGCGCCATTCGAGGCCGTCGGCCTGCAGTGGGGCACCGGCGCCGGCGGGCTCGCTGTGGCTGCCGGACGGCGCCTCCAGGTCGGCCAGCGACAAAGCCATGCCCTCCGCTGCCCCCGCCTCGCCGGGCAGGTGGAGCGTGACGGTCGGCGACGAGCCGAAGGGGTCGGAGGCTCTTACCGCAACCTCGTCGACCTGGTCCGGCTCGCCCGGCATCCACAGCAGTTCGCCGTTCAGAAGCTGCTCCTCGCTCACGACAATCTCCTGGCCGGCCGTCTGGATCACGCCGTTCAGAACGAGGGACCCGCTGCCGGCATCCGAGTTGAGGTCGGTGAAGCCGAAGGTGAGAAGATCGCCGTCTTCATCCGACCAGTCGATGAGGTCGGCGAGTAGCGGGTTGTCGTCCGTCGCCTGCAGACTTTGCGTCTCGGCAGTCATGTCCAGGGCAGTCGCGTCCAGGGTGGTCGCGTCCAGGGTGGCGACGTTCAGGGCGGGCAGGCTGTTCACGGGCTGCCAGTCGTCAGGCTTGTAAACCCAGACATCGCCGTTGCTGTTGTCGTTCACGCCGATGAAGATGTCCTGGGCTGCCACGTACTTCCACTTCCCGAAGACGCCTACCGTCAAGGTGTCCGGCGCCTCGTTCACCGCGCCGGTGTCCAGCGGCGTAAGGGTCCAGCCGGTGGCCGAGACGTCGTCCGGCGGCGTTAGGACCCATACCATCGGATCGCCGCCCCACAGGACGAAGACGTCGCGCACCGGGTCGTAGTCCATGCCGTAGTCCGCGAGACGGCTGAAGTCGAAAGTGCCGGTCGGATCGTCCGGAACGAAATTGATGTTCAGGTTGGACGGGCCGGCGGTATCCAGGTCCCACATCACGAACTTGTAGCGGGCGGTGCGAACGAAGGCGTTCAGGTCCGGGCTGTACGCGCCGGCGCCATCGCCGCTGAAAGGCGCCCAGGTCCGCCCGACCTGTTCATAGGTGTCTTTGGAGGGATCGTCGATGTCGTGGACGGTGTACTTCCACAGCTCGGTGCGACCGAAGTAGATCACGTCCTTGCCGTCTTCCTCGACGTAGGCGGAGGTGCCGTTGACGAGATTGATGTCCGGACGGTTGTCGCGGTTCTCCCACATCTCGCCGCCGACGATGTCGGGAAAGAGTTCCGGGTTCACATGCGAGCCGGTGGTGCCGCCGACCTTGTTGGCATCGGCCTTGGCAGGATTCCAGAAGTAGGGGCCGGTCGGGGTGACGCCATCGGAGCGCACCAGGCCACCGCCGGTGTTGTAGGCGGCGCCGCCCGTCACCATGAAGCGGTCGACGATGGGCAGGTACTCGGAGTTGTCGTAGGTGTGCGAGGAGGTCGGCGCGTTGAGATAGCCGTCGATCGCCTCGAAGCGGGCGTCTGCGACCTTCACCACCTCGCTGGGGAGTGAGGCGCGCTCCCATTCCAGCGTGGACGAGTGCCAGAGATAGATCTCGTTGCCCGGGTAGTTGGCATGCCCGCCGCCCCAGAAGATGAGGTCGCCGCGCGCGCTGTCCCAGGCCATCGAGCTCCAGGCGCCGACGACGGCATCCGGCTTCTGGTTGCCGCCGTTGGCACGGTGCGCGAAGGGGGTCCAGACGTCGCGGAAATGGTTCGTGTTGAGTCTGGCCCAATGATCCTCCGGCATGGCGGCCAGAATCTGCCGGAAGTTGCTGCCGGTGGGCGGCGACTCTGTGAGCACCTGCAGGGAGACGCTGGCTGTCGCCGTGCTGCTGCCGTCGGACGCGGTGTAGGTGAAGCTGTCGCTGCCGGTGAAGCCGCTGTCGGGCGTGTAGCGCAGCGTGCCGTCGGCGTTGCTGGCGACGGTGCCGTTGGTGGGCTGGGTGAAGCCGTCGACCATCAAGGGATCGCCGTCGGGATCGTCGTCGTTGCCGAGCACATCGATCGAAACCGGGGTGTCGATGGTGGTGACCGCTTCGTCGTCCTGTGCCACCGGAGAATCCGGCAGGGGCGTCACGGTCACCGAGACCGTCGCGGTCGCCGAGCCCGCACCGTCGCTGACCGTATAGGCAAAGCTGTCGGTACCGAAGAAGTCCGGCGTCGGCGTGTAGGTCAGGCTGTTGTCGGGGTTGATCGTCACGCTGCCGTTGGCACCCTGGGTAACGGCAGCCACCGTCAGCGCGCCGCCGCCGGGGCTGCTGTCGTTGCCGAGGACGTCGATGACGAGCGCGCTATCCTCCGCGCCGGTGGCGGTGTCGTTCTGTGCCTCCGGCGACGCGCCCCCCGAGCCCCCGGTCAGGTCGAAGGTTGCGTCGCTGAAGCGCAGGAAGGAGAAGTCGTAAAGCTTGTCGGTGCCGTCGCCGCCGACCTGGTCCGATACCACGACGCGGTTGTCGTTCACGGTGATGCTGCAGTCGTCGATGCTGCCGCTGAAGACGGCGGTGTCGATGCCGCCGCCGCCGGTCAGCGTGTCGTGGCCCGACCCGCCCTGGATCGTGTCGGCGAAGACCGAGCCGATGACCTCATCGTTGCCCCTGTCGGCATCGATCAGGGAGATGGCGACCAGCCGCGTCGCGCTGAAATCCAGGAAGTTGTTGGTGGCGGTGCCGGCCACCATGTTGCTGCCGCCGCGGCCGTCGATCGATCGACTGGCCGACCGTCAGCCGGCGCATGTGGATCCTGTCGTCGCCGTCGCTGCCGACCACGACGTCATGGCCATCGCCGCCATCGAACAGGTCGTCGCCGTTGGTGGAACCCGAGACGGTGAAGGTATCATTGCCGGCGCCGCCGAAGAGATCGTCGTGGCCCGTGCCGCCGTCGATCAGGTCGTCGAAGGCCGTTCCGACGACCCGGTCATTGCCTTTCAGGGCATAGATTTCGTAGGGCTGTAGCTCGGAACTCACGTCGAGAACGTTGGACGACCTGGTTCCCCTCAGGACCACTCTCTCCGCCATAGCCCTCTCCCCCCTCGGTGTCAGCTTTGTGCAACGGCCCGCGAAAAACCTCGCAAGTAATTATGATAAATGACGATGCTTACGCGGCCCCTGTGCCCTCGCCGCTCTTACAAGCGTATCACCAGCCACGCGGCCCCGGAAGGTGAAGGCTTTTTTACAGTCGCGGGGGCTGGCTCGGATCGCCGCGCCGGTCGGTGCAAAGAAAAAGCTCCCCGAGGCCTTGCCGGCCTCGGGGAGCTTTCATGGGCGGGTGGACTGTCGGCGCGACAGTCCTGCAGGTTCAGGTTACCTTGGTGTGCAGATCGCCGACGCCCTCCACGTGGCCGTGCATCACGTCGCCGCGCTTTACCGCTGCAACGCCCGACGGCGTGCCCGAGAGGATGACGTCGCCCGCGGCCAGCTCGAACAGCCCGGAGAGGTAGGAGATCATCTCCGGCACCTTCCAAATCATCTGGTCGAGGTTGCCTTCCTGGCGCAGGGCGCCGTTCACCTTCAGCCAGATGGCGCCCTGCGCCGGATGGCCGATCTCGCTCGCCGGCACCAGATCGCTGCAGGGGGCGGAATGCTCGAAGGCCTTGCCGATTTCCCAGGGGCGGCCAGTCTTCTTGGCCTCGCCCTGCAGGTCGCGGCGCGTCATGTCGAGCGCCACGCCGTAGCCCCAGACGTGGTCGAGCGCCTTTTCCAGCGGGATGTCCTTGCCACCCTTGCCGAGGGCGACCGCCAGCTCGATCTCGTGGTGCACGTCGTTCGTCTTGGGAGGATAGGGGAAGTCGCCGCCGCCCGTCACCAGGTTGTCCGGGTTCTTTTGGAAGAAGAACGGGTCCTCACGGTCGGGATCGTGGCCCATCTCGATGGTGTGGGCGGCATAGTTGCGCCCGACGCAGTAGATGCGGTGAACCGGAAAGACTCCGCCGTTTCCGCGTACCGGTATGACAGCAGTCTTTGGCGGTGTAATTACAGAACTCATCGTATTGCTATCTCCAGAAGAAGAACTCAAGGTGTTATTGTCGGGCGGCGGCATAGTAGTCGACCTTTCTTTCAAGCCACGCAAGTAATTCATTGAGGGTGAAGGCGAAGGCGAAGAGCACGAACAGCAGTGCCCAGAAGTGCTCCATCAGGAAGCGCGACGAGTAGAGCTCGAAGAGCTGGCCGAAGCCGATGATGGATACCAGGAGCTGCCCGATCACCACGCCCTTTACCGCGCGGATCATGCCGAGGCGGACGCCTGACAGGATCTCGGGCAACGCGGCGAAAAGATAGATCTTGCTGAAGGCCTGCCAGCGGCTGGCGCCGAATACCTGCGCCATCTCCACCAACGAGGGCGAGATGCCGTGCACGCCGGCGCGGGCATCCAGCACGATGATCCACACGGCGAACAGCACCACCGTCATCACAATGGTGGTCTGGCCGAGCCCGAAGATCACCATGAGCACGGGGACCAGGGCGGTCAGGGAGGCCGAGAGGAAGAGGTTCACCCAGGGCAGGAAGATGCGGTCGGCGATCACCGAGCGGCCCATGAGGATGCCGAGCGGCACGCCCACCACGACGGCGATGGCGTTGCCGAGCAGGAAGGCCTTGGCGGTGATCCATAGCGCGTTGGCGAAGCTCGGTGTCGGCACGATCTCGATGATGCGGGCGACGATGGCCGACAGTGGCGGGATGATGAAGCTGGCGCCGGTCTGGCCGACGATCTCCCACAGCGTCGCCCAGATGATCAGCGAGCAGAACAGCGGGATGCGGACGTTGACGCCAAAAATGCTGAGGGTCATGGCGCTGGCTCAGTCCAGGTACTTCTTCAGGCCCTGCCAGATCTCCTCGACGGTGTCGAGATAGACCGGGTTGCGGCGAATGTCCTCGGGGTCGCCGTCGCGCGGGATGTTCGGCTCTACGATCTGCGACACCCGGCTCGGCCGGCGCGACAGCAGCACGATGCGGTCGGACACGTAGACCGCCTCCTCGATCGAATGGGTGACGAAGAGGAAGGTTTTGCGCTCCTGCGCGACCAGGGCCAGCAGGTCCTCCTGGAACTTGCGCCGGGTCTGCTCGTCGACCGCCGAGAACGGCTCGTCCATCAGCAGCACCTTGGCGTCGACGGTGAGGGCGCGGGCAAGGCCGACGCGCTGGCGCATGCCGCCCGACAGCTCGTGCGGGTAGGCCTTCTCGAAACCCTTGAGGCCGACCTGGCCGATGTAGCGCTCCGCCACCGCCTCGCGCTCGGAGCGGGCGACGCCGCGCAACTCGAGGCCGAAGGCGACGTTGCGCAGCACCGTCGCCCAGGGCATCAGCGCGAAGTCCTGGAACACGAAGGCGCGCTCTGGCCCCGGGCCGGTAACCGGACGGCCGTCCACCCGCACCTCGCCGGCGGTCGCCGGTATGAGGCCAGCGATGATCTTCAGCAGGGTCGTCTTGCCGCAGCCCGAGGGCCCGAGCAGAGTCGTCAACTGGCCCTCGGGGAAGTCGAGCGTAACGTGATTCAGCGCCTCGGTGCCGCCGGGATATATCTTGGAGACGGCCTCGACTTCGACGATGGGGCGCGGTTCGTGGCTGGTGGCCTGGGCAGGGATGGCAGTCATCGCACAGCTCTCTTTTCCGGGCGGAACAGGGTCACCTCCAGGCGTTCCAGAAGTTCGATGAACAGCACGGAGAAGACGATGATGGAGAAGATCGCTGCGTACATCTTGGCGTACTCGGCGACCGACTGGTTGTAGGATATGATGTCGCCGATGCCGGTCGGCGTGATCAGCAGCTCGGCGAGAATGATGCCGATGAAGCCCGCGGCGCAGCCGAGGCGCAATCCGGCGAAGATGACCGGCGCCGCCGACGGCAGCACGATCTTCAAGATGACCTGCCAGCGCGAGCCGAGAAAGCAGCGGCCCATCTCCAGCAGCGAGGCGGGCGTGTGACGCACGGCGTTGAGCGAGTTCAGCACGATGACCGGCATCGCCATGATGCAGACGGTCATCACCTTGGACGTGAGGCCGATGCCATAGGCGAAGGTGAGAATGGGGATCAGCGCGGCCAGCGGCGCGGTCTGCGCAATGATGAAGAGGGGCGCGCTCAACCACTCCACCAGCTTGTTGAGGCCCATCGCAACCCCGCAGGCGACGCCGATGAAGATCGAGGCGACAAGGCCAATGACAAGCGGCTGCAGCGTGACCCAGAAGGCCCGTAGCAGGCTGCCGTCGACGAGCATGCCGACGAGGGCATCCATGGTTTCGATAAAAGTCGGGAAGGCGGGGCTGATCGGCACCCGCCCGGCATATTCCCAGCCACCCAGCACGATGGCGACCGAGGCGAGGCGCAGGAAGAGGGGGTGGCTGAGAAGCTGAACGACAGCGCCGCTCTGGTCGGCCGCCCGCCGCTGCGCCCTCAGGGCCGGGGAAGAGTTGACAGGTTGCAAGGAAGTTCTCCGCCTCTCGCTCAGAGGCCGAGCTTCTGCTTGGCCGCGTTGAGCGGTCCAAGATCCCAGAAGTCTTCGACTTTCAGTGACTCAGCCGGGCCTTCCATCTGGCCGGCCTCGGTGTAGAACTCGAAATCCGCCTTGGCTGCATCCACGCCGCCACCGGTCGGGCTGAACAGCCCCTCCTGCACGCCTTCGGTGTAGAAGGGAACCACCTCGGCGAGCAGTTCCTTCGGCTGATCGGTCAGCAGGTCGCGCTTGGCGCGCTCCTCCTCGATGATCGCCGGATTGTCGTTCATCTCGTTCCACAGCTTCAGCAGCTCCTCGACGACGATGCTCACTGCTTGGGAATGCTCTTCGATCCACTGCTCGTTCGCGAATACCAGCTCGTCGCTGGGGACCTCGCTGACCCCGGGCAGCACGTGGAACTTGCCTTCGCCCATTTCCATCAACTTATTCTTGTTGGCGAGGTCGACGACGGTCGCGTTGATCTGGCCCTTCATCATCGCGATAATGCGGTTCTCGGAGCCGGGCACGTAGCTGCGCTGCCCGAACTTGATGCCTTCGCGCTTGGCGATGATGTTGCCGATCGCCTCGGTCCCGGTGCCGCGGGCGTGGAAGGTGAAGGGCTGGCCGTCGAGATCCTTCCAGGTCTTGTACTCGATCGAGGCGACCGGGAAGAACACCAGGCGGGACATCTGGAACACCACCTTCAGCGGCACCTTGCTCTTCTGGATGACCGAATAGGGGGTGCCGACGCCGAGATCGGCCTGCCCGTTAACGATGGACTGGACCGCGAGTTCCTCCTTCGAGAAGGAAGTCATCTCGTACTCGACGCCGCGGTCCTTGGCGCGCTCGAGGGCGATGAGGAAGGCTAGCGTCTCGACGGAAACCACATCGCCGAGGGCAATGCGCACCTTCTCCTGCGCCTGGGCCGCGGGGGTCAGCACGGTCGTGCCGACGAGGACGCCGGCCACGGCGACAGCCGCGGCAGAACGCCGGAAAATAGACCTAAATCGCTGCATGACAGTTCCTCCCTGGCCCGCGTATTGGCCCCGCGCGGCCACGGCCGGCGAGAGACAGGCCCTTATTGCTGATAACCAAAGCCTAACCAATTGTTGATTGGTTTCGCAATTGATTTATATTGGTCAGCCGCAATCGATTGCGATATAGGCTTTTCGTTGTGCACCTCGCGCTTAGGGGCGTTGATGTACCGGGCGTGACAGCGAGCGCCTGCCACTTTATGACGGAGCCCGCATGGACCAGGGACAGGGAGCTTTGACGCAGTTGCGCGCCTATCTGGCGCAGCGCGATCTTCCGGCCAATTCCCGCCTTCCGCCGGAGCGCGAGCTCTGCGACATCCTCGGTGTTTCGCGCGGCGAGCTGCGCAAGGCTCTGGCCGCGATGGAGAGCAACGGCGAGTTGTGGCGCCACGTCGGCAAGGGCACCTTCATCGGCGCCCGCCCGACCAAGGAATATTCGGACGTCGCCGCCATCGCCGCCTTAACCAATCCGCGGGAGGTGATGCAGGCGCGCCTCCTGATCGAGCCGCAGATCGCCCGCGAGGCGGCGCTCAACGCGACCGCCGGCGACATCGCCGAGCTGAAGCAGAGCATGTTCGCCTCGCGCCACGCGCAGACCTGGCGGCAATACGAGAACAGCGACAAC
Source organism: Kiloniellaceae bacterium (assembly GCA_036570545.1). GTDB lineage: Bacteria > Pseudomonadota > Alphaproteobacteria > Kiloniellales > Kiloniellaceae > Pelagibius. Next base: position 10,634 of record DATCXZ010000062.1, read on the forward strand.
CGCCTGCATCGCACGGTTGCCGAGGCCGCGCACAATACCGTGCTGCTGGCGCTGTTCGACACCCTCAACGCGGTGCGCCGGGCGGTGGTGTGGGGCCGGCTGCGCGACAAGATCGATCGGCCGCCGCCGGACCATCACAGCTTCAAGGAGCACGAGCTTCTGGTGCGCGCCATCGAGGAGCGCGACATGGACGGCGCCGGCCAGGCGATGTTGCGGCACCTGTCGCACGTCCAGGCCAACCTGCTCACGGCCCGCCAGGCCGCCGAGTAAGCCGCCGCGCCCGGGCGATGGGCGCGGGGCAACGGAATGCGCCGTCGGACGTTAGCCCGAGGGAGTATGCTGAGGGTTGGAGCTGCCGGGCACGACGCCCGTCACGGGAGTGTTATGATCGCGCTGTCAGAATTTCGCGCCGACTGATGTCCGAGAAGCTCGCAGACCAGAGGACACTTGGCGACGGCCCCGAGGCGGATGCCTGCGGCGGCGACTCCGCATCCCCAAAGCGGGCGGCGATCATCGCCGCAGCGACCGACCTCTTCACCCATTCAGGCTATGGGGCGGTCTCCATGGATGCCATCGCCGCCAAGGCCGGGGTGTCCAAGCGCACGGTCTACAGCCATTTTCCCGGCAAGGACGTGCTCTTCGCTGCGGTCATGACGCGGCATTGCGGCACCGTCTCGGGCGCCGCCGGTTGGGAGCTCGACCCCGAGGTCGAGCCGCGCGAGATGCTGACCGATCGCGGCCGGCGCTTCCTCACGCTGATCACCTCGCGGGAGTCGGTGGCGTTGCTGCGCACGGTGACGGCAGAGGCCGAACGCTTCCCGGAACTCGGCCGCGCCTTTTTCGAGACCGGGCCCAAGTGCTGGGCCGGCAGCTTCGAGGACTATCTCCGGGCGCAGGATGCCAGGGGTCGCCTGCGCATCCCCGATCCCACTCTTGCCGCCAAATTCCTCGTGTCCTCGCTGAAGGACCCGCTGCACATGCGCCGCATGCTGGGCGTGCAGACGACGGTCAGCGAGGCTGAGATCGCCGCCCACGTCGACAACGTGATCGATGCTTTCCTGAAGCACTACAAGCGGACCTGAGCGCCGTCCGCTTCCCGCAGCAGCGGCGCCAGCGCCGCCATGACCCGATCGAGCACGCCGGCCTGGGCCGTTGCGTAGTCCCTTGCCGCCACCGCCATTGCCTGGCGCTCGCCCGGCTGCGCCAGCAGTTCCGCCACCGTGGCGGTAAGGGCAGCAGGGCCGCCGACCTCGCGCAGGGCGCCGGCTGCGGTCATCTCGGCAACGAGGCGCGCGAAGTTGGCGGTGTGCGGGCCGGCGAGGATGGCGCAGTCGAGCTTGGCCGGCTCCAGCAGGTTCTGGCCGCCGTGAGCGACCAGGGAGCCGCCGACGAACACGACCTCCGCCAGGCGGTACCACAGGCCAAGCTCGCCGATGCTGTCGGCCAGGTAGACATCGGTTGCCGGGTCGATCGGCTCGCCGCGGCTGCGCTGGGCGACCACGAGACCCAGCGCCTCCAGCTCGCGGCGGATCTGGCCGGCGCGGTGCGGGTGGCGCGGCGCCAGCAGGGTGATGAGGCCGGGAAGGCGGGCCTTCAGGGCGCGCTGGGTCTCGCCGACGATTTTCTCCTCGCCGGGATGGGTGGAGGCGGCGAGCCAGCGCGGCCGGTCGCC
>DATCXZ010000063.1:0-18465 GCA_036570545.1 Kiloniellaceae bacterium
AAATCGCCAAGCTGCGCCATCGCGATGCCGCGCAGCGCGAGGGCGGGGGCGTCGTCGCGCAGGCCAACCCGCTTCAACACCCCGAGGAGGTCGCCCGCGGCGAGCGCCCGCGCCGCGGCCGTGATCAGCGAGTCCATCGGAATCCCGTCACATTTGTCACTCCCACCCTGCCGATGCCTGGCACTAGGTATTTCTAGCGACAGACACCACCGACCGTGTCGCGCAGCGATTGTATAGCCAAAGGAAGGAGCCAAAGCGATGAGAACGCAGACAACCAGCACGACGGGACCCTCGCGGGCAGCCAGTGAAAGCCCTCGCGTCGTCTCCCGGGACGAATGGCTTGCCGAGCGCAAGGCGCTGCTGGCGCAGGAAAAAGAACTGACGCACCTGCGTGACCGGATCGCCGGCGAGCGCCGCGCGCTGCCGTGGGTGCGCATCGACAAGGATTACGTTTTCGACGCACCCGAGGGCCGGCGCAGCCTTGCCGACCTGTTCGAGGGCCGCCGGCAACTGCTGGTGCAGCACTTCATGTTCGGCCCGGGATGGAAGCAGGGTTGCCCGAGTTGCTCCTTCATGGCCGACCACAGTGACGGCATGACAGCGCATCTGGCCCATCGTGACGTTACCCTGGTGGCCGTCTCGCGCGCGCCGCTGCCCGACATCGAGCGCTTTCGCCAGCGCATGGGCTGGCAGTTCAAGTGGGTTTCCTCGCACGGCAGTGACTTCAACTACGACTTCGGCGTCAGCTTCACGCCGGAAGATCTGGCCAAGGGAGAGATCCGCTACAACTACGGCTCCTGGCCCTACTCCCAGGAAGAATGGCCCGGCATCAGCGTGTTTTTCAGGAACGAAGCGAACGAGGTCTTCCACACCTACTCGACCTACGGGCGCGGCGTGGAGGTGATGATGGGAGCCTATGCCATGCTCGACCTCATGCCGAAAGGCCGCGATGAGAGAGACGTGGAGCACAAGATGGAGTGGGTGCGCCACCACGACCGCTACGAGTCGGACTCGGCGGCGACGGCGGCTGCCGGTTCGGTCGAGGAGCTTTTCGGCACCTTCAAGGACTAGCAGGGCAAGGCCCCGGTCGCGTGATCGACGCTTCGCCTCAGGAGGAATGACATGAGCGCAACCTACGCCCACAGCGGTGGCGCGATCCGTTCCAAAGGCAGGCAGGCGCTCGCCCGCCGCGTCGCCGACTGGCTCGCTCTCGCGGCGGGGCCGACTTTCGCGATCATGGCGCTGCTTGCGGGCCTTCCCGGCGGCGGCCAGCCGGATCTCCTCTGCCTGGCGGCAGAACATAGCGCGCCGCTGAGCGGCATGGTCCCAATGTACCTACTGATGAGCGCCTTCCATTTGCCGCCCTGGCTGAAGCTGATCTGCAACCGAAGAAATGGCCCCCGGCAACCCCTTGCCCGTGCATACAGAACACGTTAGGCCTCGCGCAGATCCGAGCACCTCAGGAGACCTCATGTTTGACCACGTCGTATTCGGAGTCAGCGACTATGCCGCGAGCAAAGCGTTCTTCCTCAAGGCACTCGAGCCGCTTGGTGTCGCTGTCGTCCTGGAGGGGCCCTTGGGTATCGAGCTTAGTCCAAACGGCACATCTTCATTGTGCCTGTTCCAAACCGAGGAGAAGCCGGCGCATCTTCACTTGGCGTTCACGGCCGAGAATCGGCAGCAAGTCGACGCTTTCCATCGCGCGGCTTTGGCGGCGGGCGGCAAAGACAACGGTGCACCTGGCCTGCGGCCGCAGTACCACGCGCACTACTATGCAGCTTTTGTCATTGGTCCGGACGGACACAACATCGAAATGGTTTGCCACGAGCCTGCGGCCTGACCCTTTGCCCGGTGAACCGCCGGTGCGCGGGCGACCCGCGGCCGGGCCTCCCGAGAGGATTGCTCAGAAGCCGCGGAATGTGGTGAAGGCGGGGACCGGCTCGCGCTCGGTGCGGAAGGTGTTGAGCGGCGCATTGCAGTCGGGGTAGCCGAGCGACAGACCGGCAAAGACGATCTGCTCCGGCGGAAGCTCCAGATGCCGCGCCAGCGTAAGCGGCCAGCTGGCCCACACCGCCTGCGGGCAGGTCGCCAGCCCGCGCGAGACCGCGGCGAGCATGAGCGTCTGGACGAACATGCCAAGATCCGCCCACTGCCTCGGTCCGACCCGGCGGTCGAGGCAGAAGAAGAGAGCTACCGGCGCGCCGAAGCAGCGCAGGTTCATCTCCTCGAGTACAGCCTGGCCGTTCATCTCGCGCGTGAGCCCCAGCGCCTCGTAGCGAAGCTCCCCGGCACGCCGCCGACGCGCGCGAAGCGGCTCCCAGAGGTCGCGCGGATAGGCCGGCACCTCCGGCTTCTCGCGCGCGCCGGCCTGCAGCTTCGCCGTCACGTCCTCGACGAGGCGCTGGAGCGCATCGCCGGTCAGCGCGTGGACATGCCAGCCCTGCAGGTTGCCGCCGGAGGGCGCGTGGCGGGCGACATCGAGGCAGTGCTCCACCTCGGCGCGCGGCACCGGGCGCGGAAGGAAGGCGCGGGTCGCGCGACGGGCGCGAACCGCCTCCTCCAAAGAAAGGGAGAGTTCGTCCTCGGTCTTCGGGATCACGAGATCGCGCGTCCGGCGCGGGCGAGGATGCGGATGGCCGAACGGCGGTGGGGCTGGTCGACCATGCGGCCCTCGAGCCGCCCGGCGCCCTTGCCGTCGAGCGCGGCGAGGACGGCCTCGGCCCAGGCGATCTGCTCGGCATCAGGCGTGAGGGCGGCGTTGATGACGGGGATCTGCGCCGGATGAATCGCAGCCTTTGCCGTGAACCCGTCCGCCAGTGCCTCCCGGGTCTCGCGGTCGAGCGCCTCGAGGTCGCGGAAGTCGACCGAAACGGCGTCGACCGCGACCGCGCCGGCAGCGGCGGCCGCCATCAGGCACTGCGCCCGCGCGAACTGGTAGGGCAGCGTATAGGCGCCCCCGGCATCGCGGTTGCGCGCCGCGCCGAGGTCGGCGGAGAGATCCTCGCCGCCCCAGAGAAGGCCCCAGAGCCGCGGCGCGGGCGCGGCGGCGAAGCTCGGCAGGTCCAGCGTCGCGGCAGCGGTTTCGGTCGCAACCGGCAGGATGCGCGTGCTGCCTTGCGTAAGCCCTTCGCGCACCTCGAGCGCGTCGAGGTGGTGGCTGAGCCGCTCCACATCGCGCAGGCCACAGCACTTCGGCAGCATGACGCCGAACGGCGCGCCCGCGACAGCCGTCACCAGGTCCGCGAGCGCGTGCGGCGTATCGAACCCGTTGATCCGGACGAAGACGGCGCGGCCCGAGGCGCGCGCCGGCTCCAGCCAGGCTGCGGTCACCTCGCGGGCGCGCGCCTTGCTTTCCTCGGCAACGGCGTCCTCGAGATCGAGAATGACGGCATCCGCCTCGCCCGCGAGCGCCTTCTCGATCTTGCGCTCGTCATGGCCCGGCACGAAGAGCAGCGATCGGATCACCGCCGGCGGCATCAGAACGCGCCCATCCCGAGGAAGCCGTCCTCTGGGAAGGTGCCGTAGACACGCTTGCCGACGAGGTCCTTCAAGGTCTCCGTCGTTCCGCCGCCGAGGGACCCGTAGCGGGCGCCGCGGTAGAAGTGCGAGACCCTGTACTCATCCGTGAAGCCGTAACCGCCGTGGACCTGGAGCGCCTTGTCGGTCACCCGGATCGCCATCTCGTTCACATGCATCTTGGCGATGGCGGCAAGGTAGGGGTCGGGAAAGGGGTCGGCGCTGGCGCAGGCCCGGTAGAGGATCGAGCGCCCGACCTCGATGTCGCGATACATCTCGGCGAGCATCCAGCGCATTCCCTGCATCGTGCCGATCGGGCGGCCAAAGGCCTCGCGGTCGCGGGCATAGCGCAGAGCCTCGCCGAACGCACCCTCCGCCAGTCCGAGCGAGACCGAGGGATTCATGCAGCGCTGGGTGTTGAAGGCGCTCAGCAGCTTGCGGAAGCCGTCTTCGCGGATGATCAGGTGCTCAAGCGGCATCTCGCAATTATTGAACTGGATCTCCGCAAGGTTCTCACCACCCATGGTGTGGTAGCGCGCGGTGACCTCGAAGCCCGGCGTGTCCCGGTTGAGGAGGACACAGCCGATCCCCTCGCGCCCGGGCTGGCTGTCGATGCGGGTGAAGACCACGAACCACTGCGCCTCGTCGGCGCGACTGATCAGCGTCTTGGTTCCGTTGAGGACGATGCGGTCGCTGTGAACCTGCGTGTTCGTCCGGTAGTTGGCGACGTCGGTGCCCGCGTGGGGCTCGGTCATGCAGATCGCGAGGACGACCTTGCCGGTGCAGACGCCCGGCAGGATCTGCTCCTTGATGTGCTGCGGCGCATAGGTGGCGATGACGCGATTCTGCACACCCATCGCGCTCATCACAGCCATGGCCGTCACGTAGCAGACCTTCGCGATCTCCTCGAGCACGATCGCGCAATCGAGCACCGGCAGGCCGAGGCCGCCGTATTCCTCGGGCACGCCCATTCCGAGCACGCCGAGATCGGCGAGGTCCTTGATGTTCTCCCACGGGAAGGTGCCATCCTGGTACTTCATCACCCGTGGCTTGAACCTGTCGTTCGCGAGCTGGCGAACGGACTCCACCATCGCGCGCTGTTCCTGGTTGAGCTCAAGCTTCATCTGTAATCTCGTCCTTGCAAAACTTCCGGTGTCGGTTCTGGCGTGTTGGTTCTGGCGTGTCGCCTCAGCCGATGCGGCGGCCAGGGCGGAACGCGATCTTCATCGGCTCGCCAACCATATGCTGGTAGCGCGTCTTGATGAGGTGATCGAGCTCCCCAAGATGCTCGGTCATCTCCCGCACCGCCTCGTCGGGTTGACGGCGGCGGCAGGCGTCGAGGATGCGCCGGTGCGCTTTGACGATGTGCGCGCGGTTGTTTGCCGTGTAGCTGAGCCCGTGATGCTCCCCGCTCGCGAGGATGCTGATCGTGCTCCAGAAGGTCTCCAGCACCGGGTTTGCGGACGCCCGCGCGATGATGCTGTGGAACTCGCGGTTCTCGTTGGCAAAAGCGATGGCATCGTTGCCGATTTTCGCCAGGCGCTCGATCGACGCTTCGAGCGCCTGGAAGTCCTCTTCGGTCGCGTGCAGCGCGGCGTCGCGGACGAGGGCGGGCTCGATCGCGATGCGCGCCCGGAGGATCGCCACGAAGGGCACGTTGTTAAGGCGCAGGAACACCGAGAGCGCGTGCGCCACGAAGTCGACGCCCGGCTGGTTTATGATGACGCCGCCCTTTGGACCGGGACGCAGCGTGACGACGCCATGGCTCTCGAGAATCCTGATGCTTTCCCGCAGGGTCGGCCGGCTCACCTTGAACTGCGCCAGCATCTCGGCCTCCGTGCCGAAGCTGTCGCCGGGCCGCAGGTCGGAATCGATGATCCGGTCAAGCAGGAGCCGCGCGAGCTGCTCCGTCTTGCTGATCGAGTGATTGAGCACATCATCCTTCATCGGAACCCCCACCCTATTGCCCCACCTTATTGCCCACCTTGTTAAAGGTCGGCGGGCGCTTCATTGCGAAGGCCGCCAGGCCTTCGGCGTAGTCCTCGCTCGCCAGCACCTGCATGACCGCCTGCCGCTCCAGCTCAAGACCCTCTGCAAGGGTCCGATCCATCCCCTGCCGGACCGTGCGCTTGAGCAAGGATGAAGCCTGGCGCGACCGGCTTGCGACGCGGCTCGAGAAGCGGAGCGCCTCGCCCTCCAGCCGATCGTCCTCGAACACCGCGTTGACGAGGCCCCAGTCGAGCGCCGTCTCCGCGTCCACCGGCTCACCGCCGTACATCATCTGGAAGGCGCGCCCGGTGCCGATCAGCCGCGGCAGCCGCTGTGTGCCGCCGGCGCCCGGAATCGCGCCGATCCGCGCCTCGGTCAGCCCAATGCTGGCGGAGCCTGCGGCGATTCGCATGTCGCAGGCAAGCGCCAGCTCGCAGCCGCCGCCGAGGGCAAGGCCATTGAGGACGGCAAGCGTCGGCATGGGCGCCTCGGCCAGCGCATCCGCCGTCGCGGCGATCGAGCGGTTGTGGGCGAGCTTGCCCGCGTCGTCGAGCGCGCGGCGCTCCTTCAGGTCGGCGCCGGCGCAGAACGCCCGCCCTGCCCCGGCCAGGACGAGAATTCCCGCTGCCTTGCGCTCGGCGCTTTCGATGCCGGCGCGCAACGCGGCGATCATGGCGCCCGAGAGCGCATTGAGGCGTTCGGGGTTGTTCAGCCGCAGCCGGCAGACGCCATCGGTCGGCCAGTCGACGACGACCGGCACATCAATTCCCGTCATGAAGGCACCTGCCTTTGCGCCGCGCGCGAGGCGGCATCGGGGCCCTCCATCGCGGCGCGCTCCAGCATCTCGCGAAATGCCGGATGCGCCACGCCGATGAGGGCGCGGCGCCGCGCCTCGAGATCGAGTCCGCGCAGACTTGCAACGCCCTGCTCGGTCACCACCACATCGATGTCGGTTCGGGCCGTCGACACCGGAACGCCCTCGAGGCTCGGGACGATCTTGGAGTGCTTGCCATTGGCCGTGGTGGAGGCAAGCGCCAGGATGGCGCGGCCACCCTCCGAAGCCCGCGCGCCGCGCATGAAGTCGACCTGCCCGCCGACCGCTCCGACGTAGCGGCCTGCGGCCACCTCGGAATTGACCTGCCCGGTGAGGTCGACGGAGACCGCGGAGTTCACCGCGTGCAGGCGCCGCAGCCCGGCCAGCACCGCGTGACTGTGCGTGTAGCGGGCGCTGCGGAGCACGATCGCCGGGTTTCCGTCGGCGTGATCGAGCAGGCGCCGCGTTCCGAAGAGCCCGCCGGTGACGGTCAGCCCCGGGTCCACGCCCTTTGCCGCGTTGGTGACGACACCCGCCTCGATCAGGTCGACCGCCGCATCGGTGATGATGCCGCTATGGATGCCGAGGTCACGGTGCCCTGCGAGCGCGGCACAGACCGCGCTCGGCAGCCCGCCGATGCCGAACTGCACCGTCGCCCGGTCGGGAACGAGCTCGGCCACCCGCGCCGCGATGGCGCGGTCGGTGTCGGAAGGGACCGGCTCCGGCATCAGCACTTCGTCCGCGTCCGCCTCGGTGAAGTGCGCGATGCGCTCTCCCGAAAGCAGGGCATCGCCACCGGTGAGCGGCAGCCGCGGGTCGAGCTCGGCCACGACGACACGGGCCGCCGCCACGAGATCCTGCACCCAGTCCGCGATCACGCCGAGCGAGTAGACTCCCGGTTCGCGCGCCGGCCGTGCCCGGATCAGAACGACATCGACACGGACGGCGCCGGACGAGATGAGCTCCGGCATCTGCGAGACATGGGTCGGCATGATCCGCGTGTCGGGCAGCGCCGTCAGCCGCCGCGCGTCGCCGGCCCCGTTGAGGCAGGTGACATCGAAGCGATCGGCGACGGCCGGGTCCACCGAGGTTTGCGTGAGCAGGCCGAGGAGCAGGCGTGCCCGCGGCAGCGCGTGGCGCGTGGCCATGAGCCGGCCGGTGAGGCCCAGCGGCTCCCCGGGGCCCTGGGGCCAGCTAACGACGTCGCCTTCGCGAAGCAGAGGCGCGAAGTCAAAGGATGAGCTCGGCACCACGCGGCCCGCCCCGGTGGGCTGCACGGACATCGTGTCGGCGGCGGACATCAGCGAAACCCGAGCGCAGTCAGTTCGCGGAAGGCGCGCGAGACGTCAGGGCAGTCCGGCAGGCGGCCGACAACCGCGTGGAACGCCGCGTGCGTCGCATCCGCTTGGGGAAAGCCGGAGAAAGCGAGGCAGTCCCGGAGCTTTCGGTCGAAGTCCTCCGGGGTCATCGCATTGCCACGGCCACCGCGGGCATGGTCCACCCGGGCGCGGAACACACCGCTGTCGGTCTCCACCACGAGCTCGGCGGGCGAAATCGTGCGCCCCCACTCGCTCTCGATCGCAGGATCGACCTGCGGCTCGACCTTGCGGGCGAGCGCCGCCACCGTCGGCCGCCGCAGCGCGTCGTCGACGAAGTCTTCGAGGCCGACGGTGCGATTGGCGAGGGCGCAGGCGATCGAGTAGCAGATGCTGAACTGTGCCTGCACGACGGTGGCCGGCGCCTGACGGATCTCGAGCGGCCAGGCGACGGCTTCCCACGCCTGCCGATTGATCCCGACCGTGATGCGCCGCACGGCGCCTGCGTCAAAGCCCGGCTCCTTCGCAATCGCAAGGGCGGCGTCGATGGCAGTATGGTTGAAGCGGCAGCAGGGATAGGGCTTGTAGCTGAGATCGGCCATGTGGAAGCGCTGGCCGAGGCCGTCTCGCAGCGCCGCGCTGTCGAGCGTCGAGCGAAGGTAGGTGCGGCCCAGACCGTCCGCGCCCTCGAAGATATTCTGCGCGCCGCGAATGCCTGCCCGCGACATCGCGATCGAGAGAAGCGCCGAGCGCGCGCCGAAGCCGGGCTGCATCCGCTTTGTCATCGCGCCGTCGCGCGTGACCTGATGGGTGCCGCCCGCCTGGCTGTAGGCGATGCCCATGGCGTTCACGGTCTCTTCCGGAGAGAGCCGCAGCACCCGCGCTGCAGCGGCCGTCGCTGCGAAATGACCGAAGAGGCCGCTGTAGATGAAGCCGCTCTCGATAATCCCGATCCCGGTTGCCATGCCCAGACGGCAGATGAGTTCGAGACCGGCAACAAGACCGGCGAGCAGGTCCGCGCCGGCGACCGGGCGCCCGGCGATGTCGGCCGCGGCGAGCGCGGCCGGTACGACCGAGACCCCGGCATGCAGGACCGCCGCGTCGTGCGTGTCGTCGTAGTCGCGCGCATGCGCCATGATCCCGTTGAGCCACGCGGCGTCATGGGCAGGCAGTCGTGCATCCGACCACCAGAGGGACGCCTCTCCCCGCCCGCCCCAACCGAGCGCCAGGTCGCGCACCTCGCAAACGCCCGGCGCATTGCGCCCGGCCGCGGCACAGGCAAGCGTATCGAAGAGGTTGCCGCGCGCGGCTTCTATGATGCCGGGCGGAAGCTCGCCGATTTCCAGACCTGCGCTCCAGTCGGCGAAGACGGCCGCGAAGTCCAGAACAGCGGGGGCGCGGAGAGCCGTGGCGTCCACTTGAGCTCCTTGAAATGATATAGATCATTATGATCGGATCTGGGGAGCGCTGACAAGTGAGATTTTCCTTGTTGCGCCAGCAATCCATCTAGATGATATATCAGAATGCCCAGCGAGCGTGGAGGAAGAAGATGGGTCATTTTGCCACCGACAAGGTGCCAGCCGCCCGGCCCGAAGGTGCCGAGGGCGGGGTCCAGCGGTCGTTGCCCCTTGCCGGCATCACCGTGCTCGACCTGTCTCACGTCTACAACGGTCCCTACGCCACCCTCCTTATGGCACTCGCCGGGGCTGAGGTCATCAAGATCGAGCCCACAGGGGGCGAGCACCTGCGCAGCCGGGGCGACGCCGGCGGCGCGGCGATGGCCTTCGCGATGCTGAACTCGAACAAGAAGTCGCTAGCGCTCGACCTCAAGAGCGCGCGCGGCAAGCAGATCCTGCTCGACCTCGCCCGGCAGGCCGACGTGCTGGTGGAGAATTTCTCGCCCGGCACGACCGACCGGCTTGGCATCGGCCCGGCGGCGCTCCAGGAACTGAATCCGCGCCTCATCTACGGCTCCAGCTCCGGATATGGAAAAGAAGGACCCTACCGGAACTATCCGGCGATGGATCTCGTCATGCAGGCGATGATGGGGGTCATCAGCGTCACCGGCTATCCCGACCAGCCGCCGGTGAAGGCGGGGGCCGCGCTTTGCGACTTCAGCGCCGGCGTCCACCTCTACGCCGCGATCATCACGGCGCTCTACGAGCGCGAGCGCACCGGGCGGGGCAGAGTCGTCGAGGTCTCGATGCAGGACGCGACCTATCCGACCATGGCCTCCAATCTCGGCATGTACATGGCGCAAGGCGACAAGTGCCCAAGCCGCACCGGCAACCGGCACGGCGGACTTGGCATCTCGCCCTACAACAGCTATCGCACCGCGGACGGATTCGTGGTGCTGAATGCGCCGGGCGATCACCACTTCCACGCCATGCTCCGAGTCATCGGGCGCGAGGACCTGCAGGATGACCCGCGCTTCGTCAGCCGCGGGTCGCGGGTGGCCAACATGGCCGCGGTCGACGAGCTCCTCGAGGGCTGGACCTCGCAGCATCCCAAGGACGAGATCGCCCAGCTCATGCTGAAAGAGGGCGTGCCCTGCGCGCCGGTACGCGAATTGAGCGAGGTGATCGAGGACGAGAACATGCATGCCCGCGGCAGCCTGCAGCGAATCGACCACCCCGAGCTCGGCCGCATCGTCGTTCCGCACAGCCCGCTCCGCTTCGAAGGCAGCCCGCTCATGCCGCTCGACCCCAGTCATTCGCTCGGGTCCGACGCCGCGGAGATCCTCGAGAAGCGCCTCGGCTACGACGCGGAGGCGATCGCTGCGCTTCGCCGCGGCTCAGTGATCTGAACCGGGATCTGAGGCCGCCGCTTGACCCAGCATCTTCGAAAGATCGTCGAGCACGACTTCGCCGCCGACGGCTTCCGGCCGCACCGGGACGACGGCTTCCTCGGCCACGTCGGCCCGATCTGGGAGAGGGTCGACGAGGAGGGTGTGACGCTCGCCTTTCAGGCGACGCAGAAACATGCCAACCTCCGCGGCGTCGTGCATGGCGGAATGCTGATGACGCTCGCCGACCGGCTCCTCGGCATGCACGGTCGGATGCGCAACGAGAATCGATCCCAGGCGACAGTCCAGATGGACGTCCACTTCTTCGTCCCGGTGCGGATCGGCGATGTCGTGACCGGCCGTGCCCGCATCGTGCAGGACACCCGCTCGCTGTTTTTCATCGAGGGCGACCTCTTCGTCGGCGACACCCGAGTATTTTCCGCCCGCGGGGTCTGGAAGAAGCTGGGCGAGTAGCTCCGGACGTTCGCCCCCTCGTTCCTTTCTCCTATCAGGCTGCTGAGAAAGCCTTCGCGACATTATCGACCTCGTGCTTCGAGACGCTCGCTACCGCTCGCTCCTCAGCATGAGATCGATAATGTCAAACTCTGACCTCATCCTGAGGAGGCGCGTCAGCGCCGTCTCGAAGGATGCACCATAGGTCCGACTTTTTCAGCAGCCTGCCAACGGCAAAAGGGGCCGCGGCCGACTGGCCGCGACCCCTTCTTCATTTTCTGCCTGGCCTATTTGACGCGAATGTCGTGCTGCGTGGCCAGCTTGCGCCACTTGGCGATCTCGGCGTGCACGTGGTCGGTGAACGCCTCCACGCTCATTGCGCGCGGCATCGCTCCCTGCTTGGCGAGGAATGCCTCGGCCTCGGGCGTGGTCATGACCGCGTTGATCCCGGCATTGATCTTCTCGACGACCTCGGGCGGCGTGCCGGAGGCGGTGAAGACGCCCCACCAGATGTCGAACACGGCCTCCTCCAGCCCCTCCTCGACGACAGTCGGAACATCGGGCAACGCCTTGGAGCGGGTCTCGCTGGTCACGGCGAGCGGCTTCACGGTGCCCGCCTGCACGCTGGAGAGAACCTGCGGCACCGAACCCACGTACATGTCCAGCCGCCCGCCGGCGATGTCCAGCAGCGCGTCGGTGCCGCCCGGATAGTGCACCGGCTCCATTTCGATGCCCGCCACGTCGGCCAGCAGCGCTCCCGCGAAGTGGGTGGAACTGCCGACGCCCGTCGTGCCGTAGAATACCTTTCTGGACTTCGCCGTCTCGATCAGATCGGCGAGGTTCTCCGCTTCCACATGATTGCCGGCTACCGCCACGAATTGGCCCACCGCACCCATACCGATCGGTTGCAGATCCTCCACGGGATCGAACGGCAGGTTCGGCTGGGTCGCGGCATTCGTCGTGAAAGTCGCCGAAACGAACAGGAGCGTGTATCCATTGGGCTCAGCATTCGCGACGTAGGCCGAGCCGATCGCCGAGCCGGCGCCCGGCTTGTTCTCGACGACCACGGTGCTGTCCCAATGCTTGGCGAGATTTTCCGCCAGGTAGCGGCCGATGGTGTCGTTCGATCCGCCCGGCGTGAACGGGATGACCACGGTCACGGTGTCGTCCGGGAAATCCTGCGCAACCGCGCCGAGCGGCAGGGTCGCAGCCAGCGCCGCGGCAAGCAGGGTCTTCATTAGCGTCATCTTGAACTTCCTCCCAGGTTTTACTTTCTCAACGGATGCAGTTGCTTTTCCTTGCGAGCGTCACTCCTCTGCGATCAGGCTCCGGCGTTGCCGTCCCCGCGGGAGTGCCGACAGCACGAGAATGAGGACAGCCAGCGCAAGGAATGTCGCCGAGATCGGCTCGCGGACGAAGACGGAGAAGTCCCCTTCCGACAGCACCAGCGCCCGGCGAAAGTTCTCCTCGAGCATCGGGCCGAGCACAAAGCCGAGAATCATCGGCGCCGGATCGCAGTCGAGCTTCTTGAACAGGAAGCCCGCCAGGCCGAAGCCCGCCGCCAGCATGATGTCGAAGGTCGAGAACTGCGCCGCGTAGACGCCCATGCAGCAGAACAGCAGGATTGCCGGGAAGAGCGCCCGGTAGGGAATCTTCAGAAGGCGCACCCAGAGGCCGACCAGCGGCAGGTTCAGAATCACGAGCATCAGGTTGCCGATCAGCATCGAGACGATCAGCCCCCAGAAGAGATCGGGATTGCTGGTCATGACCCGCGGCCCGGGCTGGATGTTGTGCATCACCATCGCGCCGAGCATCAGCGCCATGGTCGGGCTGCCAGGGATGCCGAGGCTCAAGGTCGGGATGAACGCGGTCTGCGCGGCGGCGTTGTTTGCCGCCTCCGGTCCCGCCACCCCCTCGATGGCGCCCGAGCCCATCTCGGCACGGTGGCGCGACACCTTCTTCTCGAGCGCGTAGGAGAAGAACGAGGCGATGGAAAGCCCTGCGCCAGGCAGCACACCGACCATGCTGCCGATCGCGGTGCCGCGCATGATCGAGGGGGTCATCCGCCGGAAATCGCGGCGCGACGGCATGAGATGGTCGGCGGGGATCACATCCTGGTGCTGGGTCTCGCCCGAGGTGAGGGTCTGAATGATCTCGCCGAAGGCGAAGACGCCGACCGCAAGCACAATGAATTCAAGCCCCTCCCAGAGATGCGGCTGTCCGAAGGTGAAGCGGAGCGTGCCGGAGTTGAGGTCCGTGCCGACGCAGCCGAGGATGACGCCGACCAGAATCATCCCGATCGCCTTGGGTATCGAGCCCGAGGACAGCGAGACGGCGCCGATAAGCCCCACGACCATCAGCGAGAAATACTCGGCCGCGCCGAAGCGGTATGCGACAGTGGCGAGCGGTGCCGCAAAGGCCGCGACGACGATTGTGCCGACGCAGCCGGCCGAGAACGAGGCGATCGCCGCCGTCGCGATAGCGACGCCGGCCCGGCCGCGCCGGGCCATCTGATAGCCGTCGATGATCGTCACGACCGAAGAGGTCTCGCCCGGCAAGTTGACGAGGATTGCGGTCGTGGAGCCCCCGTAAGCCGCCCCGTAGTAGATGCCCGCAAGCATGATGAGCGCGCCGAGCGGGTCGATCCCGTAGGTGAAGGGGAGCAGCATCGAGATCGTCGCCAGCGGGCCGAGGCCCGGCAGGATGCCGATCAGCGTCCCGAGGGTGCAGCCCATCAGCGCGTAGAGCACGTTCTGCAGCGACAGCGCCGCGTCGAACCCGATCATGAGATTGGCGAGCATCTGCGTCACACGCCGGCGTCAGAACGCGGATGGCAGCAGCGGTATGCGCAGCCCGAGCAGACCTACGAAAACGATCGCCGTGGCGGGCACGAGGATGGCGGCGCTGATAATGCTGGTTCGCCAGTTCCAGGCAGAATGGGCGCGCGCGGAGGCGAGGATAAGGACGGTCGCCGCGAGGAGCAGGCCGAGCGGCCTCAAAAGCAGCCCGAAGAGCACAACGGAAAGAAGCACGACCGCGACCGTGCCCATAGGCCAGTGGCCGAGTTCCGTCCGGGGCCCCGCCGCGCCGAGGGCGCTGGCGGCCACCAGAAGGCCCACCCCCATGAGCAGGAGCCCGAGAGCCAGCGGGAAGTAGCCCGGTCCCATGCGCTGGGCCGTGCCGAGGTCGTAGCTCGCGGAACCGATGGCGACGAGCGCGCCAAAGCTGACGTAGAGGGCGCCAGCAACGAAATTCTTCTTGTCGTGGATGATCATGGAGACCCCACCATCCGCTGTGGACTGCACGCTGTCGCGATCGGTGTCACCCCCACGGGCGCCCAGTCCTCACCTTCCCTGTCGGTCAATGGACCAGCAGGAAAGCTCCCTGTCAATCATCTAGTTCATTTATTCTAATCAAGGGGCCGTCAGGCGCACCCGGCGGCTGTAATTTCGGAACCCTCCCTGCCCTGCCATCTGGCATCGGGCATCGGGCATCGGACGGCAAGGAATTACAGTCCGTTCAGGGAAAATTAACTTGCCAGACTGCAGTAATTCCAAGGGAAACGGTGCAGAACAGGCAGATTGGATGACCGCGAAAACAGTGGGGGCCGTGCCGCGATCGATCTTCTCAGTGGACGCGTGCCCACCTGGGGAACGATTCGAATACTGGCGGCACAGCATCGCCGCCATCTTCGATGTCGAGGCGGCGCACGACGTGGTTGGAGACTTTCATGCCACGATCGACTCTCATCTGCTCGGCCCCCTGATGTTGGCGAGGACCTGCACCAAGCGCCAGCAGTGGATCCGTTCGTCGCGCACGATCGCCCGCGACAGCATGGATCACTACATGGTTCAGCTTTTCGAAAGCGGAGGGCAAACCACCCGCTTTGACGGGGAAAGCGCAGCGATGCATGCGGGCCAGATCATCGTCTGCGATCTGCAGAGGACGATGGACAATGCCACCACCGATCTCCAGAACCTGTCCATTCTCGTTCCTCGCCCCCTTCTCGAGTCGCGGCTGGAACGTCCCGATGCCGTGCACGGCCTCATCATCGACGGAACGACCCCGCCAGGGCAAATCCTGCGCGACCACCTGATCGCGTTGAAGGAATCCGCCTGCGGGCTGTCGGCAGCGGAGATCCCGGAGACGGAGGTCCAGGAGATGGCCGAGGTTACCGTCAGCCTGATAGCCGCCTGTCTCAATGGGGTCGGACGCGCCGCTCGGGGCAAGCCGGTCGCGCCCCTGCTTCCGCTATCGGCGCGCATCAAGCGATACATCGCCAAAAACCTGCACGACGCGATGCTGACGCCGGAAACCATTGCCGATCGCCAGGGCATTTCTCGGGCGACGCTTCACGCGCTGTTCGAGTCGGAGGGCGGCGTCTTTACCTATATCCGCGTCATGCGCCTGAAGGCGGCGTTCGATGCGTTGCGCGACCCGCACCAGGCAAGCCTGACGATACAAGACATAGCCCGCAAGGCGGGATACGACAGCGATGCCTTCTTCTGCCGCGCTTTCAAGAGCATGTTCGACGTGACGCCAGGCGAATTGCGCAGGGCGGCAGAGATGGCCGCCCCGAAGTTTGCGCCGCAGCCGGGCGTGGATCGGCGGTACGAAGCGTGGCTGCACAGCCTGTGTCCCTCCACTGCCAAGCGCCGGCAAGCTGCCGTCGCTGCGGCAGCCGTCGGGCAGGCCCTGGATCACTAACCCATCTGGGCCAGCCAATAGCTGGCGTTGCGAGGGCGAGCCCTCACCGCATCGTCACCTCGACGCGGCGGTTGCGCGGCTCGGGGACTTCATCGGCAGTGGGGATCACCGGGTTGGCCTCGCCGTGGGAGGTTACCTCGAGCAGGGCCGGCTCGATGCCCTCGGCGATGAGCACGTCGTGGATTGCCTCGGCGCGCTCCAAAGCCAGCCGGGTGTTCACCGCCGCAGGCCCCACCCTGTCGGTATGGCCGACCACACCGACCTCGGGAGCGGGAAAGCGGCGGATGCTGTCGAGGATGGCCGGCAACTGCGCGCGCGACTGCTCGGTCAGCTTGTCGCTGTCGAACAGGAAGTAGAACAGGAAGCTGCGCGGCGGCATCGGACTCGCCGCCAGGGCGTCGCCCCAGGTCGCCTGGATCTCCGCGCTATCGACCGTTTGCGGCGCGCTCGGCGCTGTGCCCGCGCTGCCGACCTCCGTGGCGGCGTGCAGCTCGCTGAGGGTCCGGCTGCCGCCGCGGTTCTCGACGACGATGGCGCCGACGCCGCCGTCCTCATCCTCCAGCAGGACAAAGCGGTTGCCGCCGGCGCAGGCAGCCAGCATCGACAGCAAACCCGCCGCCAAGACCGCGTTGTGTAACAGAGGCCGCAACAGGGATCGCATCGCCCTACTCCCCCTCGATCTTGGCAAGGAAGCGCGTGCCGCGCACCGCGACGGTGGCGACCGGCGTGTGCAGGCGCACCGAGTCCGGCGACAGCTTGGCGATGGCGCCGGAGACATAGAGCAGCGTGCCGTGGAAGAAGTCGATGACGAAGGCGAGCCTCCCCTCCGCCGGCGCGAACTCGAAGGTAGTGAACTGCATGCGCGAGTGCGGCCCGATGGAAAGCCGCGTGCCGTCCTTGAAAGTGAGCCCGAGCGAGCCGGCCTCGGTCTCCACCACGTCCTCAACATAGATCGGCTGGCCGACGCCGAGCGCGCTGCGCCCATCCGCGCGCAGCGCGAAGGCCTCGCCCTCGACCACCTTCACCAGCCCCACCTGCCGGTCCTGCGCGAGGACGGGGGCGGGGGCGGCCGTGGCGACGCTGGCGGCAAGCAGCAAACCACAGACCGTCACCCTCGGGCTCGACCCGAGGGTCCAGGGGCAAGCGACGGAGCGGTCGCCCTGGATGCCCGTGTCAAGCCCGGACATGACATTGAAGAAGGGGAGAGAGCGGGCGAACGACCGCGCTGCCTGGCGCCAGGCCCCGACATGGATCCCGGATCGCGCTCGCTTGCGCTCGCTTGTCCGGGATGACGGCTTGTGGATACTGAGCAGCTTCATCATATCAAGCTCTCTCCCTTTGCGGCTCGCCAGGGGCGCGGACACGCTCGGCGGGGAACACCAGCGTTGCCGTTGTGCCGCGATTGCTGATGCTGTCGATCTCCAGCCGGCCGCCGTGCATCTCGATCATCGCCTTGGTCAACGGCAGGCCGAGGCCGATGCCCTCGAAGTTCGAGGTCAGCGCATGGTCGATGCGGCGGAACGGCTCGAAGGCCTCGAGAATTTCCTTGCCGGACATGCCGATGCCGGTGTCGGAGATCGAGAGGCGGAAGCTGCCGTCCTCGGCCACAGCGCCCGCGACGCGGACCTCGCCGCGGCCGGGCGAATACTTGATGGCGTTGGACAGCAGGTTCATCACCATCTGGGTGAACATGCGCCGGTCGCCCCTAAGCCTGGGCAGCGCCGCGTCGCGGTCGAGCAGCACCGCGGCGCTGCGGTCGCGGTAGGCGGCGGTGACCGTGCGAACGCTGTCCTCCAGCGGCTGACCCACCGCGAACTCGCTCTCGTTGAGCTGGCTCTCGCCGGCCTCGACCTTCGACATCTCGAGGATGTCGTTCACCAGCGACAGCAGGTGGCGGCCCATGTGGTGGATGTCGTCGACGTAGCCGCGGTACCTGGGCGGCTGCACAGGGCCCAGGATCTCGCGCTTCATCATCTCCGAGAAGCCGAGGATGGCGTTCAGCGGCGTGCGCAGCTCGTGGCTCATGTTGGCGAGGAAGCTGGTCTTGGAGCGGTTCGCCGCCTCGGCAAGCACCAGCGCCATCTCGCGCTCCTGCTCGCTGCGCTTGCGCTGGCGCTGCGCCTCGACGATGCCGAGGCCGGCGGTGGCGAGGTAGGCCAGCACGAGGACGAGAGCCGGATAGGTCGGGTCAAGCAGCAGATCCTCGCGCGCGAAGGCGTGCAGCGCGCCGGCCGACAGCAGCAGCAGCACGAGCACCACGGCCACGAGGCCGAGCTGTCCCGGCAGGCGGCGCCGGAGCGCAAGGAAGCCGAGCAGCAGCAGCACCGTCACCAGCAGCTCCCAAAACACCGCAAAAGGCGGGCGCAGCAGATGGTGCCCGACCAGCAGGTTCTCCACGAAGAGGGCCTGGATCTCGATGGCGGAGACGGCGGCGCCAGAAGGCGTGACGAAGCTGGGCGAGAGGCCGCTGCCGGTCGCGCCGAGCAGCACCACGCGGTCGCGCAGCAGCGCGGCCGGCGCTGCCCCATCGAGCACCGTCGCGGCCGAGACCCACGCCAGGCGCTGCAGCGGCACCTCGCGCAGCCATACCTCGCCGGAGAACGCCGTCTTGATGGCGAGGTCGCCGAGCCTGACGCCGGCGATGCCGGCGCCGTCGATCTGCACCGAGATGGCCGGCGCCCGCTTGGCGACGCGCACCACCTCCACCGCGAAGGACGGCAGCACCGCGTCGCCGACCAGCATGACGGTCGGCAGGCGACGCACCACGCCGTCGCTGGCGAACTCGATGCTGGCGACGCCGACGCCGATGCTGGCTTTCTCCAGCAGCGTGAGACTGCGCAGCAGCCCGGGGTAGCGGCGGACCTCCACCGCGCCCTGGTGGCCGA
>DATCXZ010000064.1:0-4762 GCA_036570545.1 Kiloniellaceae bacterium
GCCAGAGCGGCGGTGCCGGTGGCCGAGGCGGCGGCCGCGCATCTGAAGCCCGCCCAACTCTACCTCGATCTCAACTCCGCCGCGCCGGGCACCAAGCGCCGGGTGGCCGAGATCTTGAAGGCGAGCGGCTGCGGCGTCATCGACGGCGCCATTCTCTCGCCGGTGCCCAAGCACCGCCACCGGGTGCCGATCCTGCTCTGCGGTCCGCGAGTCGCCGAGGCGACGGCCGCGCTCGCCGGCCTCGGCTTCAACGTCGAGGACGGCGGCGAGACCCTCGGCGCCGCCTCCGCCACCAAGATGCTGCGCTCCATCATGATCAAGGGCGTCGAGGCGCTGTTCCTCGAATGCGTGGCGGCGGCCAGCCACTTCGGCGCCACCGAGCGGGTGCTGAACTCGCTGCAGCCCAGCCTGCCGGGCCTCGACTGGCCCGAGCGCGCGCGCTATCTAACCTCGCGCACCGCCCTGCACGGCGCCCGCCGCGCGGTGGAGATGACCGAGGCGGCGGCGATGCTGCGCGACATCGGCATGGAGCCCCTGATGACGGAGGCCGCGGCCCGGCGCATCTCCTGGGGCGCCGAGCAGGGCTTGGCGGCCGGCCTCGTCGACGACGGCTTTCCGACCGTCGAGGCGATGGAAAAGGCCTTCGCCGGCAAGCCGCGCAAGGCGGAGTAACGGCGCGGCGTATACCAGCGAGAAGAGCCAGGAGCGGTCATTTGATCTCTACTCCGACAGCCCCGCTCTCCTTAGGCCATCCTCGAGAGTCGCGAGGTCTTCCAAGCGGTGGAGCAGGACCCGGTCCTTGAGATTGGAGATACGCAGCGTGGGATCGAGCTGGCGCAGATGGTGCACTGCCTGCTGTGCTTCGTCAGTCCTGCCGGCAAGCGCGTGGCTGGCGGCGACAATGCCGACCGCCAGCAGGAAGCTCGGCAGGTCCCTGTAGGCCTTCTCCGACCATGAAACGGCAGTGTCGAAGCGGCCAGCCAGCAGATGAGCCATGGCCGTCCCCGTTTGCATCCGGACCATCTCCGGGTCGAGAGGACTTAAACGCATGGCACGCGCGAAGCGCCCAATGGCATCGTCATGGTCGCCGCGGGCTATCCTCTGGAAGCCGCTCAGGTACCAGGCGGCCGAAAGATTGGGGTCCAGTACCAGGGCCCTGTCCAGCAGGGCGATGCAGGCGTCCAGATCGCCGCCGAAGTGGCCAAGCGCATGGCCGCCTCTCGTGAGCGCCACCGCGTCGTCCCTGCCCAGTTCCACTGCCCGCCGGGCCAGCCGGGCGCCTTCCGACGCCTCCTGTGGGCGATCGGCCATCCAACCGTTGATCTTGCGCCAGAAATAGATCCACGCCGCCATCCCATAGGCCGCCGCGTAGTTCGGGTCGAGTGCCATTGACTTGTAGAGCAGCGGCAGGGCTTCGTCGGTCGCCTCTTTTGTCCTTTTGTGGAAGCACGCGACTGCGCGCAGGTAATAGTCGTAGGCGTCGAGGCTTTCCGTCTGCTTGCGTTGAGCCCGTTCGATCTCGGCACGTTCGAGCTGCGGCGCGATCGCGCCGACGACGCTTGCGGCCATCTGATCCTGCAGGTCGAAGATATTGTCGAGGGTGCCTTCGAATCGCTCGGCCCAGATATGGGTGCCGGTCGTCGCATCGATGAGCTGTCCGGTGATACGTACGCGCTTTTCCGCTTTGCGCAGGCTGCCCTCCAGCACGTAGCGCACGCCGAGCTCGCGCCCCACCTGCTTCACATCGACCATCCGGCCCTTGTAAGTGAAGCTTGAATTGCGGGCGATGACGAACAGCCAGCGAATGCGCGACAGGGCCGAGACGATGTCCTCGACCACGCCGTCGATGAAGTAGTCCTGCGCGGGTTCTCCACTCAGATTCAGGAATGGCATAACGGCGAGGGATGGTTTTTCGGGAAGCGCTGGCGCATGGGAAGGCGGGTCCCCGACAGGGGCAGCCGCACGATCTGGGGGAGCGCCTCGGGTCGCCGGCCGCTCTTCCCGGACGTCGCCGACGAAGCGGAACCCCTTGCGGGCGATTGTCCGGATCAGCCGTTGATTCTGGCCGCTGTCGCCGATGGCCTTGCGGGCCGCGTTTATGTGACTGGTCAGTGTCGATTCAGAGACGATGCGCCCCTCCCATACGACGTCCAGGAGGTCGTTTTTGCTGACGACGTGCTGCCGATTCTCCACGAGATAGAGCAGCAGGTCGAAGACCTGGGGCCCTATCGCGACCCCGTCGGAGCCGCGTGTGAGTTCCCGTCGTTCCGGGTCGAGAGCATAGTCCTCGAAGGTGTAGTGCATTTCGACCCTCCCGGATCGCTCACGCAGGCTTCGGGCACCCAGCCGCGGCAGGAGAGGCGCAGGCCGCAAATCCAACCGACTATTTGATAAGCCAAAAATTATTGGACAGGGCGGGGTCACCGCCAGGTGGTGGCAACCGGGCGTCGCCCGCCCCAGTGGACCTCTTGGACGAATAATCAGGCAAAACTCATCTGCAATTCAAGGCCGCTGCAAGGTCTTTTGCCCGCGCTTCCGGCATCCTCCAGCCGATCGAACACGCCATTGGCCGGAGGACCAGACATGAAAACCGTCGTTATCGGGGGCAGTGGCCTCATCGGGACAAAGCTCGTGAGCAGGCTTCGCGAGAAAGACCACGAGGTGGTGGCTGCGTCTCCAGCCTCTGGGGTCAACACCATCACCGGCGAGGGGCTGGCCGAGGCCCTGATGGACACCAAGGTCGTCGTTGACGTGGCGAACTCGCCCTCCTTCGAGGACGACGCCGTCATGAAGTTCTTCAAGACGTCCGGCCGCAACCTTCTCGCGGCGGAGGCGGCCGCCGGCGTGGGGCATCATGTGGCTCTCTCGGTCGTCGGCACGGAGCGCCTTCTCGAGAGCGGCTACTTTCGGGCGAAGATGGCCCAGGAGGAGCTGATCAAGGCCTCCGGCATCCCCTATACGATCCTCCGCTCGACACAGTTCTTCGAGTTCGTCAACGGCATCATCAAGTCGGGGACTGAGGGCGATGTGATCCGCCTGTCGCCCGCTCTCATCCAGCCGATCGCATCGGATGACGTCGCCGCCGCGCTGGCCGAAGTCACGCTCACCCCGCCATTGAACGGCACCGTCGAGGTGGCCGGGCCCGAGGCCTGCCCGCTCGACAGCTTTGCCCGAAAGTTCCTGGCCGCAAGCGGCGACGGGCGGGAGGTCATCGCCGACGTCCATGCCCGCTACTTCGGCACGGCGCTGGACGACCGCTCCCTGACGCCCGGCGTCAATCCCCGCCTGGGCTCGATCCGTTTCGCGGATTGGCTCAGCCGCGCCGCCTCGTAGCGCCCGGCCCACCAATAGGCCCCTTCTCTATAAGAGAAAGAAAGATCATGCGGACCATCGAAGAAAATCGCGCGGTGCTGGTTGCCGTGCTCTTGATGGTCGCGTTCAACGGCCTGTTCCTCTCCGCCAACGGGATCTTCATGCTCGTCGCGCCCCTGACATGGTACGAGCTGGTGCCGGGCGTGACCGATACCGGCTTCTTCAATCAGCACTTCGTCCGCGACATCGGCATCATTCAGCTCTTTCTCGGCGTCGCGTTCATCACCGGCATGCTGCGGCCGGAGCGCCGCATCGGCCTCTGGGCCGCCGCGACGCTGTGGCTGATCGCCCACGCCCTGTTCCACTTCTGGGAGGTCGCCGTCGGCCTCTGCGCGCCCTCGGTCATCCCGCGCGATTTTCCCGCCGTCACCCTGCCCGCGCTCATCGGCATCGCGCTCACCCTCTGGGCGATCCGTCGCGCTCGTGCCGGACGAGCGGCTTTCACCTGAGAGTCTCGACTCAAGCCATAGGAGAACGACCATGACAAAGCATCTGAGTTCCCTCGCCCGAAAGAATGAAACACATCAGGACAACACCCCACATCCCGGCAGGCCGGGGCCCGAGGATCTGGTTCCCTCGCGCTATGCGCTGCGGGTCGGCGAGATCGACGTGCTGGTGGTCAGCGATGGGGTGCTGCCTCTGCCAACCGCGACGCTGGCGACCAATGCCGACCCGGCCGTCCGGGCGGCCTGGCTCGAGGCCATGTTCCTGCCGCCGGACGCGTTCGATTGGCCGCTGAACGTGCTCGTGGTGCGTAGCGGCGACCAGACCATACTCGTCGACGCCGGGCTGGGGGGCGAGTTCCCGGGCTTCCCGCGGGCCGGGCAGTTCCCCCAGCGGCTGGCGGCTGCCGGTATCGACCTTGCGTCTGTGACCGACGTGGTGCTGACCCATATGCACATGGACCATGTCGGCGGGCTGCTCGTTGACGGGGTGAGGGATCGGCTGCGTCCGGACCTGCGGATCCACGTGGCGACCGCCGAGGTCGAGTTCTGGGCGACGCCCGATTTCTCCCTCACCGCCATGCCGTCGCCGGTGCCGCCCGTGCTTCGGTCGGTCGCCGGGCGGTTTCTGGAGGTGTACCGCAGCCGGCTGCGGGTCTTCGAGGCGGAGTATGAGGTGGCTCCGGGGGTGGTCGTCTGCCGCACCGGCGGCCACACCCCCGGGCACAGCGTGGTCCGCGTGGCGTCCGGCGGCGACCGGCTGACCTTCGCCGGCGACGCCATCTTCCCGGTCGGGTTCGACCATCCCGACTGGCACAACGGCTTCGAACACGACCCCGAGGAGTCGGTTCGCGTGCGGGTGCGTCTGTTGCGGGAGGCGGCGGCGACCGGCGAGCTGCTGGTGGCCACTCACCTGCCGTTCCCCTCCGTCGGCCGGGTGGCGGTCG
>DATCXZ010000065.1:0-2907 GCA_036570545.1 Kiloniellaceae bacterium
CGCTCCAGCATGGCGCGGCCGACGACCGGCGCCAGGCACTTGTGCGCCACGCCGGCGGCGGTGGAGACCGGGTCCTGCGGGCCGCGGTCGCCGGCCAGCACCAGCACGGTGAAGCGGGCCTCGCCCCCGGTCGCCGCAGTCACTGCGCGAGCCCCCGCTCGTAGATGCGGTAGGTCTTGTAGGCGACGCCGCCGAACTGCTCGATCATGCGACGCATCGGCAGGTTGTCTTCGAGGATCCACGACAGCTCTCCGCCCTCGACGCCGATCGCCTTCTGCGCTTTCCTGATCTCCTCGATCACCGCGATGGCCAGCGCGGCCCCCAGCAGCGAGCCGTGATAGGCCTTGCGCACGCCCATCAGCGGCATCCGCGCGGTCTTCGGCGTGCGCAGCTTCAGGCGCCACAGCAGCTTGGCCCAGCCGAACGGCAGCAGGCGGCCGTCGAGATCGGCAATCGCCTCGTTCACGTTGGGCAGGCCCATCGCCATGGCGACCGGCCGGCCGTCGAGTTCGGCAATGGCGACCGACTGCGGCCGCACGATGGGCTTCAGCGCCTTCGCCATGTGGCGCAGCTCCGCCTGGGACATCGGCACGAAGCCCCAGTTGTCCGACCAGGCGTCGTTGAAGATGTCCATGATGATCGCGAGGTCGGCTTCGTAGCGGGCGAAATCGAGCGGGCGGACCCTCATGCGCTTTGCCCGCGTCGCCTTGCCAACCAGGTGCGTGACGGCCGGCGGCATCTCGCTCTCGGCATCGTAGTGATAGCAGATGAGATCCTTGGCCTTGCGATAGCCGAGCGCCTCCAGGCGCGGGCCATAGTAGGGCCGGGCATGGCTCATCAGCATCGACGGCGGATGCTCGAAGCCCTCGACCAGCAAGCCGCATTCCTCGTTGATCGAAAGGTTGAAGGGGCCACGCACGCGCCGCATGCCCCGCTCCCGCAGCCAGCCCTCGGCGGCGCCCAGCAGCGCCGCGAAGACCTCGAGGTCGTCCTCCGCCTCCAGCATGCCGAAGTGGCCGGTACCGTCGTCGTGCCTTTCCAGGTAGGCGCGATTTACCTGCGCGGAGATGCGGCCGACCGGCAGGCCGTCGCGCAAGGCGATCCAGAAGCGCGTCTCCGCCGTCTCGAAGAAGGGGTTGTGGCGCGGGTCGAGGTGCTGGCGCCGCTCCAGCAGCAGCGGCGGTATCCACGCCGGGTCATCGCGGTAGAGGCGCCAGGGCAGGCGGAGAAAGGCGTCGCAGGCGCAGGGCCGCTCGACCACCTGCAGGCTCAGCCGGCGGCCGGCGCCGCTCATGGCCGGCTGCCTTGCGGCGTCGACGCGCCGTCGAAGACCGGCCAGGGCGGAGGAGCAAGGGACACGGAAGCAGCAGAGCCTGTCATGGTGCGGCGTGGGCGAAGGCGCCCCACGCTAGGTTTATTGCGCCGAACAATCAACGCCGGCCGCCGGCCTCGGCTGGCTGCTAGACCCACGAGATTCGCGTGCCGGGCTTGTGCTTGTTGACGAACTTGCGCACCCGGCTCGACCAGCTCTGGGCCAGTTCCTCCCGGCCGACCACCTTCAGGGCATCGTCCAGGCGGTAGACCAGGGGCAACGCGGTCGCGATGCGAAAGTCGGCGGACTCGGCGTCGCCGAGGCCCTCGATCTCGCGCACCAGGCCGCGAATGCTGCTGGTGTGCGCAACGACCAGAACCTGGCTCTCGCCGACCAGGGCGGGAGCCAGGCTTTCGCACCACCACACCGCGACGCGAGCAGCCGCCTGCTGCAGGCTCTCGCTACGCGGCAGCAGCGCGGGGGCAACGCCGGCGTAGAGCGGATCGAGCGCCGGCAGGCGCGGATCGCCGTCGGCCAGCGCCGGCGGCTCGGCGGTGAAGCTGCGCCGCCACTGCGCCACGCTGTCGTTGCCGTGCTGCAGAGCCATCTTGGCGCGGTTGTGCCCCTGGAGCACGCCATAGTGGCGCTCATTGAGGCGCCAGGAACGCTCGACCGGCGGGGTCGGACGGCCAATCTCCTCGAGGATGATGTCGAGGGTCTCCGCGGCGCGGCTGAGGTAGGAGGTGCAGGCCAGCTCGAAGCGGTAGCCCGCCGCCGCCAGCACGCGGCCCGCGCCCTGGGCTTCCTGCCTGCCCGCGGCGCTCAAGGGCGCATCGGCCCAGCCGGCAAAGCGGTTCTGGCTTGACCACTCGGTCTTGCCGTGACGCACCAGTACCAGGGTCGACATAGGTTCCCGTAGCTCTTGCGGCCGTGTCTCGGTCGGATGGCACAGGGGCGCTTTACCCCACCGGCCGCTGGATATAAACCCTTGAGCCTGATATCGGCAATCTCCGTCTGGGCCGCGCGCCCGCCGCCGGCGACGCCATCACCCCTGAGGCCATTGGCACCACCGATTCCCATGCCTGCCATCGAATCACGCGCCACCGAAGCGGCCCTCCCGCCGGCGCCGACCGGCACGGCGGCAGCGGCGCCGCGGATCTGGCTGCTGCTCGACGACCGGCCGGGCCATATCACCCAGGTGGTCGGCCTCGCCGAGGCGCTCGGCTGGCCCTATGAAACCAAGGCGCTGCGCTTCACGCCGCTGAACCGCCTGAGCAACCGCCTGCTCGGCGCCAGCCGCCTCTCGCTCGATACGGCGCGCTCGACCGCGCTGACGCCGCCCTGGCCCGACCTCGTCATTGCCATGGGCCGCCGCGCGGCGCCCATTGCGCGCTGGGTGAAACGCCAGAGCGGCGGCCATGCCAAGCTGGTGCAGCTTGGCCGCAAGGCCGCCAACGTCGCCGACGACTTCGACCTCGCGGTCGCCTGCAGCCATTTCCAACTTCCGCCGCACCCCAACCGCGTCGATCTGCTGCTGCCGCCGACGCAGGTAACCGCGCAGCGTCTGGCGCAGGCAGCCGCGCGCTGGCCGGACC
>DATCXZ010000066.1:0-2614 GCA_036570545.1 Kiloniellaceae bacterium
CCGCGGCTGCAACCGCTCGTGCCGTCCTCGGAGCGGCCGACGGTGCGCGGGCCGCGACCGGTCGCGGCGGTCGTCGCCGGCGAGAGAGGAGACTGGCCGGGCAGCGCGGGACTATAACACGGCCGTGCGCGTGCAACGGACCGGGTAAAGCGGAACGAACGTCATAAGAGGAGATGCGCATGCGAACGGGGGAAACCGCGCGGGGAATCTGCGCTGCCTTGGGCTTGCTCTTGATGCTGGGTGGTTGTGCCGGACAGCTCTCGTCGCTGCCGCAGCTCCCCGCTGCCGAAGCGGGCGCCTACCAGCTTGGGGCTGGCGACCGCCTGCGGCTGCAGGTCTTCGGCCAGGAGGAGTTGAGCCAGGAATACCTCGTCAGCGACTCCGGGGCGATCGCCGTTCCGCTGATCGGCGCCGTCGATGCCGAAGGCCGCACCATCGCGGAACTGGAAGAAGAGGTCGCCCGCCAGCTCAGCGACGGCATCCTCGTCAATCCCAATGTCACCGCCGAGGTCATCACCTACCGTCCGTTCTTTATCCTCGGGGAGGCACGGGCGCCCGGACAGTACCCCTACGTGCCCAACATGACGGTGCTCACCGCTGTCTCCATGGCGGGCGGATTCACCTTCCGGGCTGAGAAGGACGCGGTCTCGATCACCCGCCTGGTCGACGGCCAGATGTCGGAGTTCCGTGCCGATCCGCTGGACTTCGTCGCGCCTGGCGACGTGGTCAACGTCCACGAACGCTTTTTCTAGGCGGCGGCCATACGCGCCTGGGGGACATATTCGGCCGCGCTGCGGCGGCCGCTGCTGCCCACCGTCATGGCGGGGGCAGCAGGCTTGTGCGTGGCGGTTGCAATGCCCGTGCAGGCGCAGGAGGGCACCGCGCCGGTCGCGGTCTTCGACCAGCCGCGCGAGGGCCTCGATCCCAAGGGGCTCGATATCGGCGCCTTCCGCCTGTTTCCCTCGCTCACCGTGTCCGAGACCTTCGACGACAACATCTTTGCCGAAGAGAACGGCGAGCAGGTGGACCTGATCACCGCGGTGACCGGGGCCGTGGTGGCCAGGAGCGAATGGACTCGCCACGACTTCACCTTCGATGCGCGCGTGCGGCACGAGAAGTTCCTCGACAACGACGAGCAGGACCGCACCGAGTATTTCCTGCGCCCGCGCGTGAAGTTCGAGCTCGACGGGCGCGACACGGCAACCATCAGCGCCGAGCACAGCCGGCAGGCGGTTGGCCGTGACGACCCGGAGGAAGACGACGACGAGGAGCCGACGCAGTTCAATCGCTTTGCGATCGGCGCGGACTATATCCATCGGATCAACCGCGTGTTCTTCGGCATCGAAGGCGACGCCCACCGCGACGACTACTTCACCAGCGGCGACGACGACCGCGACCGCACGGAGTTCCGTTTCGGCCTGCCGATCGGCTACGAGGTGTCTGCCAAGACCGATGTGAAGGTGGAGCCCTTCGTGCGGCGGCGCGACTTCGATGAGGACAACTCGTCGGGCGACGACCGCGATTCGGTGGCTGCCGGCGCGCTCCTCGGCATCGACACCGAGATCGGTTCGCTGTTCGACCTGAACTTCGACATCGGCTTCGTCGCCAACGATTTCGACGATCCCACCTTCGACAGCCGGGTCGACCTCATCTTCGCCGGCGAGGCGGTCTGGTATGTGACGCCGCGCACCACCGTGTTAGGCCGTGCCGCGCGGCGCGATCTCGCCACCAGCACGTCGAGCGCCTCGTCGAAGACGCAGACCTCCGCCGGCCTCGAAGTGCAGCGGGAACTGCGGCGCGACCTGCTGCTGGGCGTCGACCTGACCTACTACAACGACGATTTCAACGACGACGACCGCGTCGACGACCGTGTCAACCTGTCGCTCGAGCTGGAGTATCTGCTGAACCGCAACTTCTCGCTGGTGGCGGACTACCGCCACGAGGAGCGCTGGTCGAGCCTCGACGGCGAGGACTTCAGCCGCAACCTCATCACCCTGGGCCTGCGCGCGCGCTTCTAGAGCAGATCAGGGTCGGATGGAATCGCCGGAGGCGATCCACCGACCCGGATCTGCTCTACCCTTTTGAAGGAGATCGGATCATTGTCAGGTGGAGCCGCGCCGCGGTTCCACCTGACAATGATCCGATCTAGGCGCCAAGTCTGGCTATCCCTCATACATCTCGTGCAGGATCGGCCGGGTCTCGCAACCCAAAGGCTGTCGTCCCGGGGGCCTGTTCCGGCGGCATTCACACATCTCTCTCGCCCAACTCAGGCTGTCATCCCGGACAAGCGAGCAAAGCGAGCGCGATCCGGAATCCATGGCGGGGCCGAGCGCCAGGCCGAGCCCACAGGTTCGCGACGCCGGCGGTTGCGAGATGACCGGCTGAGGCCAGGAGCCTGTTCCCGCCATAGGCCCCGGCTCAAGGCCGGGGTGACAGGCTGGGGGAAGCCGCTGGCTCGCGCATGCGCCTGCCGCTAACGTGGCGGGCGGTGCGGCAGGGAGAATCGGGCGTGAACGACAACGTCGAGCAGTGGCGCGTCCGCAAGGCGGCGGTGAGCGCGCCCGGCGGGGCGGTGGCCGCACAGCACTGGCTGGCGGCACGCGCCGGCGCGGCC
>DATCXZ010000067.1:0-2579 GCA_036570545.1 Kiloniellaceae bacterium
GAGACGGTGACGGGGGGTGGGGGCGCGGCCTCTCCGGGGGCGGGCGCTTCGCCGCGCTCCACCGTCTGGGTGAAGCGCGAGAAGAAATCGTCGGCCATCTTCTTGGCGGTCCCGTCGATCAGGCGCGAGCCGATCTGCGCCAGCTTGCCGCCGACCTGGGCATCGACGTCGTAGCTGAGCAGGGTCGCCGCGCCCTCGTCGGCCAGACGCACCCGGGCGCCGCCCTTGGCGAAACCGGCGGCGCCGCCCTTGCCCTCGCCGGAGATGGTGTAGCCGTTCGGCGGGTCGAGGTCGCTGAGGGTCACTGCGCCGGCAAAGCGCGCCGACACCGGGCCGACCTTGGCGCGCACCTTGGCGGTGAAGGAGGTGTCCGAGGTCTTCTCGATCTCCTCGACGCCGGGAATGCACTGGCGCAGCACCTCGACGTCGTTCAGCGCCTCCCACACGGCCTGCCGAGGTGCCTCGATACGGTATTGCCCGGTCATCTGCATGGTCTGGGGGTCTCTCCTGAAGGACGACGGGGAAGGGGATGCCAGAATTGCCGTTCCGCCGCCGCGGTTCAAGTCCGCCCTTCGGCGGAGGGAAGGGGTATCCCAGGTTCGTTGACTGCGGGTAGGCACGGCAGCGCCCATCTAATCAACTGTCATCCCCGCGAAGGCGGGGATCCATGGAACGATCCGGCTCCTGCCCTGTCCATGGATCCAGGATCGCGCGCGCTCGTCCGGGATGACGATCTGTGGGGCGGCGCTGCGGCCTGCCGCCTATCCGCCGAGGAACAGGCGGCCGACCTCCGGGTCCTGCAGCAGGGTGTCGCCGCGGTCGGCCATGGCCAGCACGCCGGACACCAGGACATAGCCGATGTCGGCGAATTCCAGCCCTTTCTTGGCGTTCTGCTCGACCATGATGATGGTCTTGCCTTCGCCCTTCTGCAGGTCGGTCAGGATCTCGAAGACCATGTCGATGAAGCGTGGCTCCAGGCCGATGGAGGGCTCGTCGACCAGCAGCACCTCGGGGTCCATCACCAGGGCGCGGGAGATTTCCAGCAATCGCCGCTCGCCGCCGGACAGGACCCGGGCGGGGTGACGGCGGCGCTCGGCCAGGCGCGGGTACTTGGCGAAGATCTGCTCGGCCTTTTCCCGGGCCTGGGCGGGCTTGTCCATCAGGTACCCGCCCATCCACAGGTTCTCCTCGACGGTCATGCCGGGAAACACCGACTTGTCCTGCAGGATGTAGGCGACGCCGGCCGAGCGCAGCTTGTCCTTTGGCGACAGCCGCGTCACGTCCTTGCCGCCGACCGAGACGCGCCCGCCGTAGATGTTGGTGAACCCGAAGATCGAGTGCAGCACCGTCGACTTGCCGGCGCCGTTCGGGCCGATCAGGCAGAGCGCCTGGCCCTTGCCGATCTGCAGCGAGAACTCGTGCAGGATCTGCATCTTGCCGTAGCCGGCGCGCAGGCCGGCGATCTCGACGAAGGGAGTCGCGCCGACCAGTTCCGCCAGCCGGCTCTCGGAAATGCCTCCCGTGGCCAGCGCCGCAG
Organism: Kiloniellaceae bacterium; assembly: GCA_036570545.1. Lineage (GTDB taxonomy): Bacteria > Pseudomonadota > Alphaproteobacteria > Kiloniellales > Kiloniellaceae > Pelagibius. The sequence goes on from DATCXZ010000067.1 coordinate 1,538, forward strand.
CCTGCCGGTTCACGTCCTCGACCGAGATGACGGTCTCGACCCCGCCCTGGCCGTAGCCGCGGACCTGCTGCGGGGTGTCGGGGCGCTGGGCTTCCTCGCGCGCTCCCATCAGTGCGCTCCCAGGTAGGCGTCGACCACGCGCTGGTCGTTCTGGATGTCCTCCGGGCCGCCGTCGGCCAGCAGCTCGCCGTGCGCCAGGCAATAGATGTGTTCGGCCAGGTTCATGATCACCCGCATGTTGTGCTCGATGACGAAAAGCGTGATGCCGAACTCCTCGTTGGCCCGCTTCAGGCGGTCGATGAGGCCGTTGATCAGGGTCGGGTTGATGCCGGCGGTGGGCTCGTCGAGCAGCAGCACCTTGGGCTCGTTCATCAGCGCCATGGCGAATTCGAGCAGCTTCTGCTGGCCGAACGAGAGGTCGCCCGAGATCAGGTGGCGTTTCTGATAGAGCCCGACAAAGTCGAGCAGGGCCTCGGCCTTGTCCTTCTGCTCGGCCGAGTGGCCCCTGAACAGGTCGGCAAAGGTCGCGTTGCGGTGCGGCACCGAGATCAGCATGTTGCGCACGCAGTCCATCTTGGAATAGATGCGCGTCTGCTGGAAGGTGCGCAGCAGGCCGAGGCGGGCGATCTCCGGCACTCTGAGCGACGATATCTCACGGTCTTCGAACTTGATCGAGCCGCTGTCGATCGGGTGGTAGCCGACGATCGAGTTGAACAGCGTGGTCTTGCCGGAGCCGTTGGGGCCGATGAGGCCGGTGATCTTGCCGCGCGGCACCGTCAGCGAGACGGCGCGGTTGGCGAGCACGCCGCCGAACGCCTTGGAAACGTTCTCGACGGCAATCATCGTCTGGCTCACGGCTTGGCCTCCTGGCCACCGGCGGCGGCACTCTGGGTGTCGACGGCGATGCCGAAGCGCTCCGGCCAGCGCCGCTGCACCCAGCCCATGATGCCTTCCTGGAAGAACACCACGTTGACGACGATGAGCAGGCCGAGGGCGACCCACTGCCAGCCGAGCAGGTAGGTCCAGGTGACCTCCTTGATGA
>DATCXZ010000068.1:0-2455 GCA_036570545.1 Kiloniellaceae bacterium
TGATCGGCGACGGGCCCAACGCTGCCGTCGCCGAGCACCTGCCACCCGGCCTGCCAGTGCTGCGCGCGCGCCTCGAGCCCCGTGGAGCGGGCCGGGGGGCGACCGATCTCGCCGGCAAGCGCGTCTACGCCTTCGCCGGCATCGGCCGCCCGGAGAAGTTCTTCGACAGCCTGCGCCGGATCGGCGCCGAACTCGCCGGTTGCGAGGCTTTCGCCGACCACCAGCCCTACGACGGCGCCACAATCGAGCGCCTGGCAGTGGCCGCGGCCGCCGCCGACGCGCAGCTCGTCACCACCGCCAAGGACGCCGCACGCCTCGGCCCTGCCGCGCCGCCCGGCCTGGCAGTGCTTGACGTCGCGCTGGTGTGGGACGACAAGGACGGCCTGCTCCACCTGCTGGAGCGCCTGCCGTTGCCATCGCCGAGGGCTTCCACTCCATGACCGGCACCCGATGATCCGCCGGGCCGACAAGAATCGCCCCCTGCGCAGGGCGCTGCGCGGCCTCCGCCACGTGGTGGAGGCATCGCTGCAGTGCCTGCTCATGGGCTTCTTCTGGCTGCTGCCGGTCGACTGGGCCTCCAACCTGGGCGGCTGGCTGACGCGCCAGATCGGCAGCCGGCTGCCGGTCAGCCGCCGCGCGCTGAAGCACCTCGCCATCGCGTTTCCCGACATGCCCGAGGCCGAGCGCCGGCGCATCGTTGCCGGCATGTGGGACAACCTGGGCCGCCTGATCGCCGAATATCCCCATCTCGGCACCATCGCCAACCCGAAATCGGGCCGCGTCGAGGTATTGCACGCCGAGCGCATGGTGGGCGTGCAGCAAGGTGGCCAGCCGTTCATCGGCTTCTCCGGGCACCTGGCGAACTTCGAGCTCATGCCGATCGTCGCCTACAACCACGGCCTCAACCTCACCGTCGTCTCGCGCCCGGTGAACAATCCCCTCATCCAGCGCATCCTGCTGTATTTCCGCGAGCGCCCGACCGGCAATTGGGGCCGCGTGCCCAAGGGCGTCGACGGCGCCCGCCAGGCCGTGAAGCTGCTCGATCGGGGACTGAACCTCGGTGTCCTGGTCGATCAGCGCACCAGCCAGGGCGTCGCCCTGCCGCTGTTCGGTCGTCCGGCGCGCACCACCCTCGGCATCGCCAAGCTCGCCATCGACAAGAACCTGCCGATCGTGCCGGTGCACCTGGAGCGGCTGGGCGGCGCGCGCTTCCGCATTACTCTGGAAGAACCGGTGAGCCATCCCAGCCTGGGCGACCGCCAGGCCGAGGCCAAGGCGATGATGACCGAGGTGAACCAGATCCTGGAGCGCTGGATCCGCCAGCGCCCGGAGGACTGGCTGTGGCTCCACCGCCGGTGGGACAGGCCTTAGGGTCGACCTCGTGCTTCGAGACGCGCGCTGGTGCGCACTCCTTCAGCATGAAGTCAATTAAAAGCCTCACCCCGAGGAGCCTTGCGCAGCAAGGCGTCTCGAAGGGCGAGGCGAGCCCTCTACTCCGCCTTCGACATCGGTGGCACCAGCAGCGCCGGGTCGATGCGCTGGTCGCGCCAGTTCATGCGCCAGTCGAGATGCGGGCCGGTGACGCGCCCGGACTTGCCGAGGCGGGCCACCACCTCGTCCTGGCGCACCCGCTGGCCGACCGCAACCTCGATGCTGTCCAGGTGCAGGAAGGTCGAGCTGAGGCCGTGGCCGTGGTCGATGATGAGGGTCGCGCCCGAGAAGTACATGTCGGGATGCGCCAGGGTCACCACGCCGTCGGCCGGCGCCTTCACCGGCATTCCGACCGGGCCGGCGATGTCGACGCCGTAGTGCGGCTGGCGCGGCTCGCCGTTCAGGATGCGCTGCGAGCCGTAGACGCCTGAGATCGGCCCCTCGGCCGGCCAGACGAAGCCGGAATCGAAGTCGGTCTCCGGCCGGTCGGTGGCGCGGGCGGCAGCGGCCGCCTCGGCGTCGGCACGGATGCGCGCCAGCACCGCCTCCGGCGGCGAGACGTACTCCTTGGCGATGCCGTCGATGCGCTGGATGCGATACTCGCGGCGGTCGACGGTCAGCGTCCGCGTCTCCGCCGTGCCGTCGGGCGCCGTGACCTGCAGGGTCGCCGTCTCCGGCGCGTCGCGGCCGAAGCCAAAGATGAAGCGGCCGTCGGCGGTGGTGCGCAGCGGCTGGCCGTCCAGCGTCGCGGTCGAGCCCGGCACGCTCTGACCGAACACCAGGCCGCCCTGCACGAAGGCCCCCTTCAGCGTCAGCTCCGCAGCCTGCGGCGCGGCAACCGAGGCAAAGACGATGACGGCGGCGGCGGCGAGAGCGCGCCTCACAGTAGCGAGCCCTGTGGATTGTCGGGCTTCGCCGGCTTTTTGGGTGCTGCCGGCTTCGCCCGCTCGCCGGCGGAGTCCGGCTGGCTGGCGCCACCGGTGGCCGCGGCGCGGCCGCCCGCGAACTCCAGCTCCAACGCCAG
>DATCXZ010000069.1:0-4628 GCA_036570545.1 Kiloniellaceae bacterium
CAGCCAGCCGACCTGCTCGTCGGCGCGCAGGCCGAAGGGCTGCGAGCCGAACAGCAGGATGCCCTTGGACTTGGAGCCCCAGTAGGACGGCACCGCGTGGTAGAGCTCGGCGGTGCCTTCGGAGACGGCGTCGAACACGCCCTGTCCCGGCACCAGCTCGCCGGCGGCGTAGAGCTTCACCTCGATGCGCCCGCCGGAGAGCGCCGTGATGCGGTCGGCCAGGAGCTGCGCGGCGACGCCGGGCCCCGGCAGGTTCTTCGGCCAGGCCGTCACCATCTTCCACTGCTGGACGCCCTGGGCGATGGCCGGCGCGGCGAGAGCGCCAGTCGCGGCCGTTGCGACACCGGCGCCGCCGGCCTTCAGACCGGCCTTCAGAAACGCACGTCTCTTCATGTCATTCTTCTCCCTGTCATCTACCCGCAGCGACTATCGCTCAGGCTATGTCCCTGCGTCCAGCATCGGCAGGTTGAGGCCCTGCTCGCGGGCGCAGTCGATGGCGTCCTGGTAGCCGGCGTCGGCGTGGCGCATGACGCCGGTAGCCGGGTCGTTCCACAGCACGCGCTCGATTCTTTTCGCGGCGGCCTCGCTGCCGTCGCAGACGATGACCATGCCGGCGTGCTGCGAGAAGCCCATGCCGACGCCGCCGCCGTGGTGCAGCGACACCCAGGTGGCGCCGCTGGCGGTGTTCAGCAGCGCGTTCAGCAGCGGCCAGTCGGAGACCGCGTCGCTGCCGTCGCGCATCGCCTCGGTCTCGCGGTTGGGGCTGGCGACCGAGCCGGAGTCGAGATGGTCGCGGCCGATCGCCACCGGCGCCTTCAGCTCGCCCTTGGCGACCATCTCGTTGAAGGCCAGGCCGAGGCGATGGCGCTGCCCCAGGCCGACCCAGCAGATGCGCGCCGGCAGTCCCTGGAAGTGGATGCGCTCGCGCGCCATGTCGAGCCAGTTGTGCAGGTGCGGGTCGTCGGGGATCAGCTCCTTCACCTTGGCATCGGTGCGGTAGATGTCCTCCGGGTCGCCGGACAGTGCCGCCCAGCGGAACGGGCCGACGCCGCGGCAGAACAGGGGGCGGATGTAGGCCGGCACGAAGCCCGGGAAGTCGAAGGCCTTGGCGACGCCTTCCTCCTGCGCCATCTGGCGGATGTTGTTGCCGTAGTCGAAGGTCGGGATGCCTTGGGCGTGGAAGTCCAGCATGGCGCGCACGTGCACGGCCATGGATTTCTTGGCGGCTTCGATCACCTTCTGCGGGTTGGCGCTGCGCTCGCGCTCCCAGAGCTCCAGCGTCCAGCCGGCCGGCAGGTAGCCGTTCAGCGGATCGTGCGCGGAGGTCTGGTCGGTGACCGCGTCGGGCTTCACGCCGCGCTTCACCATCTCCGGCAGCACCTCGGCGGCGTTGCCCAGCAGGCCGACCGAGACGGCCTCGCCGTTCCGGCCGGCTTCCGCGATGACCGCCAGCGCCTCGTCCAGGCTGTCGGCGCGGCGGTCGAGGTAGCCGGTCTTCAGGCGCATCTCGATGCGCGACGGCTGGCACTCGACCGCCAGCATGGAGGCGCCGGCCATGGTCGCCGCCAGCGGCTGCGCGCCGCCCATGCCGCCCAGCCCGGCGGTGAGGACCCAGCGCCCCTTCAGGTCGCCGCCGAAATGCCGGCGCCCCATCTCCACGAAAGTCTCGTAGGTGCCCTGCACGATGCCCTGGCTGCCGATGTAGATCCACGAGCCGGCGGTCATCTGGCCGTACATCATGAGGCCGGCCTTATCGAGCTTGTTGAAGTGCTCCCAGGTCGCCCAGTGCGGCACCAGGTTGGAGTTGGCGATCAGCACGCGCGGCGCGTCGGCATGGGTGCGGAACACGCCGACCGGCTTGCCCGACTGCACCAGCAGGGTCTCCTCGTCGCCCAGCGCGCGCAGCGCGGCGACGATGGCGTCGAAGCATTTCCAGTCGCGCGCCGCCCTGCCGATGCCGCCGTAGACCACCAGCTCCTCCGGCTTCTCGGCGACCTCGGGATCGAGGTTGTTCATCAGCATGCGCAGCGGCGCCTCGGTCAGCCAGCTCTTGGCCGAGAGCTCGGGGCCGCGCGGGCTGCGCACGCTGCGGGCATTGTCCCGCCGCGGGTCGGTGCTGGTGTCGGGCATGGCGCGATCCTCCGGAAGGGCAGAGCCCAAGTTGTATATACAACTTCGATGCCGGAGTCGACGGGAAGAGACTGTCGAAGGAAGGGCTGGACTGCGTCGGGCACTTTCTAGTTGTGCAGGTCGTACAATCTTAAATTGCACCTTATAGTAGTAGTTGTCCTAGTATGCTCGCTTGCTGCTATAGTTCCCCTTCAGCCACGAAAATGGCATTAAAAAAACAGAGGGAGGGGTACATGCATGCCGTCTTCCGGATTCACGAGAAATGGCGACACGGATTACTGCTCTACTGGATGTTTGAGCGCCTGACATCGATCCTCGCGAAAATCGGCATCCAACTTCATCCGTCAGTTATATACCGCGAATTTACCTCTCAGGCTCCTGCACCTGAGATCGGACTGCCCGACTGCACGTGGGAATTCGCTGCCGCGGCTGAGATGCAGGAACTGGCCCAGGTGCCCGCTTACGGCATATCGCTCGATGAACTGTATGAGCGCCTAGGCGAGCGTGCCGAATGCTTTGTGCTGCGTCACAGGGGCAGCATAATTGCGTTCACTTGGTGTCAGCTTGACGGACCGCCTCGGCCGAGGTTTGGTCTCACCTTCGGGCCGAAGGATGCGTATCTGTTCAACGCTCACACGGACCCAGCATTCCGTGGCAGGAATGTGCTGCCGTTCCTCCGTCACCAACTGTATCTGGAGCTGACGAGGCGCGGCCGGACAAATCTTATAAGTTCGACCGATATCTTCAACGGGCCGGCGCATCGGTTTAAGAGAAAGCTGGGCGCGGTGCCGGTGGAGGCGCGCCTCTACGTGAAGTTCGGCAACAGGATTGAGAAAGTCTTCACGCTCCGCCGGTTTCCAACTGCGCGGGGCCCAGAAGTCGCGCCAGAGTTAGCGTCCTGATCGCGAACGCGGCGAGGGTCGTTTTCGGGTAAGCCGTGGCGTCGCAACTCCCCGGCGCCTTCAATGCCGCACGCTGTCGGAGAAGACGTTCACCACGATGACGCCGGCCACGATCAGCCCGAGGCCGATGACCGCCGGGAGGTCGAGGGTCTGCTTGAACACGAAGAGCCCGACCAGCGAGATGAGCACGATGCCGAGCCCGCTCCAGATCGCGTAGGCGATGCCGATGGGCATGGTCGTGAGGGTGATCGACAGCAGGTAGAAGGCGACGGCATAGCTCGCGCCCATGCAGAGCGTCGGCGTCAGCCGGGTCCACTGGTTGGTCTGCTGCAGGAACGACGTTCCGATCACCTCGAAGACGATGGCGACGAAGAGGGCGGCGTAGCTGACGAGGACGGGGTTCATGGCGCGAGGGGCTTTCTGCTCAGGCGGTCGATGAGCGCCAGCAGCTTCCGCCGGGCGTCGGCCGAGGACACTTCCTCGGTCAGGACGGCGAGCCAGATGCCGTCGGCGGCGTAGCGCAGGATGGCGAGGCTGGGATCGGAATCGGTTTTCGCGTGGCGCCGCAGCCGTGCCTCCAGCCAGCCCGACCACAGCGCGCGGAGCGGCTTCTCCGACTGCATCGCCAGGGTGAGGGCGGTCCACACGCCGTTGCTGGCCTCCTCCGACAGCCGGGTCATGGCGCGGACGTAGGCGCGGGTGAAGCGACCGTAGGATCGCGCGTCGCCCTCGAGTTCCCCCTCGAGCTGGGCATCGAGCTGGGCGTCTAGCTGCTCCAGCAGGTCCGCGAAGAGCGCCTCGATCAGGATCTGCTTGCTCGGGAAGTGGTGGAGCAGGCCGCCCTTGGTGACGCCGGCGGCGTCGGCGACCGCCTGGATCGTGGCGCCGCCGACCCCGGCCTCGGCCACGATCCGGGCCGCGCAGTCGATAAGGCTGCGGCGGACGAGTTCCGGCTGCTTCTTGCGCTGATGGGAAAGGCTCATTGGCGAAACATACCATTCGGTAGGTTTCGTTGAAAGAGAAGACGCGGCCATGGCACTGTTCGGCGCCGCCGCGGCGGGCGATGATCGGCCGACCGAGGAACCCAAGCGAAGGAGCCCCCCACATGACCCCCAAGACCCTGCTCGAGATGGCCGGCGCCGACATGACGCCGCCCGCGCTGGCCGACGCGGTCCTCGTGCTCATCGACTGCCAGAACGAGTACGTGAGTGGCGACCTGCCGCTGGTGGGCGTGGACGTCGCGCTGGATCACCTGACCGGCCTGCTCGATCGCGCCCGCGAGGCCGGCACGCCGGTCGTCCACGTTCGTCACAAGGGCCAGCCCGGCAGCCTCTTCGACCTCGACCAGGCGCGCGGCGCGATCCACCCGGCGGTGGCACCGCGCGAGGGGGAGCTGGTCATCGACAAGGGGCTGCCCAACGCCTTTGCCGGCACCGCGCTGCATGAAGAGCTCGACAAGCTCGGGCGCCGCGATCTCATCGTCACCGGCTTCCAGACCCATATGTGCGTCAGCGCCACCGCGCGCTCCGCGCTCGACCACGGCTACCGCGCGACGGTGGTCGCCGACTGCTGCGCGACCCGCGCGCTGCCCGATCG
>DATCXZ010000070.1:0-17386 GCA_036570545.1 Kiloniellaceae bacterium
TTGACCGCGCGCCGCATGGCGGCGGCCAGTTGCCAGGCGAAGCCGAGCGGCGCCAGCAGGCGTGCCAGCGGCCCGTCGTGCTGCCAGAAGTCAGGCGCTCGCATGGTGCGACGCCGTTTCGCCGGGACGTGCCTCGGGCGCGGCCGGCGTTTCCTCCTGCCCGAGGCTGCGCTCTGCGGCGTTGGTGAGCGCGTTCAGGCTGTCCTCGGCGGCGTGGCGGCAGCGCTCCAGGGTGGCCTCGTCGGCATCGCGCGGGACGTAGACCGGTGGGCCGAAGTGGATGATGCCGCGCGCGAAGGGTAGCGGCAGGCAGAAGCGGTCCCAGCTACCGAAGCGCTTGCGCGGCCGCGCGCTGCCGGTGAGGGCGACCAGCGGGGCGCCGGTCATCTGCGCCGCCTTCACCGCGCCGGCCTTGAAGCGCATGCGGGGCCCCTTGGGCCCGTCCGGCGTGATGACCACCGTGGTGCCCTCCACCAGCAGCCGGCTCATGCCGCGCAGCGCCGTGGCGCCGCCGCGTCGGCTCGATCCCAGGATCGTCTCGTAACCGAAGCTGCGCGCGCCGCGGGCGACGAGCTGGCCGTCGCGATGGGCCGAGGTCAGCACCCCGAGGCGCCGCGGCGGCTTGGCCCAGCCGCCGGAGAGGAAGAACATGCGACCATGCCAGAGGCAGAGAATGACCGGTGTTCCGGCGTCGAGCAGTGCCTGGGTCGCCGGATCGACGTGGCGTTGCCAGCGCACCGTCAGGTGGAACAGCCACATGAGGGCGGCGACAGCGAGGCCGAGCAGCCGCTGCACCGGCTCCGATCTGACCCACCCATTGAGCAGCTTCACCGGACGCTCCTGCAGGCTCTCGGCGCGGCCGCTCAGGCCTGGGCCCTGAGGCCCTTGGCGAGGTCACTGGCCGACTCGGCGCTGTCCCTGCCGCCGCTGTCTTCCTGTTCGGCGAACTGCAGGGCGTAGAGCCGCGCGTAGTGGCCGCCGCCCGCCAGCAGCTCGGCGTGGCTGCCCTGCTCGACGATGCGCCCGTCGTCCATCACGTAGATGATGTCGGCCGTGACCACGGTGGAGAGGCGGTGGGCGATGACGAAGGTGGTGCGCCCGCTGATCAACTGTCCCAGCGCCTGCTGAACATGGCGCTCCGACTCGCTGTCGAGGGCGGAGGTCGCCTCGTCGAGCAGCAGGATGGGGGCGTCCTTCAGCATGGCGCGGGCGATGGCGACGCGCTGGCGCTGACCGCCGGAGAGGTTGCTGCCGCGCGGGCCGACCTGGGTGTCGTAGCCGCTGGGGAAGGCGGAGATGAAATCATGGGCGCCGGCCATGCGGGCGGCCTTTTCGATCTCGGCATCGCTCGCGCCGGGGCGGCCGTAGGCGATGTTGGCGCGCAGGCTGTCGTCGAACAGCAGGATCTCCTGGCTGACCAGGCCGATGGCCCCGCGCAGCGAGTCGAGGGTGACGTGGCGCAGATCCTGCTCGTCAATGGTCACGCGGCCGGCGTCGGGATCGTAGAAGCGCGCGATCAGGTTGAGCACGGTCGACTTGCCGGCGCCCGAGGCGCCGACCAGGGCGACAGTCTTGCCGGCAGGCGCCTCCAGGCTCACCTCGTGCAGCGCGGGCTTCGTCTCGTCATAGGAGAACGACACCTTCTCGAAGCGCACCCTGCCGCCGGCCATGGCGAGCGGCCTGGCATCGGGTGCGTCGACGATCTCCGGCGCCTGGTCGAGCAGCGTGAAGATGCGCTGCGCCGCCGCCAGCCCGTTCTGCAGCATGGCGTTCAGCTTGCTGAGCCGCTTCAGCGGCTCGTAGGCCAGCAGCAGCGCGAAGATGAAGGTGAACAGCGAGCCGGCATCGCGGTTGCCGCTGATCACCTCGTTGCCGCCGTAGAGGATGACGGCGGCGATGGCGAAACCGCCCAGCGCCTCCATCACGGGATGGATGATGTTGCTGACCCGCGCCGATTCCTGGTTAAGGCGGAACACCTCCTCGATGGCGGCGTCGGCGCGCTTGGACTCATAGCGCTCCATGACGTAGGCCTTCACGTGGCGGATGCCCTGGAAGGCCTCGTCGAGCAGCGTGGTGAGGCGGCCAACCTGCACCTGGTTTTTGCCGGACACCTTGCGCATGGAGCGGCCGATGCGCACCGACGGCAGGATGGCGAGCGGCAGGATCACCGTGGTGATGAGCGCCAGCAGCCAGTCTTCGGCGAACATCACCCCAATCAGGAAGATCGCCGTCAGACTGTCCTTGCCGATCGCGGTCAGAGTGTTCGACGCCATGTTGCGCAGCAGGTTGACGTCGTTGATGAAATGGGAGATCAGCGTGCCCGGCGAGTTGTGGTGGAAGAAGGCGAGATCGGCGCCGATCAGCTTGTCGAAGAGCTGCTGCTGGATCTTGGCCACCACGCGGTGCCCGACGTGGTTCATCAGCACGGCCTGGCTGTAGGCGGCAAAGCCGCGCAGCACGAAGACGACGACCGTGGCGAGCGCGATCGGGTAGAGGAGGGTGGCCTGCCTGGCGATGAAGATCTCGTTCACCACGGGCTTGATGAGCTGGGTGAAGGCGGCGGTGGTGCCGGCGACGATGGCCATGCCGAGCAGGGCGAGCAGGATGCGCCCCTTGTGCTCGGCCACATAGTCGCGCACCAGGCGCCGGACCAGCACCTTGGTGTGCTCGTCGCGGAGGTCGACCTTGTGCTTGGAAGACTGGGGTTTGTCCGACAAATCGCCCGGGGAAGCCGTCGAGGCTTCGTCAGTCATTGATGAGGGCGTGACTTTACCATGCTGCCCGGCGGGGCCAAAAGCCGCTTGTTCGCGGCTTTGCGGGCGCCGCCGAAGCGGCTCCCCGCATCGATTTAGCGAGCCGCAGCCGTATGATAGCGGCCGTCGCGTCCGGTTCGTGGCGGACGGTTGGCCGGCCCGCCTGCCGTTCAGTTGCCCGCCAGCGTCATGCCGTCGATGCGCAGCGTCGGCGCGTTGGCGCCGTACTTGAACACCAGGTCGTCGGCCGGCGTGAGGTTCAGGAACATGTCCTTCAGGTTGCCCGCCACCGTTGCTTCGCTGATCGGCGTGGTGAGCTCGCCCTTCTCGATGCGAAAGCCGGAGGCGCCGCGCGAGTAGTCGCCGGTGACCCCGTTGATGCCCATGCCCATCAGGCTGGTGACGTAGAAGCCATCCTGGATATCCGCCATCAGCTCCGCCGGGCTGAGGCGCCCCGGCTCCATATAGAGATTCGAGGTGCTGGGCGAGGGCGGGCTGGAGGTGCCGCGGGCCGCATGGCCGGTCGATTCGAGGCCGAGCTGGCGGGCCGAGCTGAGGTCGAGGACCCAGGTGGTGAGGCGGCCGTCGTCGATGATGTTCATGCGCCGGTTGGCGAGGCCTTCGCCGTCGAAGGGCTTGGAGGCGAGGCCGTGCGGGCGATGCGGATCGTCGACGATGGTGATGCCCTTGGCGAACACCTGCCGGTCGAGCTTGTCCTTCAGGAACGAGGTGCCGCGTGCGATCGAGGGGCCGGAGATGGCGCCGGCCAGGTGGCGCAGCAGGCTGTTGGAGATGCGCGGGTCGAACACCACCGGCAGGCGCCGGGTCGGCGGCTTCTTGGCGTGAAGGCGCCTGACCGCGCGCTCGCCGGCGCGCCGGCCGACCTCGGCGGGGTCGTCAAGCTCTCTGCCGTAGACGGCGGAGGCGAAATCGTAGTCGCTCTCCATGCCGAGACCTTCGCCGGCGATCACCGAGACGCTGACCGAATGGCCGGAGCGGGCGTAGCCGCGGGCAAAGCCGTTGGAGGTGACCAGCGCAATTTCGACCCGGCTCCAGCTCGCCTCGGCGCCCTCCGAGTTGGTGACGCCAGCCACGGCGCGGGCGGCCTCCTCGCAGGCGCGAGCACGCTCGATGAGCACTTCCGGCGCCGGCTCGGCCTCGTCGAGGATGTCGAGGTCGGGCACCGCTGCGGCGAGCTGCTCCGGGGCGGCGAGGCCGCAGTAGGGGTCCTCCGGCACCACCCGAGCCATGGCGAGCGCCCGCTCGACCAACTCATCGAGCCGATCGGTGGCGAGGTCGGTGGAGGACACGATGGCCTGGCGCTTGCCCAGCAGGACGCGCAGCCCCACGTCATGGCTCTCCTCGCGCTCCAGGCGTTCCGGAGTACCCAGGCGCTGGGCATGCGACAGGCCGATGGCGCTGAAGTGCACCGCGTCGGCCGCATCCGCGCCAACCTTCTTGGCTTTGGCGACGAGGTCGCCGAGCAGGGAAAGCGGATCGTGCGTGGCGGTCATGGTCTCTCTCGGAAAGCGATGGGGCGGGCTTGCGGTTCAGGAATATAGGGACCCGGGGAATATAGGGCCTCGAGGCCCGGCTTGCATCCGCCGAAGGCGGATTCACAGCTCGTAGTGCAGCACCGGCAGACAGCGCTCGCTGCCGTCGGAGCCGCGCACCGGCGAGCGGATCTTGCCGGAGAGCGTCGCGCCGACCGCGCGGTAGAAGCCGAGCGCGAAGGGGTCGCTCAGCACCTTCAGCCGCCGCAGACCCTCCCTGCGGGCCTTGGCGACGGCATGCTCCCAGAGCGCGCGGCCGATGCCGCGGCCGATCGCGGCGGGCTCGACGAAGAGCAGGCTGATCTCGGCCTCGTCGCGACGATCGCCGGCGTCGAGCGCGTAGAAGCCGAGCGGCGTCTCCTGCTCGATCAGCACCACCACGCGGCCGGCGGCAGCGGCCTTGGGACTGACTGTGAGTTCGTCGCGGCACGCCTGCAGGAACGCGCTGTCGTAGCCCCAGTAGGCTTTGGAGCGCAGGGCCAGAGCAGAGAGGCTGCCGCACTCCGAGGACTTCGCCAAGCGCAGGGTCCGCGCGGATGTCATGCCGAAGGTGCCATGCTGTTGCTCCATCGCCTGACCATAGTTAGGCGAGCCCGGGTCAACGTGCTAAGGCGAAATAGCGGACGCAGGGCACGGCCGCGGCGGAAAGTGCCGGGACCCCGTGCCCGGTCCCGGCCACAGCGTGCGACAAAAAAGTGTTAGGCTGCCTCGCCGGAGCTTTGCGGCTCCGCGGCGGCGGCTATCTGGTTTGCGGCGCTGACGACCGCCTCCAGGCAGGCCACCACGATGTTCGGATGCTGGCCCACACCCCAGGTGATGCGTCCGTCGGCGGCCTCGGCCTCGACGTAGGCAACGGCCTTGGCATCGGCGCCGGCGCCGACCGCGTGCTCGTGGTAGTCGTGCACCTTGATCTCGACGCCGCAATCCTTGCGCAGCGCGTGCACGAAGGCCGCGATGGGGCCGTTGCCGCTACCCTGGATCTCGCGCCTGACGCCGTCCTGCTCGATCGTCGCGGTGAGTTGGCGCATCTCGGTCGCGTGAGTGTCGGGCACCGAGCGATGCTCGACGAAGGCGAAGGGCCGGTCCGGCGCCAGGTAGGTCGCCTCGAAGAGATCCCAGATCTGCTGCGGTGTGATCTCCTTGCCGCTGCTGTCGGCCTGCTCCTGCACCTTCTGGCTGAAGGAGACCTGCAGCTTGCGCGGCAGGTCGAGGCCGTACTCGCTGTGCAGGATGTAGGCGATGCCGCCCTTGCCGGACTGGCTGTTGATGCGCACCACCGCCTCGTAGGAGCGCCCGACGTCCTGCGGGTCGATCGGCAGATAGGGCACTTCCCAGAGTCCGGAATTGCTCTGCTTCATCGCCGCCATGCCCTTCTTGATGGCGTCCTGGTGCGAGCCGGAGAAGGCGGTGAACACCAGGTCGCCGGCGTAGGGATGGCGCTCGGGCACCGGAAGCTGGTTGCAGTACTCGGCGATTTCGCGGATGCGGCCGATGTCGGAGAAGTCGACGCCGGGGTCGATGCCCTGGGTGAAGAGATTGAGGCCCAGCGTCACCAAGTCGACGTTGCCGGTGCGCTCGCCGTTGCCGAACAGGGTGCCCTCGATGCGGTCGGCGCCGGCCATGACGCCGAGCTCGGCCGCCGCCACGCCGGTGCCGCGGTCGTTGTGCGGATGCAGCGACAGGATCATCGCATCGCGCCGCGCCACGTTGCGGTGGAACCACTCGATCTGGTCGGCATAGATGTTCGGCGTAGCCATCTCCACCGTGGCCGGCAGGTTGATGATGGTCTTTTTCTCCGGCGTCGGCTGCCAGACATCCATCACCGCCTCGCAGATCTGCTTGGCGAAGTCGAGCTCGGTGCCGGTGAAGCTCTCCGGCGAGTATTGATAGACGATCTCCGTGTCGCTTTCCTTGGCCATCGCCGCCGCCAGGTCGCGGATGCGCTCGGCGCCCTTCACGGCGATGTCGACGATGCCCGGCCTGTCCAGGCCGAAGACGACGCGGCGCTGCAGGGTGGAGGTGGAGTTGTAGAGGTGAACGATGACCCTGCGCGCGCCCTGGATCGCCTCGAAGGTGCGGTCGATCAGGTGGTCGCGCGACTGGGTCAGCACCTGGATGGTGACGTCGTCGGGGATCCTGTTCTGCTCGATCAGCTCGCGCACGAAGTCGAAATCGGTCTGCGAGGCCGAGGGAAAGCCGACTTCGATCTCCTTGAAGCCCATCTCGACCAGCAGCTCGAACATGCGCCGCTTGCGCGCGCCGTTCATCGGCTCGACCAGGGCCTGATTGCCGTCCCGCAGGTCGACCGAACACCAGATTGGCGGCGCGGCGATCACGCGGCTCGGCCACTGCCGGTCGGGCAGGTCGATGGGGCGGAAGGCGGTGTACTTCTCGGCCGGGCTTGCCGGCGGACGCTTGCTTGCGGGTCTGATGCTGTTGGGCTTGCTGCTCATGGTTCCGGGTCCTTCTCGCCGGGCGCGGCGGCCCCTGTCTCGTGGCGGGGCGGGCTCTGCTGCCGGGCGTCTGTTGCGCTTGGGGCTTTGCGTGGCGGAGCTACGGCCGCTGCGGCGCCAGCAGGGCGCAGCGGCCGCCGCTAAGTCGCAGACCCTGGAAGACCGATGCCCCATGACGTCCGGGCGTGCGGTCGAAACGGGCGCGGAACGGCCGGAAAGCGTGGAATGGTTTGGATTTTCGCGGACTGTCGCTCATGGGAGCGAACCTCTTTCGGGACGGCGGAAAGTCGGACGACGGCTTTGCCCGGCGCGCTGTTCAGGCGGCCGGGGCGATAAGTCGAAGCGACAGCAGTCCTAGAAAGATCGTCATAGCCCTTGGAACCTAGGGGGCAGGCAGGAGGAGGTCAAGAATTTTGCAGGCAGGCGGATCCTCCGCCGCCGCGTCGTAGGTGGGGGGTGGCTCAGGCGGAGAGCGGACGGCTGGTTCTTCAGGGCACGCAGTTCGGTCGCGCCTGGAGCGCAATCATCGGCCAGGATAGCGGCACTATGGTGCTGGCAGTCGCGGGTGACGGCGTCGCCTTTGCGGTCTTTGGTGCCTGCACCGCGATGTAATTGGGACGTGGCTCTCAGACGGTGACTCTCAGACGAAGGCGACGGTGATGAAAAGCACCTGCACGGTTTGGCCGTCGTCGGAGAGCGGCATGAGGAGATCCTCGGTGGTCAGGAACTCCTTGCCCTTGCCGACGTAGGGCGTGTCGCCAGAAAGCGGCCGGCCCTCCAGCGCCACTCTGCGGCAGTTGGTCCAGACGCGGCTGGGCGACCTCTGGTGGGGAATCTGGCTCATCCACAGGCCGGTGTAGCGGCCGAGCATGTGCTCGTCCATCTTGGTGCCGATCAGCCGGTAGTGGAAGTCGAGCGGCTCCTGGCGGACGTCGAGCAGGATCACGTGCGGCAGTATCTTCCGGATCTCGGCCGGATCGAGGTCGCTTTCTGCCGGCATCGGCCGGTCGCCCCGCTTCTGCTTCCAGTATTCATAGCTCATCCGGTTCACTGGAGAGCGCAGTGCCAGTAGGGGGTCGCAGGGACGGTCGGGTAGGCAGGTAGTCACAGCGGTTACAGCCAGTCACAGCGGCTCTTCGCAGTCGAACCCGCCAGCCGGAGGCGAGGCGAGGTTGCAGCGGCGACTGACGATCCTCCCTCACGGGTCTCTACTACCAGTCTAGGGCGTCCAGGACCGGAATCCAGACGCGGAATTGTTAGAAGTGTTTCAAATCGGCTGAAGCAGGGGAGGGAATTGTTTCAGCTCTGCCTGCGCGGGGCCTCGGCTACTTCCAGATCGACTTGCCGCTGCCGGGCAGGCCGAGGTCCGGCCACAGGCGGTCGATGCGCTCGATGACGGCCTCATCCATGCGGATCTCGCGGCCCCACGCGCGCTTTGTCTCCGGCGGCCACTTGTCGGTGGCGTCGAGACCGATCTTGGAGCCGAGGCCGTCCTCCGACGAGGCGAAGTCGAGGTAGTCGATCGGCGTCCCCTCGACGACGGTGATGTCGCGGGCCGGGTCCATCTTGGTGGAGATCGCCCACATGACGTCCTTCCAGTCGCGCGCGTTCACCGTGTGATCGACCACGATGACCCACTTGGTGTAGGTGAACTGGCGCAGGTAGGACCACACCCCCATTATCACGCGCTTGGCATGGCCGGGATAGGCTTTCTTCATCGACACCACGGCAATGCGGTAGCTGCAGCCTTCCGGCGGCAGCCAGAAGTCGACGATCTCCGGGAACTGCTGGCGCAGCAGCGGGATGAAGACCTCGTTCAGCGCCTCGCCCAGCACCGAGGGCTCGTCCGGCGGCCGGCCGGTGAAGGTGGAGAGATAGATGGGGTCGCGCCGCATGGTGATCGCGGTCACCGTAAAGACCGGGAAGCGCTCGACGGCGTTGTAATAGCCGGTGTGGTCGCCGTAGGGACCTTCCTCGGCCGTGTCTTCCAAAGAGACCTCGCCTTCGATGACGATCTCGGCCTCCGCCGGCACCTTCAGCGGCTGGGTCTTGCAGTCGACCAACTCCACCTTGCGCCCGCGCAGCAGGCCCGCGAAGTGATATTCCGACAGCGTGTCGGGCACCGGCGTGACGGCGGCCAGGATGGTGCCGGGATCGGCCCCGATCACCGCGGCGGCCGGCAGTGGCGCCGTCTTCTCCGCCTTCCAGCGCCGATGATGCTGGGCGCCGCCGCGATGCTTCAGCCAGCGCATGACGGTGCGGTCGCGGCCGAGCACCTGCATGCGGTAGATGCCGAGGTTGAAGTCGTCGGCCCTGTCACCCTCCGGCCTGGGGCCGCGCGTCACCACCAGCGGCCAGGTGATGAGCGGCGCCGGCTCGCCGGGCCAGCAGGTCTGCACCGGCAGGCGCCCGAGGTCGATGTCGCTGCCCTGCAGCACCACCTCCTGGCAGGGCGCCGTCGCCACCGTCTTCGGCTTCATCGCCATGACGGTCTTCAGGAGGGGCAGGTGCTCCCAGGCCTCGCGCAGGCTGCCCGGCGGCTCCGGCTGGCGCAGGAAGGCCAGCGTCTCGCCGACCTCGCGGAGCTGCTGCGGCTCGCGGTCCATGCCCCAGGCGACGCGCTCCACCGTGCCGAAGAGGTTCACCAGCACCGGCATCTCGGCCTTGCGCCCGTCGCCGTAGATGACGTTCTCGAAGAGCACCGCCGGTCCGCCCTCGGCAAGCAGGCGGGTCTGGATCTCGGTCATCTCGAGTTCGGGCGACACCGGCGCCGAGACGCGCTGCAGCCGCCCGGCCCGCTCCAGGCGGTCGATGAAGTCGCGCAACGAGGAAAAGGCCATCAGGCCCGCTCGACCTTCAGCACGGTGCCGTCGATGCCGGTCACCTTCACCTTGGTGCCGGCGGGCAGGTCCTCGCCCTCCACCTTCCAGCGCGAATCGTCGACGTGCAGCAGGCCGTTGCCGTCGACGATGGGCTCTTTCAGGGTGAAGGTGCGCCCGACGTAGCTGGCGCCGCGTCGGTTCAGCACGCGCCCGCTTGCCGGCTTGGCGAAGCGGTGGCGCAGAAAAGTGCGCCACACCCAGATCGTCGCCAGCGACACGCCGGCGAACACCAGGATCTGGATCTGCCAGGGGGTTTGCGGCAAGGCCAGCAGCACGAAGCCGACGACGCCGGCGGCAATGCCCATCCAGAGGAAGACGGCGCCGGGCGCGAAGACCTCGATGCCGATCAAGAAGACGGCGATCACCCACCAGTTCCAGAATTCAATCTGCGAGAAGCTGATCATCAGCTCTTGGCCTCCCCGCTGCTCTCCCAGGGACCGCGGCGCGCCTCGCGCTGCTGCATGGCGTCGCGGGCGATCTCGGCGATGCCGCCGACGGCGCCGATCAGGCTGGTCGCCTCGAGCGGCAGGAAGAAGGTCTTCTGGTTGGCCGAGTCGGCGAACTTGCCGAGCGCATCGACGTAGCGCTGCGCGACGAAGTAGTTCACCGCGTTGACGTCGCCGCGGGCGATCGCCTCCGACACCATCGCGGTGGCCTTGGCCTCGGCCTCGGCTTCGCGCTCGCGCGCCTCGGCGTCGCGGAACGCGGCCTCGCGGCGGCCCTCTGCCGCCAGGATCTGCGCCTGCTTCTCGCCCTCGGCGCGCAGCACCTGGGCCTGGCGGTCGCCTTCGGCGACCAGCACCGTGGCGCGCTTGTCGCGCTCGGCCTTCATCTGGCGTGCCATTGAATTCACCAGGTCGGCCGGCGGCGTGATGTCGAGGATTTCGATGCGGGTCGCCTTGATGCCCCACGGCTCGGTGGCGTCGTCGACCACCTGCAGCAAGCGGGTGTTGATGTTGTCGCGCCGCGACAGCAGCTCGTCGAGGTCCATTGAGCCCATCACCGTGCGGATGTTGGTCATGGTGAGATTGAGAATGGCGCGCTCGAGGTTGCGCACCTCATAGGCCGCGGCGGCGGCATTGAGCACCTGATAGAAGATGACGCCGTCGACCTGCAGCAGCGCGTTGTCCTTGGTGATGACTTCCTGGGACGGCACGTCGAGCACCGTCTCCATCATGTTCATCTTGACGCCGATGCGCTCGATGACCGGGAAGATCATGCCGAGGCCGGGGCCCAGTGTCTTGGTGTAGCGCCCGAAGCGCTCGACCGTGTGCTCGTAGCCCTGCGGCACCGCCTTGACGCTCATGGTGACGATGACGATCGCCAGCACGGCGATGGCGATCACCAGCACGCTGAAGCCGGAAATTGCGAAGTCCATAGCTGTCTGCTGCCCCCCTTGAAGACTCTTGCGAAGACCCCCGCTCTGCCCGCCCGCATTCCGGCCTGCTTTCGGAACGGCAAGGGACGGCAGGCGTTAATCTATCCCGTGCGATGGCAGCGGGGAAAGTCCTGGCTGCGCTGCGTTGCGGTAGCGGAATTTGGCCAAAATGCGGCCGATGTGTCACCGCCGGGCTATGACGGATTAACGAACTTGAAATGCCCGATTGGGACTATACATTCCGATGGCCTTGTCCCTAGTAGGGATATCCGCGACTAAATGCGGATTCGCGCTCGACGGCAGGGGCTGGGGCGAAGGCCGGCGACAGAAGCTTTTCCAGTTGAGAGGCGTTATCCTGATGATCAGGTATTATGTGGTTGGCGGCGAATACAAGGATACCCACTTCGCAGAGGCGATTGGCGGCGACGAGCAGTGGTTCGGTCCCTTCACCGATTACGAGGCGGCGAAGAAAGAGTGGGCGAAGCATGCTTGGCAGACGGTTGACGACTGCACGACCCGCTATCGCATCGAATGTATCGATAAGGACGCCCCGCCACCCTGCACCGACTGAGCCCGTGCTGGCTGATCCGGTGCAGCATCCGAGAGGCTGACGGCCGCAGCCCATGCCCTGGGCGCTTCCCGAGACCGATGACGCGCTTCTGCGGCTGGCAAAGGGCTACCCCTATGCCGCGCCGGCCGGCTCCTATCTCTATCGCGACGGCGCCAGCAAGCCTCTCGAAGGGTCGCTCGACCCCGACCTCATGGCCGGCCGCGTGCCGGTCATCGCGCACGGCTCCAACCGCGCTCCGGAGCAGCTTCATCGCAAGTTCGGCCACCTGGCGGGTGCTGCCTCCGCCATCCCGGTGACGCGGACCTGGCTCGGCGACCACGACGTCGTCTACTCCGCTCATGTCACGCGCTACGGCTCCCTCTCCGCGACCCTGCACCGGGCCCCGGGCACCCGCGTGCAGGTCTATGTCACCTGGCTCACCGAAGCCCAGCTCCCGCGCATGCACGAGACCGAGATCGGTGCCGGCAACTACGGCTACGGCCGTATGAGCGGCATCGTCCTGGCGGTCGAGGGCGGGCCGGCGCTCGCCGAGGCTTTCTGCTACCTCGCCGTGCACGGCTGCCTCTGCGATCCGCAGCAGGCGGGGGCGCCGCTGGCGCTGGCGGCCGTCCCCGCCGAGCGCCGGCAGCACCGCGCGGTCGACCAGGAGGGCGCGCTCGCCGTGCTGCACCAGGCGCACCTTGGGGGGCAGGGGGACGGCCTCGCGCTCGACGCCATGATCCTCGCCCACATCAGGGACATCGAACGCCGCCGCCAGCTCGTCGCCGCGCTGCAGGCGACCTGCGTGCCCTGGTCGGTGCCCGCCTTCGAGCTCCTGCTGCGCTAGCCGTTTCCGCTGGCTCCGTTATAGTGCCGCGCATGATCGCCCGTGGATTCGCCGCCCTCTCCGTGTTGCTCCTCGCCGGCTGCGTTTCGCAGCCGGAGCTGGCGCGCGAGGGCACCTACGACCGGGCCGATACCCTCTTCGATCCGGCGCGGGCGATCCAGCAGGACTGGACCGTTATGCCGCTGGCGCAGGACGGCGAGACGCGGGAGACCGACTACCGCATCGCCTCCCACCAGGACCGCCTGTCGATTCGCGCCGAGGGGCAGCGCTCGGCGACGGGCCTCGCGCTGGCGGTGGATCTCGACGTCGAGACCTGTCCCTATCTGGAGTGGGACTGGCGCGTCGAGCGCCTGCAGGAAGGCGCCAATCCCTACGAGCGGGCGCTCGACGACGGCGCCGCTTCGATCCTGGTGATGTTCGGCGATCCCGGCGATTTTGCTGCGCCGCGGCCGGTGCCGACGCTGCGCTATCTCTGGACCGTCGCGGCCGTGCCGGAGGAAACCATCATCGATTCGCCGAGCCAGCCCGGTGTCCTGCGCACCATCGTGGTGCAGAGCGGCGTCGAGAGCCCGCTCGCCTGGGTGAGCGAGCGCCGCGACCTCGAGGCCGACTACCAGGCTGCCTTCGGCAGCCTGCCTGAGAAGCATGCGCGCGCCGTCGTGCTGTTCACAGACAACGATCAGACCCAGCAGCCGGTGGTCGCCCACTACGGCGCCGCGCGCCTGCTCTGCTCCGGCGGCTAAACGGCCGACGCGACCTTCCAGACGACGGCGTTACGCAGGTCGCTGTCTTCCAGCTCACGGCTGGTCTTCACGCCGTAGGCGATAATCCGCTCGAGGCCCTGGCGCGGCAGGTAGGTGCGCCCCGGGTCGCCCAGCAGCACCAGGCAGTTCTCCGTTGCCAGGCCGCGCAGCCAGGCGGCGATGCGCTCGGCGGCTGGGCGCTCGTAGCAGACGTCGCCGGCCAGCACCACGTCCCAGCCGGAGTTCTCGCTGCCGACGATGTCGTCGCCGGTGACAGCGATCTCGACGCCGTTGGTGGCCGCGTTGAGGCGGCAGGCGGCGCAGGCGAAGGCGTCGATGTCGGCTGCCTCCACGCTGGCGGCGCCGGCCAGCATCGCGGCGATGCCCTGGAGCCCGGAGCCGGCGGCGAAGTCGAGCACCCGCTTGCCGCGCACCACTTCCGGGTGGTCGAGCAGATAGCGGGCGAGCGCCTGGCCGCCGGCCCAGGCGAAGGCCCAGAACGGCGGCGGCAGGCCCTGCTTCGTCAGTTCTTCCTCCGTCGCCTCCCACAGCGGCACCACCTCGCTCGCCAGATGCAGCTTCACCTCCGGCACCAGGGGCGGCGCTTCTAGGCGGGTATTGGCGCGGATGAAGTCCTCCGGCGGCTGCCGCAGCAGGGCGGTCACGCGCCGAAGGTCCAGGGGCTGCTGGCGATAATGCCGGCCAGCAGCAGCCAGCCGGCAAGGCGGTTGGACTTGAACTTGGCCAGGCAGTTTTCCGGCTGGTCGAGATCGACGTCGGCGACCTGCCAGGCGAACTGGGCGCCGGTGGCTGCAAGGCCGAGCCAGAACGGCCAGTCGAGGCCGGCGGCCCAGCCGGCCGAGCCGAACAGGGCGAGGGCGACGGCGAAGAAGCCGGTCAGCCAGGGCTTGCTGCCGTCGCCGAGCCTGAGTGCCAGGGACTTCACGCCGATGAGGGCGTCGTCCTCCTTGTCCTGGTGGGCGTAGATGGTGTCGTAACCGAGGGTCCAGGCGATGCCGCCGAGATAGAGCAGCAAGGCCGGCCAGCCGAGGAAACCGGTTGCCGCTGTCCAGCCGATGAGGGCGCCCCAGTTGAAGGTGAGGCCCAGCCAGGCCTGCGGCCAGTAGGTGATGCGCTTCATCAGCGGGTAGGGAAAGACCAGCAGCAGCGAGGCGCAGCCGAGCAGCACGGTGAGGCCGTTCATCTGCAGCAGGATGGCGAGGGAGACCAGCATCAGCGTCGCCACGAAGACACCTGCCTGCAGCAGGCTCACCTCGCCGGAGGGAATCGGCCGCGTGGCGGTGCGGGCGACGCGCCCGTCGATGTCGCGATCGAGGATGTCGTTGATCGTGCAGCCGGCCGCGCGCATGAGGACGGCGCCGACGCCGAAGTAGAGATAGAGCAGCCATGATGGACCGGGGTTGGCCGCCGCATCGCCCAGCGCGATCGCCCACCAGCCGGGGAACAGCAGCAGCCAGGTGCCGATCGGCCGGTCGAGGCGCCCGAGCCGCAGGTAGGGCCGCGCCGCAGCCGGGGCGAGGCGCAGCACCCAGTGATCGGCACGGATGTCGCTGGCCCCCCTCGGAGCCTTGGGGCCTGCAGCGGTGGAAGACGTATCGCTCATCGCCTAATCTTTAGCGGCGAATCGACCCGGGAGAAAGCCGTCTGGCGCTCTCCGGTCCCGTCAACCTCGAGGAGCTTTCATGGCCGGTGCCAAGCCCGCCACCCGCCTCTACATGGAGGCCGCGCTGGCGCCGGGCCAGGCGGTGGGGCTCGACCATGCCCAGGCGCACTTCCTGCGCTCGGTGCTGCGCCTCGCGCCCGGCGCGCGCCTTGCCGTGTTCAACGGGCGCGACGGCGAATGGCTGGCGGAGGTGGAGGGCCTCGGCAAAGGTTGGTGCTCGCTCACACTGCTGGAGCGGCGCCGCGCGCCGGCGCCGGAGCCCGACCTCTGGTTGGTGTTTGCGCCGATCAAGCGGGCGCGCATCGATTTTCTGGCGGAAAAGGCGACCGAACTCGGCTGCTCGCTGCTGCAGCCGGTGATGACCCGCTTCACCGCGGTCAGCCGGGTGAACGAGGAGCGTCTTGCCGCCAACGCCCGCGAGGCGGCCGAGCAGTGCGAGCGCCTGACCGTGCCGGTGGTGCGCGAGACAGTGAGCTTCGGCCGGCTCCTCGACGACTGGCCTGTGGAGCGGCGTCTCCTGGTGTGCGCCGAGTGGGGCGAGGCTCGGCCGATCGCCGAGGCGTTGCAGGCGATTCGTGCCGGCTCCCCGGGGGATGCAGGGCCCTGGGCGATCATGACCGGACCGGAGGGCGGCTTTGCCGAGAGCGAACTTGACGCCCTGCGAAAACTGCCTTTTGTTACGCCCGTCGGCCTCGGTCCGCGGATTCTCCGCGCCGATACCGCCGCGCTGGCGGCCATCGCCTGCTGGCAGGCGGTGCTCGGCGACGGCGCCCGGCGCCCGCCGGCGACGCTGGCCGGCTTTCCGGCGGCGGAGGATTGAAAATCGCGCGGTCCGGGATCACTTAGGCCGGCAGGTCGTGGCCTCTAAGGTTTCGGGGCGCTGCGTCCGCCCGTTCGGTTGCGGCAGGTCTCGCCAAGAAGGCCGCCGATCTCAGTGCAGTAAGGATCAGGTACCATCTGGCGTTCGGGGGGCGGGCGCCGCCATCAAGCACAAGCCGGCGTTCGACCGGCGGTCCGGCGACGGACCGTCGCCTGGCGGACAGCCGCTTGGACCGAGGGAATCAGGAATGTCCGCTCCGCCGCAAAGCCAGGGCGACGTCATCGCCGACAAGGCTCAGCTCGTTGAGTACCTGGAGGCCGGCTGCAAGCCGGCGGATGCCTGGCGCATCGGCACCGAGCACGAGAAGTTCTGCTACGGGCTGGACGACTTTCGGCCGCTGCCCTACGCCGGCGAGCGCAGCATCCGCGCCTTGCTGGAGGGCCTGCAGCGCTTCGGCTGGGCCGCCGTGACGGAGGGCGACAACGTCATCGCCCTCGCCAAGAACGGCGCCGGCGTGTCGCTCGAGCCTGGCGGCCAGTTCGAGCTTTCCGGCGCGCCCTTGAAGACCATCCACGACACCTGCGCCGAGGTGCACACCCACCTCGACCAGATCCGGGAGGTCGCCGGCCCGCTCGGCGTCGCCGCGATGGGCCTCGGTTTCCAGCCCAAGTGGACGCGCGAGGACATCCCCTGGATGCCCAAGGGCCGCTACAAGATCATGCGCGACTACATGCCGAAGAAGGGCAATCTCGGCCTCGACATGATGCTGAGGACCTGCACCGTGCAGGTGAATCTCGACTTCGCCTCCGAATCCGACATGGTGAAGAAGTTCCGCGTCAGCCTGGCGTTGCAGCCGGTGGCGACGGCGCTCTTTGCCAACTCGCCCTTCACCGAGGGCATGCCGAACGGCTTCCTCAGCTACCGCAGCCACATCTGGACCGACACCGACCCCGATCGCTGCGGCATCCTGCCCTTCGTGTTCGAGGACGGCATGGGCTTCGAGCGCTACGTCGACCACGTGCTCGACGTGCCGATGTACTTCGTCTACCGCGACGGCAAGTATATCGACGCCTCCGGCCAGTCGTTCCGCGACTTCCTCGCCGGCCGCCTGCCGGCACTGCCGGGGGAGAAGCCGCGCATGAGCGACTGGGCCGACCATCTCTCGACCCTCTTCCCCGAGGTGCGCATGAAGCGCTTCCTCGAGATGCGTGGCGCCGACGGCGGGCCGTGGAAATCGCTCTGCGCGCTGCCGGCCTTCTGGGTCGGCCTGCTCTACGACCAGGGTGCGCTGGACGCTGCCTGGGATCTCGTGAAGGACTGGACGCTGGAGGAGCACCAGCAGCTACGCGACCAGGTGCCGCGGCAGGCGCTGCACACGCCGTTCCGCGGGCGCACGCTGAATGCCGTCGCGGTCAAGGCGGTGGAGATCGCCGATGCCGGCCTGAAGGCGCGCAACCGGCTCGACGGGCAGGGTGACAACGAGAGCCATTTCCTCGCCCTGCTGCGCAGCCGGGTGGAGCGCGAGAAGTGCCCGGCCGAATACCTGCTCGACGACTTCCACGGCCGCTGGCAGGGCTCGATCGACCCGGTCTTCACCGAGTGCGCCTACTGAGGCGCAGGGTTCTCCGCCGCGGCCGCCTCGCGCGCCTGCTTGGCGAGCGCCAGCGCACGCACCAGGGCCGGCGGCATGTCGGTCCCTGCCGCCTTCTGCGCCGGCGTCAGC
>DATCXZ010000071.1:0-19646 GCA_036570545.1 Kiloniellaceae bacterium
CCTGTCGTCACCGTTCACGCGGGGCCGCTGGGGCCCCGTCCGAAGAGTACAGGCCCCGCGCGGCCCGCGCGGGGCTTTGTAATTGTGACCGCTTCATTTTTTGTGACTCTGGACACAGCGGCGGGCGCCGTCGCGTTCGCGGTCTCGCCGTGGTGGCCTGGCAGATAGCCGCCAGGGATCCCGGCATGCTCTGGGAACTACTGGGCGACACCCGAAGCGTCGCCGAGCGCCCGGCAACGCCAAGTGACGAGAGGGTCGATGAGGGCGCGCCCGCTGCCGGCGTCGCGCCCACGACGCCGCCCGAGAAGGCGGCGTAGGCGCTACTTCGTCAGCGTCACCGGCACCTTGGCGAGGTGCAGAACCTTGACGGCGACCGAGCCCAGGACCAGGCCGGCGACCCGGCCCAGGCCGCGGGTTCCCATGACGATGGCGTCGCACTGCTTCTGATCGGCGTAGGTCGCGATGGTGTCGGCCGGATCGCCGACGGCGATGTGGCTGGTGTACTCGACGCCTGCGTTGTCCAGCAGCTTGCGGGCGGCGGCCAGGTCCTTCGCCCCTTCTTCCTGGCGATAGTCACGCAGCACTCCGGCGTCGACGAATCTCGATGCGGTCGGCAGTTGAGGCTGCACGGTCAGCAGATGGATCTCCTGCGGCGTGCCTGCCGAGGCCAGCTTGGCGATCACGAAACGGACGGCGGCGAGCGACGAGTCCGACCCATCGACCGGAACCAGGATGCGCATGGCGTTCAAGTCCTTCCCTTAAGGGGGGCTGTGAGGAGCCCAGGCCGCTGCGGCAGACGCCCAGCGGCCCGGCCCCATCACTGGCGGATATTCAGGATACGAGATCCAGCTTCTGACGGCGCCGGGACTCGATGACGCGGCGCAGGCAGACGCCGACCACGACGACGAAGACCGCGCCGGCGATCGATGCCACGTACCAGTCGTGGAGGTAGTGCGCCTCGCGGTCGACCCAGTCCACCACCACCGGATCGGTCACGATCACCTCGCCGGCGATCCAGCCGAGCAGCGCGCCGCCGGCCGTGATCAGCAGCGGGAAGCGGTCCAGCGCCTTCAGCACCAGGGTGCTGCCATAGACGATCAGCGGGATGCTGATGAGCAGGCCCAGGATCAGCAGCTCGATCCGCCCGTGCGATGCCGCCGCGATCGCGATCACATTGTCGAGGCTCATCACCGCATCGGCGATGACGATGGTCCGGATCGCGGACCACAGCGAGCTGCCGCCGGAGATGCCCTCGCCTTCACCGCCTTCCTCGGGCAGCACCAGCTTCACCGCGACCCAGAACAGCAGGATGCCGCCCACGATCTTCAGGTAGGGCACGGTCAGCAGAAAGACGATGAAGATCGCGAAGATGATCCGCAGCACGATGGCCGCGCCTGCACCGCAGATGATGCCCCACTTCTTCTGGTTCGGAGGGAGCGAGCGGCAGGCGAGGGCGATGACCACGGCGTTATCGCCGCTCAGGAGGATGTCGATCCAGATGATCTGCAGGAGCGAAATAAAGAATTGCTGATCGATCGTGATATCCACTCAGGTGTCCTCCCCGTATTGACGTGCCGGCCGCACCCCCACCCGACGGCGTCATGCCAAGCGGTTGTCTTCCGATTTTGTGCATGGTATATTAAATACCAGCGCCATCGATCTGCAATGGGTGGAAGGCGCAAAACGATGAAAAAAAGCTGGCCGGCTATCGATTTGGCCGGCAAACCCGGGAGGAGTTGGAATGTCACGAAAGGCCGAAAATCCACTATTGGTATCGGCGGCGGCCCTGTTCGCCGGCGCGTTTGTCTTTGGCGTGGTCGGCGCGGGCGAGGCCCAGGCCGAGTGGAAGCCGACGAAGACTGTCGAGTTCATCGTTCCGGCCGGTGCCGGTGGCGGTGCCGACCAGATGGCCCGCATGATCCAGGGCATCGTGCAGAAGCACAAGCTCATGGACCAGTCGCTGGTGGTTATCAACAAGAGCGGCGGCTCGGGCGGCGAAGGCTTCCTCGACGTCAAGGACTCGAGCGGCAATCCGCATAAGATCATCATCACCCTGTCGAGCCTGTTCACCACGCCGCTCGCCACCGGCATCCCGTTCAACTGGGAAGAAATCACCCCGGTCGCAATGCTCGCGCTCGACGAGTTCGTGCTCTGGGTGAACGCCGAGTCGGGGTATAAGACGGCGAAAGACTATATCGCCGCCGTGAAGGCCGAGCCGAACAAGTTCGTCATGACCGGCACTGGCTCCAAGCAGGAAGACCAGATCATCACGGTCGGCCTGGAGCAGGCCACCGGCGCCCAGTTCAAGTACATTCCGCAGAAGGGCGGCGGCGATGTCGCCAAGGCCGTGGTCGGCAATCATGCCAACTCCTCGGTGAACAACCCCGTCGAGCAGATCTCCTTCTGGAAGGCTGGCAAGACCCAGCCGCTCTGCGTGTTCGATGGCCAGCGCATCAAGCTGACCGAGAAGGTCACCGCAGACATGGCCTGGAGCGACATCCCGACCTGCAAGGAGGCGGGCATCGACATCGAGTAC
Organism: Kiloniellaceae bacterium; assembly: GCA_036570545.1. GTDB lineage: Bacteria > Pseudomonadota > Alphaproteobacteria > Kiloniellales > Kiloniellaceae > Pelagibius. Next base: position 2,537 of record DATCXZ010000071.1, read on the forward strand.
CTCATGCTGCGCGGCATCTTCATGCCGGCCGACGTGGAGCAGGAGGCCGTCGACTACTACATCGGGCTGATGCAGAAGGTGCGCGAGACGCCCGAGTGGAACGACTTCATGGAGAAGGGCGCCTTCAACACCACCTTCATGACGGGTGACGAGTTCCGGGCCTGGGTCGAGAAGGCCGCTCAGACCCACAAGGACCTCATGACCAAGGCCGGCTTCGTCGCCGGTTGATCGATCCGAGGGGCCCGGCACCAAGTTCCGGGCCCCTCCTTTCTTTCAGCAGTTTTATCGTTCTTTTGGGGTCTCAAGGCCCCGGCTGAATCCTGCGCGAAGGGTCTCGAGATGCAGCAGCAAGAAGAGTCCGGCAAAAGGCTTGTGTCGACCTGGACGGCGGACATCGTCGTCGCCGCGATCATGGCCTTCATCGGCGGCATCGTCATGATGGACAGCGTCCGGCTCGGCATGGGCTGGTCGGAGTACGGTCCGGAATCCGGTTACTTTCCGTTCTACATCGGCCTGGCGATCACCGGCACGAGTCTCTGCACCATCGCCATAACCGTGTTCTCCAGGAGTCGGGACGGCGGCACCTTCGTCGAGCGCCAGCAGTTCGCCGACGTCCTGAAGGTGCTGGTGCCGTCGGCGATCTTCGTCATCGCCATCGGCTTCATCGGCATCTACGTGTCCGCTGCGCTCTTCATCGGTGCCTTCATGCGCTGGCTTGGCCGCTTTCCCTGGTACCTGATCGCGATTGTCAGCCTGACGGTGCCGTTCGCTCTGTTCCTTCTCTTTGAGATCTGGTTCCTCGTGCCGTTGCCGAAGGGACCGCTCGAGGATTTCCTCGGTTACTAACAGGCAATCCGGCGAACGGTCCGGACGAGGGAGACTTTCGTGGAAGCATTGAGTTCATTGATCGCCGGCTTCGGCGTTCTCAGCGACCCGATGAACATCATGTACATGTTCGTCGGTATCACGCTCGGCGTGCTCATCGGAGTGCTGCCTGGCCTCGGCGGTGCCAACGGCGTGGCCATCCTGCTGCCGCTCACCTTCAGCATGTCGCCGACCTCGGCCATCATCATGCTGTCATGCATCTACTGGGGCGCGCTGTTCGGCGGCGCCATCACCTCTATCCTATTCAACATTCCAGGGGAGCCGTGGTCGGTAGCCACCACCTTCGACGGCTATCCCATGGCGCAGCAGGGGCGCGCCGGCGAGGCGCTGACGGCTGCTTTCACCTCGTCGTTCATCGGCGCCTTCTTCGCCGTCGTCATCCTGACTTTCCTGGCACCGATCGTGGCTGACTTCGCGCTGGCGTTCGGACCGGCGGAGCTCTTTGCCGTCCAGTTGCTGACATTCTGCAGTTTCGTCGGCATGGGCAAGGAACCGCCCATGAAGACGATTGCGTCGATGATGTTCGGCTTCGCGCTGGCTGCCGTCGGGCAGGACCCAACGACGGGCCAGCTCCGCATGACCTTCGGCTGGTACGAGCTGCTGCGCGGCTTCGACTTTCTCATCGCGGTCATCGGCCTGTTCGGCATCGGCGAGATCCTGCTGACCATGGAGGAGGGCCTCGCGTTCAGGGGCAAGGTCGCCAAGATCAGCCCGACCATCGTGCTGCAGACCTGGGCCAAGCTGCCCAAGTTCTGGATGACGTCGCTGCGCGGCGCCATCGTCGGCTGCTGGATGGGCATCACTCCGGGTGGCGCGACGCCAGCTTCCTTCATGAGCTATGGCCTGGCCAAGCGCTTCTCCAAGAACGGCGACAAGTTCGGTCGCGGTGAACTGGAAGGCATCGTGGCGCCGGAGACCGCGGCCCACGCCGCCGGCACCAGCGCCCTGCTGCCGATGCTGACGCTCGGCATTCCCGGCTCGCCGACGGCGGCTGTGCTGCTGGGCGGCCTGCTCATCTGGGGGCTGCAACCGGGGCCGATGCTGTTCATCGAGCAGCCGGACTTCGTCTGGGGCCTGATCGCCAGCATGTACCTCGGCAACATCGCCGGCCTCATCGTGGTGCTGACGACGGTGCCGTTATTCGCAGCGATCCTGCGCATACCGTTCAGCATCATTGCGCCGGTGATCATCGCCATCTGCGCGATCGGCGCCTTCACCGTCCACAATGCGCTGCTCGATACCAGCTTCATGCTGATATTCGGCATCATCGGCTATGCCTTCAAGAAGCTCGACTATCCGCTGGCGCCGCTGGTGCTGGCGCTGGTGCTGGGCGACATGGCCGAGAGCAACTTCCGCAATGCGATGATCCTTTCGGACGGAGATGTCTCCATCTTCTGGTCGAATGGTCTCGTCGGCGGGATCTGCGCGCTGTCGATACTCATGCTGTTCTGGCCGGCGATCTCGATCGGCCTGCGGGTGCTGCGCTCGAAGATGCACAGGCAGCCCGCGGAATAGGATGAGAAAGGAAGAGGGGCCGGCGTCGGGCCGGCCCCAGAAATCTCGATGCAGCGGCGACAAGGGACAGGGTAGATGCAGAGGGGATGGAGATGAGTGAATCGATCCTGAAGCTCGCGGTCGAACCCGTCGATACGACGTCCAGCTTCCGCGCCCAGGCTTACGAGTCTCTGAAGCGGGCGATCACGCAGATGGACATCTATGGCCATCGCGACGAGATCCGGCTGGACGAGCGTCAGCTCTCCCAGGTTCTCGGCGTCAGCCGCACGCCGATCCGCGAGGCCATGTCGCTGCTCGAGCAGGAGGGCTTCGTGCGCACCGTGCCGCGCCGGGGTATCTTCGTGGTGCGCAAGACCAAGGCCGAGATCATCGAGATGATCTACATCTGGGCGGCCCTGGAGAGCATGTCGGCCCGCCTCGCCACTCAGCGGGCAAGCGACGAGGCCATCGCGTCCCTGCGTCCGCTCTTCACCGGCTTCGAAAGCAGCCGTCCCAACGAGCACATGGACGAGTACTCGGAGGCTAATGTCGCCTTCCACCAAGCGATCATCCGGCTCGGCGGCTGCAAGATGATCGACGAGTTGACCAAGAACCTGTTCATCCACATGCGCGCGATTCGGCAGTCGACCATCGGCCAGGACAATCGCGCCGACCGCTCGATAATGGACCATCTCGCCATCATCGAGGCGTTGGAGCGCCGCGAAACCGAGAAGGCCGAGACCCTGGTGCGCCAGCACACCCTCGACCTCGCCGGCCACGTCGAGCGCTACTGCACCTACCTCGCCTGAGGCTGCTAATAATCCTCGTTCCTGGCCCTGAGGAGCTGCTCGCCGATGTCGCAGGGCGGCGCTTGGCGTTCCTCGGTCTGGCCGTACTGGGCGAGGTGGAGCTGCGGCGTGGCGCCCCCCGTCTGATCTGATGTCGGCGCCGGCGTTTGGCCGGGCGCCGGGCCGGCGATCTCCAGGATCAGCTTGCGGCGGATCGCGCTGGCGAAGGCCTCGAAGTTCGCCGCCACCACGATGAAGGCGGCAGGCCCTCCGATCACGCAGTCGCGAAAGTAGAGGTCGAGGTTCGGGATGTTGTAGCGCCCGAAGGGGCCCGGGCCATCGTCTAGGATCGGCAGGCCATTGATGGTGAGGCCCTGCGCTATCGCGCGGTCGCGCGCCTGGGTTACCAGATCGCCCCAGTTGTTCGGGCCGTCGCCGGAGACGTCGATCACCTGGCGCGTGCCTTCGAAGCCGTTGTCCTCGAACAGCGTGGCGCCGTAGTCGATGGCGCCGCTGATCGAGGTGTAATGCGCCGGGCCGGGCCGGCGCTGCTCGAGGGCCGCCGCGAAGGCCTCGGCCGCCGCCGCCGAGTCGATGAATGTCCAGGTCACCACCATGTGCGTGTGGGCCGAGTTCGCCCACTCGAAGTAGGTGACGGCGATGCGCCCGAGAATGCCGCCGGTGATCGCCTCGAGCACCTGGCGGTCGCGGAACGCCTGCACATAGCCCTGGCGCTGCAGCCGCGCCTCGCCGCTGTCGATGGAGAGCGAGACATCGACCGCCAGCACCAGCTCGAGATCGACGTCGACACGCTCCGCAGCCTGGGCGGCGGCTTGAGGGGCATCCTGAGCGGAGGCGGGAGTGGAAAGCGGCGCGAGGGTGGCGGCGAAGAGCAGCGGCGCCCAGGGTGCCAGCGCGCGGGTCAGGCCTCTCTTCCGCACCATCGGCAGCTCCCTGGCAGAGGGTTTCCGGATGCAAGGACGATGTGTCGCCAGCGCCAGCATGCCACCGGGGTGCGGCGCGGTCCAGGTGGGGCAGGGTGGCGGCACCCGCCGCCGCGTTCACGTCGCGGTGATGGGCGCTGCCGCTCGCGCGCCTAAGCCATTGCGGCAGCGGCGCAACTGCGTCAGTCTTGCGGTCACGCGCCGCCGCGCGCCCGCTTTCTGCCCACCGCTTGTCCCGGTTTCGCCGCCGCCCGCGCAGGCTTCCCGCATGATCGACGATCCCCTGTTCTACCTGGCCGCGGTGCCTGCCGTTCTCATCGCGGGCATCTCCAAGGGTGGCTTCGGCGCCGGCCTCGGCCTGCTGGCGGTGCCGATGATGGCACTGGTGCTGCCGCCGGTGCAGGTGGCTGCGATCATGTTGCCGATCCTCTGCGTTATGGACCACATCGGCATCTGGGCCTACTGGCGCAAGTGGGAAAGCCGCGTGCTGCTGCGCCTGGCGCTGGCCGCCCTCATCGGCATCACGCTCGGCGCGCTCGTCTTCCACCTTATGGCCCCTTGGACCATCCGGCTCCTCATCGGCGTCATCGCGCTCGGTTTCACGGCCAATTATTGGGTGAGGCGCATCGCGCGGAACGGCACCCCGGAGCGGCGACCGGGCCCAGCCAGCGGCTGGCTGTGGGGCGCCGTTTCCGGTTTCACGTCCTTCACCGCCCATGCCGGCGGGCCGCCGGTGAACGTCTACCTGCTGCCGCTCGCTCTGCCAAAGACCCAGTACCAGGCGACCACGGTCGCGTTCTTCCTGCTGGTGAACTACGTGAAGCTGGTGCCCTACACCGGGCTTGGCCTGTTCACCATGGAGAATCTCGCGACCTCGGCAGCGCTCTTCCCGGTCGCCGTTGCCGGCATGCTTGCCGGCATCTGGCTGCACGATCGCGTGCCGACCGGCCTGTTCTACGCCGCCTGCTACCTCTTCCTGGCGCTCACCGGCGTCAAGCTTGTCTACGACGGGCTCGCGGGAGCAGGGGTGTTCTAGCCAATGGCCTCTCGTCCATCGCAGCGCCTGCGCGCTGGCGCGGGCCGCCGCGCGGGGTTGCGACGCTTTGTCATTGACTACAAACGCGGGATTGTGCCCTAGGATGTGAATCGGAACGACAGGGCGGCTAATCGTGTTACAGGACTGAATGCCTGTTTCCCTGCCCTAATCCGAAGGCGCAACCCGCAGCCGCCAAGCGAAAGAGGTCTCGAGATGTTCGACTCCGTGACCGCGTTGGGCCTAGCCCGCTTCCAGTTCGCCTTCACCATTTCCGCCCACATTATCTTTCCGGCCTTCACCATCGGCCTTGCCAGCTACCTCGCGGTGCTCGAGGGGCTCTGGCTGTGGACGCGCGACCGGCGCTACATCGCGATCTTCGAGTACTGGAAGATCATCTTTGCTGTGGCCTTCGGCATGGGCGTGGTCTCCGGCATCGTCATGAGCTACCAGTTCGGCACCAACTGGAGCGTGTTCTCCGACAAGGCCGGGCCGATTGTCGGGCCGCTGATGGGCTACGAGGTGCTGGCGGCCTTCTTCCTCGAGGCCGGATTCATCGGCATCATGTTGTTCGGGCTGAAGCGGGTGGGACCGGGGCTGCACTTCTTCGCCACACTGATGGTGGCCGCCGGCACGCTAATGTCGGCCTTCTGGATCCTCTCGGCGAATTCGTGGATGCAGACGCCGGCCGGCTACGGCATCAATGAGGCGGGCCAGTTTGTGCCGATCGATTGGCTGGCGGCGATCTTCAATCCCTCCTTCCCCTACCGCTTCGTGCACATGGTGCTGGCCGCTTACCTCACCACGGCCCTGGTCGTCGGCGGCGTCGGCGCCTGGCACCTGCTGCGCAACCCCCAAGACCGGCCGGCGCGCCTCATGTTCTCCATGGCGATGTGGATGGCCCTGCTGGTCGCGCCGCTGCAGGTGGTGGCCGGCGATCTCCACGGCCTCAACACCTTCGAGCACCAGCCGGCCAAGATCGCGGCGATGGAAGGGCATTGGGAGGCGCGCCAGGCCGGCGCCCCGCTGATCCTCTTCGGCGTGCCCGACGACGAGGCCGAGGAGACGCGCTACCGCATCGAGCTGCCGAACATGGGTTCGCTGATCCTGACGCACGAATGGAACGGCGTCGTCCAGGGCCTGAAGGCCTGGCCGAAGGAGGAGCGACCGCCCTCCGAGATCGTGTTCTGGAGCTTCCGCCTCATGGTCGCGCTCGGCTTTGCCATGGCGGGCCTCGGGCTGTGGAGCCTGGTCGCGCGCCTGCGCGGCACGCTCTATGACGGTCGCGTGCTGCTCTGGTGTAGCGTCCTCATGGCACCCTCCGGCTTCGGCGCCGTGCTGGCCGGCTGGATTACCACCGAGGTGGGGCGCCAGCCCTGGACCGTCTACAACGTCCTCACCACGGCGGAATCGGTGTCGCCGCTCGCGGCTCCGGCGGTCGCGGCGTCATTGCTGGCCTTCGTGGTGGTCTACTTCGCGGTCTTCGGCGCTGGCACCTTCTATGTGCTGCGCCTCATGGGCCGCCCGCCGGAGAAGGAGCCCGACGACCCCATCGGGCCGCTGCGGGCCGCCGGCATCACGCCGGCGCAGGCCATCGAACCGCCGCATCATCAACAGGCAGAATGAGGGAGCTGCGCATGGAACTCGATCTCCCCTTCATCTGGGCCGGGATCATCGCCTTTGCCGTGCTGGCCTATGTGGTGCTGGACGGCTTCGACCTCGGGATCGGCGTGCTGTTCCCGCTGATCGACGAGGGGCACGACCGCAACATCGCGATGAATTCCGTCGCCCCCGTCTGGGACGGCAACGAGACCTGGCTGGTGCTCGGCGGCATCGGCCTTTTCGCGGTCTTCCCGCTGGCCTACGCCACCATCCTTCCGGCGCTCTATGCGCCGCTCATCGCCATGCTGCTCGGCCTCATCTTCCGCGGCGTCGCCTTCGAGTTCCGCCATCGCACGGTGCGCGGCCAATACCTCTGGGACTGGGGCTTTGCCGGCGGCTCCATTCTCGCGGCCCTCGCCCAAGGCATCACCCTAGGCGCCCTAGTGCAGGGCATCGAGGTGGAAAACCGCGCCTACGCCGGCGGCTGGTGGGACTGGCTGACGCCGTTCAGCCTGTTGACGGGGGTGGCGCTGGTGGTCGGCTATTCGCTGCTGGGCGCGACCTGGCTGGTGCTGAAGACCGAAGGCAGCCTGCAGCAGCAGGCGCGGCGCTATGCCTGGGTCGCCGGCATCGCCACCCTTGTGCTAATCGGCGTGGTGAGCCTGGCGACGCCTTTCCTCAACCCGGCTTACTTGCAGCGCTGGTTCGCCTGGCCGACCGTGATCTTCAGCATCGTTGTGCCGCTGCTGGTCGCCGTTTGCGCCTGGCTGCTGCTGCGCGGCCTGCTCGACCGCAAGCCCACGCAACCGTTCCTGGCGGCGCTCGCGCTCTTCGTGCTGTGCTTCGCGGGCATCGGCATCAGCTTCTATCCCTTCATCGTCCCGACCAGCGTCACCATCTGGCAGGCGGCCGGGCCTGACGAGAGCCTCGGCTTCCTGCTGGTCGGCGCAGCGGTGCTGGTTCCCATCATCCTCGCCTACACCGCCTATGCCTATTGGGTCTTCCGCGGCAAGGTCGACCCGCAGGAGGGCTATCATTGAGGAGTCATCCTTGAGGAGCCTGCCGCGCCGCCTGCTGTGGTTCGCCGGCCTGTGGGCAGCCGGCGTGCTGGCGGTGGCCGCCGTCGGACTGCTGATCAAGCTGGCGCTCGGCGCCTGAGGAAGCTCTGCTCCGCCTGCAGCGCCGAATTGCTTTCGGGCCAATGTCGCTGCTATGCAAGTCCAGGAACCGTCGCTGCTTCCCGGCGTTGATTGCTCTGGAGTAGCAATCGGGCGCCAGGGTTCGGCTGGATGCTGGAAGATTTCTTCTTCGACCTGTTCCGCACCAGGATACCGCTGCCCGAGATCATCGGCCGGCTGTCGCTCGCCGTCGTGTTCGGCGCAGCCATCGGTATCGATCGCGAATTCCGACAAAAGGCGGCGGGCCTGCGCACACATATCCTCGTCGCCCTTGCTGCGGCCATGTTCACTGTGATCGCTTTCGAGATCTTCTTCGAGGTGCAGGAGATCACCGACAACTCTCGGAGCGATGTCATCCGCGTCATCGAGGCGGTGACGGCCGGCGTCGCCTTCCTCGCCGCCGGTACGATCATCCAGTCCCGCGGCAGCGTGCAGGGTCTCACCACCGGCGCCAGCATGTGGCTGGCCGGCGCGGTCGGGCTCGCCTGCGGCGGCGGCTTCTATTCGATCGCGCTCATCGGGACGGTGCTGGCCCTGATCGTGCTGATCATTCTCGGCAAGCTCGAAGCCTACCTCACAGGGACGTCAGATAAAACAGAATGACGCATACGACGGCAGCCAGAACCAGGCCGCCTACGAACACCGCCTTGCGCGCTGGCGTCTTCAGGATGATCTCGCCCTGGCGGGCCTCCTCGCCGCTCAGGGTCGTTCTGTGCGCGTACTGATCCCGTTTGTGCTGCGCAGTCATCGGCCCCTCCTTTCCGCAGTCACAACGCGCAGCGCGCGGGCGAGGTTCCTCTTCTCAGTAGTCCCATTGGAAGCGCACGCCGGACTTGTTGGCGCCTCTGCCGGTCATCTCGCTTTCCAAGGTGATGTTCGGCGTCAGCTCGACTTCCACGCCGGCCGCCGTGGACTGCGGGTCGGCGCCCTGTTTCACGCCGACATAGACCTCATCGGTCAGATACTTGCCTACCTCCAGCGCCGGTGAATTGTCCTCTGCGGTCTCGACGCGGAGCACGTCGACCCCGAGGGTTCGGCGGGCGAAGCCGAGGACATCGGCCCCGCCGCCCTGGCCGGTGAGGTCGCGCAGCGCCATGGCGAGCTGTGCCGCCTCGGCGGCGCTCAATTGCGCGGCCGATTTGTTGAACAGCACCCGGGAGACGATTTCGTCACGTGGTACCGGCGGAACCGATGAGAGGTCGAGCTTCGGCTGTGACAGCGGTCCGCTGAGACGTGCGGTGACCGTCAGGTCACTGCCCTGGTGCTCGGCGGTCACGTCGAGCGCGGGATCGGTCTCGGCGCCTTCCGGCAGCGTCACCTTGCCGGCCTTCAGTGTGAAAGGCTTGCCCACCACCGAGAGTTCGCCGCGCACCAGATCGAGGGTGCCGGTCACCGACGGAGAGCTGGCGGGGCCCTGCACCGAGAGGCGGCCGCTCCATTCGGAATCGAGGCCACGGCCGCGCACGAAGACGCGGCGCGGCATCTCGACCACGACATCCAGGATGGCTTCGAATGGCGATGCCTGCTCGGCCGCGGGCGGCGGTTGCTGCACCACGCCGTCCTTCACTTCGATGACGTCGAGGCTGACCACCGTTGGCGGCAAATGGGCAAGCAGGCTGATCTCGACGGTCTCGGTGGTAAATCGTCCCTCCACTTGCGGCAGAGAAAGGTCCCCGTGGAGCCGCGTCCGGCCGCTGGTCACTGCCGTCACGTCGTCGCGCCTGACAACGTGGAACTTGTCGAGGCTGACGGTGAGGTCGAAGGGAAAGTCCTGGCGAGGATCCAGCGCCAACTCGCCGGACCCGCTCACCTTGCCGCCCGCGCCATCGACAGCGCCAAGCTCGGCGAGCGTCACCCGCTCCTTCGATATGTCTGCCAGGAGGGTGAGATCGTCAAGGATGGTACCCATCTCCAGGTTCTCGTAGCGACCCTGCGTGAGGGCGATGCGGCCATCCGCTTCGGGCGAGCCAAGCGTGCCGCTTACGGCGACCGCAATCTCCGCCCTGCCATCCAGGCGGTGCTGCGGCAACGGCACGAACAGCAGCAGCGTCTTGATGTCACCCGACCAGTCGAGGCGTCCGGCAACTGGCTGCTCCGGCGGCAGCTCGATGGCACCGTCCACCGTCATCCGCAGCGGCGCATCGGCGGAGAAGCGGGCGGCCGCGATCTCGGCGCCGCCGAGCTGGCCTTCTGCGGTCACGCGCCCCTCCTGCCACTGTGCAGAGGCGTCGAGCTGCAGCGCAGGCATATCCTCGCTGTCGCGCGGTCGCAGGTCCGTGGCGGTGAGGCGGGCGGTGCCGCGCGGCGCGGCAAAGCTGCCGTTGAGGTTGACTGTCGCCGAGAGCTGGCCGCCGAGACCGCTGTCCCAGAAGGCATCGAGCACGGCAAGCGGCACCGACTCGAGAGAGGCGTCCAGCATGAGACGGTCCGCGCCAAGCGCCGCTTCGGCGATCAGGCTCGCCTCCCCCGAGGTCAGAGCCAGCCCGTCGATCCGGGTCTCGGTGGGGCCATGCGTCACCGTCGCGGGCCCGCGCAGCGCCAGTGACTGGCCGAAGGCACGGCCTTCCGCGCGCTCGAGCCTTACCGTCACGCTATCGTCCTGCTGCGTCACGCGGGCGGTGGCCGCCAGGGCGAAGGGCTCCTGCCACTGGCCTTCGCTGTCGAGGGTCACATCGAGGGCGTTGAGCGTGCCGCGGGCGCCGACCGCGGCGCGCTCCAGGGTCATGCTGTTCCAGCGCAGGGCCGTCGCCGCGATGTCGACGCGGCCCGGCTGGCTGAAGCCGGGGTCTTGGCCCTCGACGGTCATGGTCACGCGATCGGCGGTGATCGGTGCCGCGCCGGCGCTGGGCGCGAAGCGCAGGGATGACAGCTCGGCATCGACGGTGAAGGGTGCCGCGGTGCCCGCCTCGTTCAGCGTTAGCGCGATGCGCCCGCTCCCACCGCCCGTAAAGCCCGCGAGCTGCAGCCAGGGCCCGAGATCGCCGAACTCGCCCGCGAGGTCGGCCGAGGGGTCGCCGCCGTCGAGGGGTACCGTCACGCGGCCGCGCACGCTCGTCTGCGGCAGGCGGGCGCGCAGATTGTCGAGTGTCACAGCCTCGCTGCGCAACCGCAGGTCGGTCGCTGCCTCGGCGCGTCCGTAAGGACTGGTGAGCGCCACCTCAATCGGGCCGTCGATATCGCTGCCACTGAGCCGCAGGTCGTAGCGACCGGAGAGATCGTCGAGCCGCTGGTCGGCGACGGCGAGGCGCTGCAGCGTTGCGTGCCCGCTCAGCGCCAGGGCATCGAAAGCGCCTGCAAGGGTGCCTTCCACAGTGGCGGGCCCGGCGGTCTCGACGCCCAGCGCGTCAGTTAGAACCTTGGCATCGGCAAGGCGCAGGCGATAGCGGCCGTCGCGCAGTTCACCGTCGGCGATGTCGAGGCTCGCATCGAGCTCTGTCGTTGGGGAGCGTGCCGCTGCCTCCTCGATGCGCAGGGCGCCGCCGTCGACCGTCAACCGGGTGCCGAGATCGAGCCCCTCGCCGGCGATCGCGGCAACGAGGGCGACATCGCTTCCCGGCTGCTCCCAGCGGCCCTCCAGGTCGGCGGCAATAAGATCCCCGAAGCGCTCGAGGGTGACCGGACCGGCGAGGCGCGCAGAGCCTTGCAGGCCGATGCCGGTGAGCGGCTGCAGGCCAGCGAGCTCTTCCACCTCTATCGCCGTGGCGAGCCGGGCGGTGCCGTCGGCCAGGTTGAAGGGACCGCTGGCGGAGACAGCCGCCGTGCCGGCGTTAGCCTGCAGGTGGTCGATATCGAGCCGCAGGCTGGCGAGGTCGAGGCGGCCGGCGAGGCGCAGCGGCAGCGTGTCGCCGAGCACCTGGTTGACAGTGTCCTGTCCGAGCAGGCGCGGCCCGTCGAGGCGGCCGTCGAGGCGGAGCGCCAGCAGGGGCGCGGAGCCGAAGAGATCGCGCTCGGCGGCGACGGTGCCGGTCAAGACGATGGCCTCGGCGACGATGTCGGCAGCGGCGAGGCTCACCGCGCGCAGGTCGAGATCCGCCTGTGGCCGGCCGAAGGAGCCGCTGACGGCGATCTCCGCGTTAAGGCTTTGCAGGCTGTCGAGGCCGGCGAGCTGCGCCAGCACTAAAGCTTCGTCTGACGCAGCCGTGAGCTGCAGGTCCAGCGTCTGCTCCGCCGGGACGACGTCGCCGTGCAGGTCGAGCCGCAGTTGCTCGTTCGCGATGGCGAGGCCGTCGAGCTGCAGGCGGCGTCCATTCTGCCAGGCACCTTCGAGGGCGATGGTGCCGTGCCCTCCGGCGAGGAGCCACGGGCCCGAGTCCTGTGGCGGACGGACGTCGCTGGTGCCGTCGAGGCGGAAGGCGATGGTGCTGCTGCCGTCGCGCTGCAAGGCGAGGTCGCCCTGCGCTGTGGCGAGGTCGCCCAGCGCAAGAGTGAAGTCGCCGGACCAGTCGGCGAGGGGACCGCTGCCGACCAGCTTCAAGTTGCTGCCAGGCAGGTCGGGCCTGTCCAGGAGGGCGGCGAGGAGACCGCCGTGCGCCGAGATAGCCTCGATATCGACGGTAAGATGATCGCTGCGCGGCTGGAACGCGATATTAGCGGTGAAGTGTCCCTCGATACCGTCGATTCGCTTCAGTGCGAGGCTTGTCGCGAGGGTGCCGTCGTCGCCGCGTTGCGCATCGCCGGTAAGGGAGAAGCGTGCCGCCTGTCCCAGCACCGGCTCGCCGAGTGCAATCTCGTCGACCGCGAGACGCCCCAGGCGGAACTTCAAGGGAAAGTCGAGAAGAGCGCCCAATTCTCCGCCGCCCTCGTCCGATTCCGCTTCAGGCGGACCGGCCGGCAGGCGCGCCAGCGCAATTTCGCTCAGCTCAATACGCTCCACGTCGATCGTGCGGTCCAGCAGCCGCCAGGGTCGCCAGCCGATCTCAACGGCCGAGATCGTAAGCCACGGGCCCTCGTTATCGCTGACGACGACGTTCCGCGCGACCAGGCTCTGCGGCAACGCGCCGGCGATCTCTCCGATGGAGAGCTGCATTTCGCCCGGTGTGCTGGTGGCGTCCTCGATTTGGCGGGCGAGCCAGTCGCGGCCGGAGTCGCTGCGCAGCCACGCGAAGCCGACCGTCACGGTGATGGCAACCACCGCCAGCAGGCCGGCAAGGCCGAGCAGCCCCCACGTCGCAATCTGTTTCGCCCGGCGCATCCTAGAATGCCTGTCCGAAGCTGATGTAGAACTGGAAAACCTCGTCGACGCCATCGCGCGGGTTGAGCGGGAAGGCCACATCCAGCCGCAGCGGACCGAAGCCGGTGAAGTATCTTAGACCCAACCCGGCGGCCCAGCGCAAAGTTTCATCGCCGCTCGGCACCGGGTCGTCGTAGACCGTGCCGCCGTCGACGAAGGGCACGACACCGATCTCGTCGGTGACGCGGACCCGAAGTTCGCCGCCCAGTTCCACCAGAGATGTGCCACCAAAGGGGTCGTCGTCGGCGTCCAGCGGACCGACGAGCTGGTATTCGTAGCCGCGGATCGAACCGCCGCCGCCGGCGTAGAAGCGACGGGAAGCGGGCAGGGCTTCGGTCTTCTCGCCGATGATGGAGCCGACCTTGGCACGGCCGGCCAGCACGAAGCGCTCAGCCTCGTCGATCGCATGGTAAGCCGAACCGCCGGCGGTGCCGGTGAGAAAGAGCAAGTTTTCGCTGCCGAAGCCCGTAGCGGGCGTCAGCGAGAACAGCAGGCGAGAGCCCTCGTGCGGGTCGAGCGGATCGTCGGTGGTGTCGCGGCTTGCCGTCATCGGCAGACCGAAAAGCTGGAAGCTGCGCTCGCCTTCGCCGGTGTCCGCCTTCTCGTCGATGATCTCGTAGGCGAAGGAGAAGCCGCCGGACACTGTCCAGCTGTCCAGCACCGGGCGTTCGAGGGCGAGCAGCGAGTCCACCCACTGGCGCTCATAGGCGTCGTTGTCTTCGCTGCCGCCGGTCAGATTGGCAAGCAGGTCCTGCTCGCTGCGCAGGAAGGCCGGCTTGCGAAAGGCGAGCGCGCCGCTCTGCTCGATAAGCGAGCCGGTGGCGCTGACGCGCAACTGCTCGTTCGCTCCAGCAAGATTGCGGTGCTCCCAGAACAGCTCCAGGCTGGGGCCGATGTCGGTGGAAAAGGCTGCGGCCGCGCCGATGGAACGGTGCTCGCGCTCCACCACAGTGACCGTCACCGGCACGCTGCCGTCCTCGGCGATCTCTCCCCCCGTTTCCGCGTTCACCGTGGAAAACAGTCCTGTATCCGAGAACTGACGCTGCAGATCGCGCAAAACGCGCTGATCGTAAGCACCGCCCTGCGGCCATTCGGCGAGGCGCCTGAGGTAGCTTTCCTCCACGGCCTCGCGACCTTTGAAGGTGAGAGGGCCGAAGGTCGCCGGGGGGCCGGCGTTAACGGCGAGCTGCACCGTCATTTCATCCAAATCGCGATTGATGAAGGTCTTGCGCTCGGCCACCCGCGCGAAGGGATGGCCGCGCTCCCGCAGGCGCTCCACCAGCGCCTGTTCCGCTGCGACCACCACTGGAGCACGCGCCGGCATGCCGGGCTCGATCCCGATCCCGGCCAAGGTGGGGCGCAGATCCTCTTCCGGCGCCGCTGCGCCAACATAGTCAATCTCGTAGGCCGCCAGGCGATAGCGCGGCCCGCTGTCGATATCGAGGCGCACCTGGACCGGCCGCGCGTCGCCGTCGATACTCAAGTCTATGGTGGCGTCGTAGTAGCCTTCGGAACGCAGCGCCGTCTGCAGGCGGCCGATGTCATCTTCCGCGCGGCGCCTGAGGCCGATGGCGGTGGCGGGCGGCTTATCCGCAAGCGTCACCAGTTGCGAGGAGGCGCGCAGCAGGTCCAGCAGGCCCGATTCGTCGAGACCCTGGAGCTGGGCCTCGTAAGCAACGCCGCGATCGGCGGGCTCCGCGCTGCCGCGTCCATCGTCATCTCTCGACCTGACCAGTTCCTCGGCCTTCTGAGCGGCGGCCGGCGCGGCGACGGCGAGCGCGAGTGCGCAGGCCATCGCGGTCGCAGCGCACCGGGCTTCGCGCCGCAACCGGCCGTTCTTTCTGTTCGCTTTGCCCAAAGACCGGCTCCTGCCTCTTTCCCTATCGTGGGGCCACGGCCACTGCTTGCGGCGCTAAGCCGCCTAACGCGCAAGGCAAAACCCGGCATTCGACTGGCCGTCCTGCGGAGTAGAAATATAAGCGCCGGCGCCCGATCAGACCAATGCTCTGCCGCGCTTTTTTGAGCCGCCGGCAGCGTTGAAGCCGCCGGACGCGGTGGCCCAGCGCAGAGAGGAGTTCGAGCGGGTCATCCGGGGGGCCTCAGTTCTCCAGCGCCGAACTGCCCATCCCGGGCAAGGATTTCATGAAGGTCTTCCGTAGGGTGTTCCCCTTCGTGACCGGCGCAGCAGGTATCGATCGGCTCTGCGTGGTCCTGGCCCGGGAAGACACCCGAACCAAATAGATGGCTCTCCTGAAGTTTCCTGGCCGACGGCGCGGCGCTGCCAGCCCGTGGAGCCAAGTTTCAGTCATGTTGCGTGCTCCCCCGCTAATGTTTCTGGGGCGGGACATCACGCAGAAATAGTGAAGGCGTAGGGTCTCCGGCCAAGGCAGCCCCCTTTGTTCGCGGGGAGGCTGCAGTCGCACAAAGGAGACTTCTTCATGGCCAAGTACCGAGACAGCCTGCCGCAGTTGAAGGGCGGGCTCTTTTTGACCGACGGCGGTATCGAAACCACTCTGATCTTCCACGAAGGACTCGATCTGCCCTACTTCGCGGCCTTTGACCTGCTGAAGGATCAGTCCGGCCAGGCGACACTGCGCCGCTATTACAGCAGCCATGCCTCGATTGCCCGCAACAGCGACTGCGGCTTCATCCTGGAAAGCGCGACCTGGCGCGCCTCCGCCGACTGGGGCGCCAGGCTCGGCTACAGCGAAGGCGACATGGCCGAGGCGAATCGCCAGTCGATCGCGCTGCTCGTCGACCTGCGTCGCCTGTTCGAGTCCGAGCGCTCGCCGATGGTGATCAGCGGCTGCGTCGGCCCGCGCGGCGACGGCTATCGGGTCGAGGACGCGATGACCGTCGAGCGGGCGCAGGCCTATCACGCCAAGCAGATCGACGTCTTCGGCACCACCGCTGCCGATATGGTGACCGCGATCACCATGACCTACGCGGAGGAGGCGATCGGCGTCACCAAGGCGGCGCAGGCCGCCGGGATGCCTGTGGTGATCTCCTTCACGGTGGAGACCGATGGCCGCTTGCCGTCCGGACAGACCTTGAAAGATGCCATTGCCGCGGTGGACGCGGCGACCGGCAGGGGCCCGGCCTACTACATGATCAACTGCGCGCATCCGACCCACTTCGAAGATGCGCTGAAGGCGGGCGAGGGCTGGGTGAAGCGCATCGGGGGCCTGCGCGCCAACGCCTCGCGGCTCAGCCATGCGGAGCTCGACGCAGCGGAGGCGCTCGACGACGGCAATCCCACCGAACTCGGGCAGCAGTATCGCGCGCTGCGCGGTCGCCTGCCCCAGATCAACGTCTTGGGCGGCTGCTGCGGCACCGACCACCGCCACATCGAGGCCATCTGCCACGCCTGCGCCGCAGCCGAAGCGGCCTGACGCCTTCGCCCCTCGTGAAGGAGACGAACCTATGGTGACGACGATCGATGCATTGCCGGTGATCCCGGTGGCGCCGGTGGTGGCGCTGCATAGCTCTGCCTCGACCGGCGCGCAGTGGAAGGCGCTGGCCACCGCGCTGGCCGGGCGCGAGGTCGTCACGCCAGACCTGCCAGGCTACGGCCGTGCCAGCTTCCGCGACAATCCGCGCGACGACAAGGCGGCGCTCGCCGACGATGCCGCGGCGGTTCTGCGGGTTTTAGATGCCCGAACCGGCGGCGCGTCGGACTTCCATCTGGTGGGCCACTCCTACGGCGGCGCGGTGGCGCTGAAGATCGCACTCACCCGGCCGCAGCGCGTGCTAAGCCTGACACTCATCGAGCCGGTGGTCTTCCACCTGCTGCCGCTCGCCGGCGACGATGAGGACATGCGGCTCTATCGCACCATCCTCGGTGTGCGCGACCGCCTGCGCGGCGCCGTGGCAGCCGGCTGGCCGGCCCACGGCATGGCGACCTTCGTCGACTTTTGGAACGGCGCCGGCACCTGGGACGCCGCCGACGCCGAGCA
>DATCXZ010000072.1:0-3446 GCA_036570545.1 Kiloniellaceae bacterium
CGGAGCCCGCTCCCGTCCCGGAGCCGGCGCCGGAGCCCGAGGTGGCGCCGGAACCCGAGCCGGAGCCGGAGCCCGCGCCCGAACCCGAGCCCGAGCCCGAGCCGGAACCGGAACCGGAGGTGGCAGCGCCGCCGCCGAAGCCCAAGCCCAAGCCGCGCGTGCAGGTGGCAAAGCCGGCAGAACCGGAGAAGAAGAAGGAAGAGCCGAAGCCGGAGGACCGCCTGACCTCGATTCTGCGCAACGTCGAGAAGCTGAAGGAAAAGCCGAGCACGCAGCAGCAGCCGGCGCGCGCGCCGGTTCAGGCAGAGACGCCTCAGATCTCGGCAGTGCAGCGCCAGCAGCTCGAGAACTCGATCCAGAACCAGATCCGGGGCTGCTGGCGCCTGGATGCCGGGGCGCGGCAGGCCGAAGACCTCATCGTCGAAGTCACCGTGACCCTCGCCCCCGACGGCCGGGTGATCGGCTCGCCGCGGGTGATCGATACCGCGCGCATGAACCGCGACGCCTATTTCCGCAGCGCCGCGGAGAATGCGGTGCGTGCGATCCTGCAGTGCATGCCCTTCGAGCTGCCGGTCGCGCAGTATTCAGAGTGGAAGCAGATGAACCTGACCTTCAACCCGAGAGAGATGTTTGGATCATGACGTCGATGCAACGCTTGGAATCCCGTCCGACCGGGCCCAGGGCGGCCTTTGCCGCGTGGCTCGCCGCCGTTGCGCTGGCGGTGGCCGCCTTTGCCGTCACCGGCCCCGCGCGCGCGCAGTTGAACGTCGATATCACCGAGGGCTTCGTCAAGCCGCTGCCGATCGCGCTGCCCGACCTCTATGGGGAGGTGCCGGAAGAGACCAAGCTCGGCGCCGACATCATGTCGGTGGTGGCGGCCGATCTCGAGCGCAGCGGCTTGTTTCGCCCGGTCGACAAGCAGGCGTTCATCCAGGACGCCGCCAGCCTGCGGCTCGGCCCGCGCTTCGGCGACTGGCGCCTGATCAACGCCGAGGCTCTGGTCAGCGGCAACGTGGAGTTGCAGGCCGATGGGCGCATGCAGGTGCAGTATCGCCTGTGGGACGTGTTCTCCGAGGCGCAGATGAAGGGCACCCAGTTCAACACGCCGCCCTCCAACTGGCGCTCGATCGCCCACCGCATCGCCGACGAGGTCTACCAGCGGCTCACCGGCGAGCAGGGCTATTTCAATACGCAGATCGTGTACATCGCCGAGCAGGGGCCGCAGAACCGGCGCATCAAGCGTCTGGCCATCATGGACCAGGACGGCGCCAACCACCGCTTCCTGACCAGCGGCAACGAGTTGGTGCTGACGCCGCGCTTCTCGCCGTCATCGCGCGAGATCACCTACATGGCCTACCAGTCGAACGGCCGCACCGAGGTGCCGCGGGTCTACCTGTTCAACCTGAACACCGGCCAGCAGGAGGTGCTGGGCGACTTCCCCGGCATGACCTTCGCGCCGCGCTTCTCCAGCGAGGGCAACGAGGTCATCATGTCGATGGCCAAGGACGGCAACACCGAGATCTACACCGTCGATCTGCGGACCCGGCGGCAGACCAGGCTGACCAACCACCCGGCGATCGACACCTCGCCGTCGTTCTCGCCGGATTCGCGCGAAATCACCTTCAATTCCGACCGAGGCGGCTCACCGCAGATCTACGTCATGAACCGTGACGGCAGCAACGTGCGGCGGATCAGCCGAGGCCAGGGGTACTACTACACACCCGTGTGGTCGCCCCGCGGAGACCTAATCGCCTTTACGCGCCAGCACGCCGGAGAATTCTATATCGGCGTGATGCGTCCGGATGGTTCGGGCGAGCGTATGTTAGTGAGGGATTACAATGTGGAAGCCCCGACCTGGGCGCCCAATGGGCGGGTCCTCAGTTACTTCAGGACCTCGCGTGCCGACTCAAGGGGCCAGATTACTAGTAAGATCTTTACGATTGACCTTACAGGGTTCAATGAACGCGAGCTTGTGACGCCTCTGGACGCTTCAGATCCGGCGTGGTCCCCCTTGATTCAGTAGGGGTGCGCCGGTATAGTCCGTTAACCATTCTCGGCTGTTACTTGCCGATGTTGGGGGGGCATATCAAGCAGGCAGGATCTGTTCAGTCACCGGTGGCAGGTCTACCTCAAATCCAAAAAATCCGGGGATGTGTTCGAGAGGGCAGATTATGCGCTTTTCCCTTGTTACCACCTTCGCTGCCGCCCTGCTGCTGGCGGCGTGCTCCACTCCGTCCGAAGAGGCGGCAACCACGTCCGGCAGCGGCTCCAGCAGCACCGGCACCACGCAGTCGACCACCGGAACGCAAAGCGGCGCCATTCCTGGCCCGGCTGCGGGCTCCCAGGAAGAACTGACCGTGGAAGTCGGCGACCGGGTGTTCTTCGACTTCGACAGCTATGACGTCCGGGCCGACCAGCGCGGCACGGTCGAGGCCCTCGCGGCTTGGCTGGACACCAATCCATCGGTGACCCTGACCATCGAAGGCCATGCGGACGAGCGCGGCACGCGCGAGTACAACCTGGCCCTCGGCGATCGCCGGGCCAATGCAGTGCGCGACTATCTGGTTGCGCTGGGCACCAATCCCGCCCGCCTCACCACCGTCAGCTACGGTGAGGAGCGGCCGGCTGTGCTCGGCTCCAACGACTCCGCCTGGGCCCAGAACCGCCGCGGCGTCTTCGTCGTTAACTGAGGCGCCCTGGAACTGAGGCGCCCTGGGCGCTTCGGCTGCGAAAGAACCCCGTCCGGCCGGCGCTTGTCGCGCCGCCGGGCGGGGTTTTGCATTTGCGGCGCGTCATGAGCCTCGCGGAGGTTCTGTCCGGCGGCTGGCTTCGACAGGGTGACTGCGCCATAAAAGTGCCCAGATGCCCTGCTAGACCCAAGCGTCCATGAGTCAGATCTTGCGCTCGAAGGCCGATAGGGGGAGCCCGCCGGAAGGCGGGGCGAGTGATGAAGCGGAGGAATGAGCGATGACCAGCATGGTCCGCAGCTTGTCCCTGACGGCGCGACGGCGCCGCGGCGGCCCGGCAGTGCTCCCGGCAGGAGTGTTCCCGGCAGTACTGGGGGCGTTCTGGCCGGCGGCAGTAGTCGCCGTCTGCCTGGCGCTGGCCGCCCAGCCGGCGCTGGCGCAGGACGTCGAAGACCAGCTACAGCGCCTGCAGCGGGAACTCTCCGACCTGCAGCGGCAGGTCTACGGCGGTGCCGCGCCGCCCGCCGCGGCCGGGGGCGCAGCGCCGACCGCCACCGCTCACATGCAGATCCAGCTCAACGACCTGGAGCGCCAACTTACCAACCTGACCGGGCGCATCGAGGATCTCGGCTTTCGCCTCGACACCGTGACCGACCGGCTCGACCGGCTGGTGGCCGACGTCGACCTGCGGCTGCGCAACCTGGAGCAGGGCGGCCTGCCGCCGGTCGGCGCGGCAGCTCCCACCGGCGAGCCCGGCCT
>DATCXZ010000073.1:0-25906 GCA_036570545.1 Kiloniellaceae bacterium
CGGCGCAGGGCGCGCGCTGGCCGCGGCCGGCCGGCGTTTCGTCGTCCTGGAGGCGCGCGACCGGGTCGGCGGGCGCGCCTGGACCCTCGATAGCGGGCATGGCTTTTCCGTCGACCTCGGCTGCGAATGGCTGCACGCCGCGCTGACCAATCCCCTGGTGCCGCTTGCCCGGGCGGCCGGGGTCGCCGTCGACGAGTACGACAAGTACTGGGCCGACGAGTGGAACCTGGCGAAGCTGGGCGCGGCAGCCTACGCCGAGTTCCGCGGCGCCGTCGATACGCTCTTCGACAAGGCTGCGATGCTGGCTGCCGCCGGCGGACCGGACGTCCCGCTGGGCGACCTGCTGGCCGGCGATCACACCTGGCGCCCGGCCATCGAGGCGATCTGCGGCTGGATCACCGGCGGCCGCCTGGACCAGGTCTCCGCCGTCGACCTCGGCAGGGCCGAGGACCCCCGGGTGAACTGGCGCCTGCCCGGGGGCTACGGTGCTCTCATCCGCAAGCTGGCGGAGGGCCTGCCGGTGCGCTGCGCGACACCGGTGACCCGCATCGACTGGCGCGGGCGCAACATGATCGTGGAGACGCCGGCGGGCAGCCTCGCCGCCCGCCACGTCATCGTCACGCTGCCGACCAATCTGATCGCCAGGGGTGCCATCGACTTCCGGCCGGCGCTGCCGCCCGGGAAGCTCGCGGCGGCCGCCGATCTGCCGCTCGGCGCCGATTTGAAGCTGTTCCTCAAGGTCGAAGGCCAGCCCTTTGGAACACCGCACGATCACCAGCTTCCAACCCGCTACGACCGGGCGGAGAGCAGCTTCATGCATGTGCACCCCTTCGGGCGGCCGCTGGTCGCTGCCTATTTCGGCGGCGACCTGGCGCGCGAGTTGGAGGCGGCGGGCCTTGCCGCGATGGCGGCCTTCGCCGAGGACGAGCTGTCCGCTGCCCACGGCACGCGCCTGCGCGGCAGCTTCACGCCGATAGCCGCCAGTGGCTGGATGGCCGATCCGCTCGCCGGCGGTGCCTACTCCTACGCGCGGCCCGGGGCCACGGCGGCGCGCGCAGCGCTGGCCTCTTCGCTCGACGGTCGCCTCCACTTCGCCGGCGAGGCGACGGCTCAAGACTTCGCCACCGCCCACGGCGCCTACCTCAGCGGCCTCACGGCGGCCGGGGCGACGCTCGCCGACCTTGCGCCCGAAGCCGCTTTGGGATAGGCGAAGCCGGCCGAACACAGTCAATCCGAGACCCCAGAACAAGCAAGAGAGAGGCAAGCGCGCCATGGCCGCGAACAAGAAACTGTTGATCCTGCCGGGCGACGGCATCGGCCCCGAGGTGATGGCGCAGGTGCGCCGGGTGATCGACTGGGTGGCGCGCAAGCGCTCGCTCGGCTTCGACCTCGACGAGGGCCTGGTCGGCGGCGCCGCCATCGACGCCGAGGGCGCGCCGATCAGCGATGCGACGATGGACAAGGCAATGGCCGCCGACGCGGTGCTGCTCGGCGCGGTGGGCGGGCCGAAGTGGGACAGCCTGCCCTTCGCGCAGAAGCCGGAGCGCGGCCTGCTGCGCCTGCGCAAGGAGATGGTGCTGTTCGCCAATCTGCGACCCGCGCTCTGCTTCGATGCGCTGGTCGATGCCTCGACCCTGAAGCCCGAGCTGGTCGCCGGCCTCGACATCATGATCGTGCGCGAGCTGACCGGCGGCATCTACTTCGGCGAGCCGCGCGGCATCGAGACGCTGGCCGACGGCAGCCGCCGTGGCATCAACACCCAGGTCTACACGACCGGTGAGATCCAGCGTGTCGCCCGCGTCGCCTTCGACCTGGCGAAGAAGCGCGGCAACCGCCTCTGCTCGGTGGAGAAGGCCAACGTCATGGAGTCGGGCGTGCTGTGGCGCGAGGAGGTGACGAAGCTGCACAAGGCCGAGTACCCCGAGGTTGAGCTCAGCCACATGTACGCCGACAACTGCGCTATGCAACTGGTGCGCAATCCAAAGCAGTTCGACGTCATCGTCACCGACAACCTCTTCGGCGACATCCTGTCCGACGCCGCGGCCATGCTGACCGGCTCGCTCGGCATGCTGCCTTCGGCCTCGCTCGGCGCCGCCGATGCGACCGGCCGCCGCGCTGCGCTCTATGAGCCGGTGCATGGCACGGCCCCGGACATCGCCGGCCAGGACAAGGCCAACCCGCTGGCCACGCTGCTCAGCTTCGCCATGATGCTCCGCTACTCCTTCGACCTGGCGGAGGACGCCGATCTCATCGAGCAGGCGGTGCAGGACGTGCTGGCCGCCGGCAAGCGCACCGGCGATATCGCCGGGCCGGGCCAAGTGGTGGTCTCCACCAGCCAGATGGGCGACGCCCTGCTGGCCGCCCTCGACAAGCGGGCCGGGTGACCGGCGGCTGTCACCCGGCGGCTGTCACAAAGCTGTTGATTGACGGGCTGGGGCGGCGGGACTAGAGTCCCCGCCTTCAAAGCTCCAGTGGGAGATTGTGTCAATGAAGAAGACCCTTACCGCCCTTATGGTTGCGGCAGGCGTCGTTGGGTTCGCGGGCGCTGCCTTCGCGGACTGCAGCTTCCACACTGCCCAGAGCTCGAAATCGACGGTTACCGCCGAGCAGTCGACCCCGGTTGCCAAGCCGGCCACCACGACCGGCCAGACTGCCCAGAGGTAGGCGCGGGACCCATGGACGTCAGGAAAGGCCGTCCCTCTGGGCGGCCTTTCTCGTTAGGGGCCGATCCTCAGGGATAATTCAACCACAGGAGTTCCGGGCGGTCGCGGGTGAGCCGACTGACCGGATGGTGGGTGGCGCTCGTCGGAACCACGACGCGAACAGCAGATGAGAAAGGCGATAGGTAGAAGGCAATGGGATACAAGGTAGCAGTGGTTGGCGCGACGGGCGCCGTCGGGCGCGAGATGCTGAAGACGCTGGCGGAGCGCGATTTTCCGATCGACGACATCGCAGCGCTCGCTTCCGAGCGCTCGGTCGGCAGCGAAATCTCCTTTGGCGAGGACGATGTGGTGAAGGTGCAGAACCTCGCCACCTTCGACTTCCGGGGCATCGACCTGGTGTTCTCCTCGCCGGGCGCCAAGATCTCCGCCGAATACTCGCCCAAGGCGGCCCGAAAGGGCGCGGTGGTGATCGACAACACCTCGCAGTTCCGCATGGACCCGGACGTGCCGCTGGTGGTGCCGGAGGTCAATCCCCACGCCCTCAAGGGCTACGGCAAGCGCAACATCATCGCCAATCCCAACTGCTCGACCATCCAGATGATGGTGGCGCTGAAGCCGCTGCACGATCTGGCGAAGATCAAGCGGGTCGTGGTGGCGACCTACCAGTCGACCTCGGGCGCCGGCAAGGACGGCATGGACGAGCTGTTCAATCAGACCCGCGGCATCTACGTGAACGAGCCGGTGAAGCCGCAGGAATTCACCAAGCAGATCGCCTTCAACGTCATTCCGCACATCGACGTCTTCATGGATGACGGCTACACCAAGGAAGAGTGGAAGATGGTAGCCGAGACCAAGAAGATCCTCGATCCGGCCATCAAGGTGACGGCGACCTGCGTGCGCGTGCCGGTCTTCGTCGGCCACGCCGAGGCGCTCAACATCGAGTTCGAGCGGCCGATCACCGAGGAACAGGCGCGCAAGGCGCTCGCCGCGCAGCCGGGCTGCATCGTCGTCGACCACCGCGCCAACGAGGGCTACGTGACGCCGGCAGAATGCGCCGGCGAGGACGCGGTCTACGTCAGCCGTATCCGCAGCGATCCGACCATCGACAACGGCCTGTCGCTGTGGGTGGTGTCCGACAACCTGCGCAAGGGCGCGGCGCTGAACACCGTGCAGATCGCCGAAACCCTGGTGAAGGACTACCTGAAGGTTCCCGCCGAGTAGGCTCCACGCCGCGGCGCTAAGGAATAGCGTAGATGCTGATCTCACTGGCGATGCCGGGCAGCGCCGCGCTGTGCGATTGCGGCGTGACGCCGCGGGCCGCCAGCAGGCCCGAGGTCCGGGGGTCCTCCAGCACCGCGCCGGTGGTGAAGATCTCGCGCGAGGTGGCGAGATGCTGGACACGCGAGGCGATGTTCACCGTCTGGCCGAAGTAGTCCTGCCGCTCGTTGAGGCTTACGGCGATGCAGGGGCCCTCGTGGATGCCGATCTTCAGCAGCAGATCCTCACTGCCGCGCGCCTCGTTGAGTTCTCGCATCGCCTCGCGCATGCTCAGGGCGGCGGCGATCGCCCTGTCGGGTGTCGGAAAGGTCGCCATCACCGCGTCGCCGATCGTTTTCACCACAGCGCCGGCCTCGCTGGCGACGATCTCGTTCAGCACGCCGAAGTGGGTGCGCACGAGGTCGAAGGCGGCGAGATCGCCGACCCGCTCGTAGAGTTCAGTCGACCCCCGCAGGTCGGTGAAGAGGAAGGTCAGGCTGGTGATCTTCAGCCGCTGGTCCACGTCGAGCGTGTCGGTGCGATAGATGTCGCGGAAAATCTGGTTCGACAGCAGCCGCTTGGCGGTGAGAAAGGGCCGGCGCCGCCCCAGCAGGTCGTGCAGGGCATCGTTGGCGATGCAGACCGAGGGCAGCGTGCGCACGTTGGTATGATTCTCGACCGCAATGCGCAGCGGGCCGGGATGCAGGACGAGGGTTTCGTGGTGGCGATGCCCGCGGTCGAAGACAAGGGACAGGGCCTGGCGCTCCTTCGTCGGCTCGCCTTTCACGTCGAGGAACTGCGCGGCGTGGGTGACCGGCTCGAAAACGATGACGAAGCCCTCGGGAAGTTGCAACGAAATGATGGCCTTCTCGCCGGCGGGCAGCTCGAGCGCTTCGAGCATGAACTCCTCCACAAGCGTCTCCAGCTTTTCCTCCGGCAGGTCGACGCCGGAGCCCCAGTAGATCTGACGGAAGTACTCGACCGGCGGCAGTTGGTGCGGATTGTGGGCGGCGACGAGACGCACGCGCGGGGTGACGGTGAAGGTCACCTCGACCATCTCGTCCAGCGTCGGCTCGTAGCCGGCGGCGCAGAGCGCGCAGGTGTACTCTTCGGCCTGCACCGTCTTCAGCGAGGTGTTGGCGTCAAGCACGCCGCCGCAGCCGGGACAGAGCACGTTCCACGACAGCTCGAAGAGTCCGAGCCGCGAAGCGTGCAGGAAGCCGGCGATGGCCTGCTCCTCGTCGAGCCCCTCGCGGGCGGCGAAGGCGAGGGCGTTCACCCGGGCAAGCCGGCGATCGGGCGCCTCGTTCACGAGCTGTTCGAGGGCATCGACAATTTCCGGCTGCACCGTCTGGCGCAGCACACCGAAGAGAGCCTGGACCTCGGTCATAGCGGCAGGATGCTACGCCGAATCGATTAGGCACACAGCTTTTTTGGATTGGTGGCCGAGGCCGATGCCGGGTCGACGAGGCTGCTTCCCGCGGCCTAATTCTTGCCCCTCAAAGCCAAAGCGGGGATGAACGGGCGCCTGAGGGCGTAACAGTGGCAGAGATCGCGGCGCCAGGGCCGGCGCCGCCCCTTGAGGGTGCCACTGTTCCGCAATGGATCTGTCCAACGTATTCCTCCTTCCTGCCCCGGCGGGCAAGGCCGCGGTCGCCCTGGCCGCAGCCCTGCTGCTGGCCGGCTGTGCCGTCGGACCGGACTATCGCACGCCGGAGGTGGCCGTGCCGGCCGCGTGGGACAGCGCCGACGAGGCTACGCCGACCGGCGCGCCGCTGCTGGAGCGGTGGTGGCGGCGGCTGGGCGACCCCCGGCTCGATGCGCTCATCGAGGAGGCTGTCGCCGGCAACCTCGATGTCGCGACCGCCAAGGCGCGCATCCGCGAAGCGAGGGCCAGCTATCGCCAAGCCGGCGGCGTCCTCTATCCCGCCGTCGACGGCACCACTTCCGCGACCCGCAGGCGCAGCGGATCGGACACCGGCGGCAGCGAGATCTCCAGCCAGTTCCAGGCCGGCTTCGATGCCTCCTGGGAGCTCGATCTCTTCGGCGGCAACGGCCGACAGGTGGAGGCTGCGGGCTACGGCATGGAGGCCGCCGAGCAGGAGCTGCGCGCTACCCTGCTGACCCTCGTCGGCGACGTGGCCTCCAGCTACGTCGAGGCGCGTGGCTTGCAGGCGCGTATCGCCTACGCCCGGCAGACCGCTGCCTCGCAGCGCGAGACCGAGGCCCTGACCCGCGTCAGGTTCGAGGCCGGGGCTGCCGCCGAGGCCGACGTCGCCAACGCCACCGGTCAGGCCAACAACACCGAGGCCAACATCCCGAGCCTGGAAGCCGCTTACGCTTCGGCGGTGCATCGCCTTGGCGTGCTCACCGGCCGGCCGCCGGCGGCGTTGAAGGACCGGCTGGCGGCAGCGGTGGCCATCCCGGCCCCGGCCCTGCCGCTGCCAACCGGTGTTCCCGCGGACCTGCTGCGCACGCGGCCGGATGTGAGGCTGGCCGAGCGCCAGCTCGCCCAGGCGACGGCGGAGATCGGCGCGGCCGAGGCGGCACGCTATCCCAACCTCAGCCTCACCGGCAGCCTGTCGACCTCCGCCGCCAGCGTCGGCGACCTCGCCGAGAGCACCTCGATAAGCTGGGTCTTCGGGCCGACACTCAGCCTGCCGATCTTCAACGCCGGCCAGCTCGCCGCGGCGGTCGAGGTCGCCGAGGCACAGCGCGACCAGTCATACCTCGCCTTCCGCGCCGCCGTGCTCACCGCGCTGGAGGACGTCGAGAATGCGATCGTCGCCTTGACGCAGGAGCGCCTGCGCCACGAGTCGCTGGCTGCGGCCGTCGCGGCCTACCGCCGTGCCGCTTTCCTGGCGCGCACCCTCTACCAGACCGGCGCCACCGGCTTTCTCGAAGTGCTGGATGCGGAGCGCTCGCTCTATGCGGCCGAGGACGCGCTGATCCAGAGCCGGATCGCCATCACCACCAACTACATCGCCCTCAACAAGGCGCTCGGCGGCGGCTGGGACGGCGCCATCGATTCCTCGCAGCCGGAGATCATCGACGTGAACACCGGCCCCCATTTCGTTTCCAGCTCCTAGGGCGCAGCCGTCATGACCGACAGCTATCGAAACACGAAGCCCCGGCGCAGGCTGCTCAGGCGGGCACTCCTGGCGGCGCTCCTGCTCGCCGTTGCCGGCGGCGGCTGGCTCGCCTACCGCGCGACTTTCGCGGAAGCCGCCACCAGCGCCTTCGTCACCGCGGCGGTCGCCAGGGGCGACATCGAGGAAACCGTCCTGGCGACCGGCATCCTGAAGCCCTCGCGCCTGGTCGCCGTCGGCGCCCAGGTCTCCGGCCGCCTGACCGCGTTGAAGGTGGCGCTCGGCGATCGGGTAAGCGAGGGCGACCTCGTCGCCGAGATCGACTCGGTGAACCGGCAGAACGACCTGCGCACGGCGGAGGCCGCGCTCGCCAATGTGCGCGCCCAGCGCAGCGAGAAACGGGCGACCCTGAAGCAGGCGGAACTGGAGCTCGCCCGCCAGAAGAAGATGCTCGCGCAGAACGCCGTGTCGCAGGCCGACTTCGAAGCGGCCGAGGCCACGGTCGCGGTCACCCGCGCCCAGATCGAGGCCCTGGAGGCGCAGATCGTCGAGGCGGAGGTTGCCGTGGAGATCGCGCGGGTGGACCTCGGCTACACCAAGATCACCGCGCCCATCGACGGCACCGTGCTCGCCATCGTCACCCAGGAGGGGCAGACGGTGAACGCGACCCAGTCGGCGCCGACCATCATCGTCATCGGGCAGATCGACGTGATGACGGTGCGGGCGGAAATCTCCGAGGCCGACATCGTTCGCGTGCGCCCGGGCCAGCAGGTCTACTTCACCATCCTCGGCGACCCGGACCATCGCTACGAGGCGACGCTTGCCGGCATCGAGCCGGCGCCGGAGTCGATCATCAGCGACAGCAGCATCGTCTCCTCGGGGTCCTCCGGCAGCGCCGCGTCGTCATCGGCCTCCGAGGCGATCTACTACATCGGCACCTTCGACATCGCCAATCCGGACCACCGCCTGCGCACCTACATGACGGCAGAGGTGCAGATCGTTCTGCAGGAGGCCAGGGACGTGCTCGCCATTCCGGCCGCCGCGCTGATCGGCGGCGGTCGCGCCGGCGGCTACAGCGTCCAGGTGGTCGACGCGGCCGGCCAGGTCGGCGAGCGCCCCGTCGAGGTCGGGCTCAACAACAAGATCAGCGTCGAGGTGCGCGACGGCCTTCGCGAGGGGGAGCGCGTGGTGACCGGGATGGCCGACGGCGGCGCGCCGGCAGCGACGGGCCGCGGCCGTCGCGGTCCGCTCGGGTTCTAGCCGGATGACGGTGCCGCTCACCGGCCTGCGCCCACTGATCGCCCTTAGCAAGGTGCGGCGGGAGTTTCCCTCGGGCGAAGGGACGATCATCGTGCTGAAGGACGTGGACCTGACGATCCACGCCGGCGAGATGGTGGCCATCGTCGGGCCGTCCGGCTCGGGCAAGTCGACCCTGATGAACATCCTCGGCTGCCTCGACCGGCCGAGCGGTGGCAGCTACCGCGTGTCCGGCCGCGAGACTGCCGCGCTCGACGCCGACGCGCTGGCCGCGCTGCGCCGCGAGCACTTCGGCTTCATCTTCCAGCACTATCGCCTGCTGGCCGAGTTGACCGCCCTCGGCAATGTCGAGATCCCGGCGATCTATGCCGGCCTGGCACCGCGCGAGCGGCGCGCCCGCGCCGCCGCGCTGCTCACCCGCCTCGGCATGGCCGAGCGTCTGGAGCATCCGCCGGGCAAGCTCTCCGGCGGACAGCAGCAGCGCGTCTCCATCGCGCGGGCGCTGATCAACGGCGCCGAGGTCATCCTGGCGGACGAGCCGACCGGGGCGCTCGATCAGCAGACCGGCGAGGAGGTGTTGCGGCTGCTGGGCGAGCTGCATGCCGAGGGCAAGACGGTCATCATCGTCACCCACGACGCCTCGGTCGCCGCCCGCGCCGAGCGCGTCATCGAGATCAGCGACGGCAGCATCGTTGCCGATCGCCGCAACCCGGACGCCGGCCCCGTGGGCCGGATCGCGGTGCCTGGCCGGACGCAGCAGCGCAACCGGGCCGTCGCCTGGCGGGCTTCGCTGCGTGCCGTCGCCGATCGTTTCACCGAGGCCTTCGTCATGGCGCTGCGCTCGATGAAGGCGCACCGCCTGCGCACCTTCCTCACCATGCTCGGCATCATCATCGGGATCGCCTCGGTGGTCTGCGTCGTTGCGCTCGGCGAGGGCTCGCGCCAGATGGTGCTGGCGAGCATCAGCCGCCTCGGCACCAACACCCTCGAGATCTTTCCCGGCAAGGACTTCGGCGACGTGCGCTCCGGCAAGATCACCACCCTGGTCGTCGCCGATGCCGAGGCGCTGGCGCACGAGCCCTACGCCGCCTCGGTGACGCCGACGGTTTCCACCAGCGGCACCCTGCGCTTCGGCGCCAAGGAGTCCAGCGCCCAGATCAACGGCGTGGGCGCGCAGTATTTCGACGTGAAGGGCGTCGCCCTACTGGAGGGCCGGCTGTTCGATGCAGACAGCCTGCGCAGCCGCGCGCAGCACGTGGTGATCGACCGCAACACCCGCGACACGCTCTTCGCCGGGCCCGGCGGCAGCGCGACCGGGCAGGTTCTGCTCATCGGCCGCGTGCCCAGCCGGGTGGTCGGCGTGGTGGAGGCGCGCCAGGGCGGCTTCGGCTCCAGCAGCAGCCTGTCCGTCTACCTGCCCTACACCACGGTGCAGGCACGCATCCTGGGAGACAGCGCGCTGCGCAGCATTACCCTCAGGGTCGCCGACGACACCGCCACCACGGCTGCCGAGCGCGCGGTTACCGACTTTCTCACCCGCCGCCATGGCACCAAGGACTTCTTCATCCTCAACACCGACGAGATCCGACAGACCATCACCAGCACGACCGACACCATGACCCTGCTGATCGCAGCCATTGCCGTGATCTCCCTGGTCGTCGGCGGCATCGGCGTGATGAACATCATGCTGGTCTCGGTCTCCGAGCGGGTCGGCGAGATCGGCGTGCGCATGGCGGTGGGCGCGCGGCAGAGCGACATCCTGCAGCAGTTCCTCATCGAGGCGGTGCTCGTCTGCCTGATCGGCGGCGTGCTGGGCATCGCCGCGGCGCTCGGCTTCGGCGTCGCCTTCAGCGCGCTCGAAACCAGCTTCAGCCTCATCTACTCGACGGCGTCGATCGTCGCTGCCTTCCTCTGCGCCACGCTGATCGGCGTCGCCTTCGGCTACCTGCCGGCGCGCAACGCCGCCCACCTCGACCCGGTGGTCGCGCTTGCGCGGAGCTAGAGCCGCTCGGCGATGAAGCGGCGACGCGGCGCTTCGAGGCGGTTCTGCGCGGCGACGAGCTGCAGTTCCTCCTCGCCGGCGTCCAGCGTGGTCTGCAACACCTCGAAGATCGCCGAAGCGGCAGCGGCGAGCGCTTCGGGAACGGAGGCGGTCTTCAGGTAGAAGCCGAGGAAGAGCGCCGCCACCGCGTCGCCGGCACCGTTCGGCGCCATCGGCAGGCGCGGTGAGGCGACGCGCCAGGCGCCCTCTGCCGCGACCGCCAGCATCTCCATCTCGCCGGCCTGGTTGCCCTCGGCGTCGGGGTTCTCGGCGTTGGGGTTCTCGGCGTCGAGACTGGTCACCAGCACCACCTTCGGGCCGCGCGCCAGCAGCGTGGCGGCAGCGTCGCGCACCGCCTGCAGGCCGCGCGGCTTCAGGCCGGTGAGGAGCTCCAGCTCGAAGAGGTTGGGCGTCAGGATGTCCGCCGCCGGCAGTGCCCCTTCCGCCATGAACCCGGGCACGCCCGCGCGCACGAAGAGGCCCTTGCCTTTGTTGCCCATGACCGGGTCGCAGGTCCAGAGCGCTTGCGGATTGGCGGCACGGATGCGGCTGAAGGTGTCGAGGATGACGGCGCCAAGGGCCGGGTCGCCGATGTAGCCGGTCAGCAGCGCATCGCAGCGCGCCAAGGCGCCGCGCGCGGCAAGGCCGTCGAGGATGCGCGCGATCTGCCGGGGATCGAAGACCTCGCCCTGCCAGTCGGGGTAGCCGGTGTGGTTGGAGAACTGCACGCTGTGCACCGGCCAGACCTCGATGCCCAGGCGCTGCAGCGCGAAGACGGCGGCCGAGTTTCCGACGTGGCCATAGGCGACGTGCGACTGGATGGAGATCACGTTCATCGGCGGGCCGGCAGGGGCGTTCAGGGGCGTTCAGGGGTCGGCAGCTTGCCACAGGGTGGCCGTGGTTTATAGTCGATAACCAACTGTGCAGGCGGGATAAAGCAGCGCCTGCGCAGCTTGCAAGACAACAGAGGGAGAGTTCCGCCGATGTTCGACCGCGCCCGCCCGCGCCGCTCCGTCCTCTATATGCCCGGCTCCAACGCCCGCGCGCTGGAGAAGGGCCGCAGCCTGCCGGCGGACGGCCTGATCCTCGATCTCGAGGACGCGGTGGCGCCCGATGCCAAGGCGACGGCGCGCGAGCAGATCGCCGCGACGCTGCAGCAGGGCGGCTACGGCCGACGCGAGATCGCCGTGCGGGTGAATGGGCTGGACTCGCCCTGGGGCAGGGACGACGTGAAGGCGCTGGCAACCTCGGGCGCCGATGCGCTGCTGCTGCCGAAGGTGGAGAGCGCGGCCATGGTGCACGAGCTGGAAAGCCTCATGACGGCGGCCGGCGCGCCGGGGGCCATGGGCATCCAGTGCATGATGGAAACGCCGCTCGGCATGCTGAATGCCAAGGAAGTGGCGAGCGCCTCGCCACGCGTCACCTGCCTGGTCATGGGCACCTCCGACCTGGTGAAGGACCTGCAGGCGGCCCACACGCCGGACCGGCTCCCGGTATTGACCGGCCTCGGCCTCTGCATCCTCGCCGCGCGCGCCCATGGCGTCGCTATCGTCGACGGCGTGCATCTCGACCTCGACGACGCCGAGGGCTTTGCCGCGCAGTGCCGCCAGGGCAAGGAGCTCGGCTTCGACGGCAAGACCCTGATCCACCCCAAGACCATCGCCAAGGCCAACGAGGTCTTCGCGCCCTCGGCCGAGGAGATCGCGTGGTCGCACAAGATCATCGCCGCCCACGCCGAGGCGACGGCCGCCGGCAAGGGCGTCGTGGTGGTCGACGGCAAGCTGGTCGAGAACCTCCATGTGGAGAACGCCCGGCGTCTGGTGGCGCTCAGCGGGGCGATCCAGGAGCTGGAATCGGCGGCCTGACCGGAGGCGACGAGATGGCGACGCAAAGCAGGGCGGAGCACGGGATGGCGAAGGAGAATCCGGGCAACTTCTTCGAGAACTTCCGCCTTGGCCAGGTCATCCGCCACGCCACGCCGCGCACCGTGACGGCCGGCGACCAGGCGCTCTACACCGCGCTCTACGGTACCCGCTTCGCGCTGCAGTCGTCGGAAGTTTTCGCCAGGGCCTGCGGCCTGCCGGCGGCGCCGGTGGACGACCTGCTCGCCTTCCACGTGGTGTTCGGCAAGACGGTGCCGGATATCTCGCTGAACGCGGTCGCCAACCTCGGCTATGCCGACTGCCGCTTCCTGGCGCCGGTCTATCCCGGCGACACGCTCTCGGCGGAGAGCGAGGTCATCGGCCTCAAGGAGAATTCCAACCGCAAGACCGGCGTGGTCACCGTGCGCAGCCGCGGCGTGAACCAGCATGACGAGGCGGTGGTCGAGTACACGCGCTGGGTCATGGTGAAGAAGGGCGATCCCGGCGCGCCGGCGCCCGAGCCGGTGCTGCCGGACCTGCCGGACGCGGTGCCGGCAGAGCACCTGACGGTGCCTGCGGGCCTCGACTTCTCCAACTTCGACTTCGCGGCGGCCGGCTCTCCGCATCGCTGGGCCGATTACGAAGCGGGCGAGCGGATCGACCACGGCGACGCCATGACCATCGAGGAGGCGGAGCATCAAATGGCGACGCGCCTCTACCAGAACACGGCGCGCGTGCACTTCAACCAGCATGCCGAGAGCAAGGGCCGCTTCGGCCGGCGCATCGTCTACGGTGGCCACGTGATCTCGCTGGCGCGGTCGCTTTCGTTCAACGGTCTCGGCAGCGCCGTGAAGCTCGCCGCCATCAACGCCGGCACGCACGCGGCGCCGAGCTTCGGCGGCGACACCATCTATGCCTGGTCCGAGGTAATCGAGAAGATCGAGCTGCCCGGGCGCAGCGACCTCGGCGGCCTGCGCCTGCGCACGGTGGCGGCCAAAGACCTCACCTGCTGCGCCTTTCCCTTGAAGGCGGTTGGGGAGGAGGGGCATGGCGGCTACCACCCTGCCGTGGTGCTCGACCTCGACTACACGGTGCTGCTGCCGCGGTAGGGGGTGAGCGACGAGTAGCGGCCTGGACTGCGCCACCGGGTCCGGCTCACTTCCCTCGTCACCCTCGGCCCCGAGCCGAGGGTCCAGGGGCAAGCGACGGAGCGGTAGCCCTGGATGCTCGGCTCGGGGCCGAGCACGACGATAGGTGGTGACGACACCCCGACATCTGGTAAGGAATGGCGATGCGACCACAAAATCTGGTTGAATCGGGGAATCGGCTGCGGTAATGAGTGAGGCGCCGGGTGCAGAGAAGGTGGCCCCTCAACTGCGACGTGCCCCGGAAGAGAGAGCACTACCCGACGCCTCAAGAGCTGGATCCAGCTCAACGTGATCGCGGCGGCGGGCGAGTTCTCGATCAGCTTTCGCGCGCGGATACCGGGCCTGGCGTGACCGATACAGCGCAGCGAG
The DNA here is from genome assembly GCA_036570545.1 of Kiloniellaceae bacterium. Classification (GTDB taxonomy): domain Bacteria; phylum Pseudomonadota; class Alphaproteobacteria; order Kiloniellales; family Kiloniellaceae; genus Pelagibius. Next base: position 13,687 of record DATCXZ010000073.1, read on the forward strand.
ATCGCCGACCTCCCCGAGGGGAGCGAACCCGCCGGGTCGGGCCTGACATCCTTCGACCGACCTCTCCGGCATCCGATCCCGACATCCTCGCGTGAGGCAAGCCTCGCTCAAGGCGGCAGGCGGCTCCCCGGGGCGCGGGCGGGCTCCCGAAGGACCCCGTCCCGACGAGCGGCTGCGCGAAGCATGCCTCCCGTCTTTCCAAGGCCTCCCGGCGCAGCCGCCGCTTTCGCGGTGCCTTGCCGTTGGCTGAGGACGTTGCCCTGACGGGCGCCGTCTCCGGCCGGTGGAGACCTGCGCGCGGTTTCCTCGCGGAACCCGCGCGGTCCCGGATCGGTCGACTTCCCGGCACGAGGCAGGGAAGCCGTCCTTGCCGGAAAGGCGGAGGTCGAAGTGCGACCGGCGCCTTCCCTCCGAAAATCGAGAACTGCAGGGCAGCCCCGACTTCCGGTGCCGGACGGCTCTCCTCCGAAGAGAATGACCGTCCCCCGACAAGCGGCTGGCGCATCCTCCGATCCCCGGCAGGCCCCGAAGGGTCCCGCGTGAACCGGCCGATCTCCGACCCGAAGGCCGCTGCGCCTTGCTGGCGGCCCGAAGGCCGGTCCGGCATGACCCATGAGGAAACCGAGGCCTCCTCGAAACCGCTGGCACCTCTTGCAGATCGGGAACCCGAAGATCCCCCACCCTCCGAGTTGCTTCTCCGTCGAGCCGAAACTCTCGGGAGAGGGCGGCACCGCCGTTATCGGGCGTTTTCACGTGCAAGGGAATGCTCGCTCGGAACCCTGACAGCGACAATATAAAATTGCCTGGTTGCGGCGATTTCTTGTGTATAATTTCACGAGAACTGCACAATGACTTCACATCTTGCCCACAGGACTGTCCACAAGGCCGCCGGCGAAGCGAGTTCGCGAAAGCCTGCGGGGCGAAAGCCTGTGGGCCGCCACCGCGACGGGAGGCCACGTTGACTTATGTTGCGCTGCGGTCTAAATCACAGGCCGGCAATAAGAATGAAGAGTCGCTCGACGCTTCCGCGGCGACCTGCGATTCCCATCGCAGCACCGTGGCATCGGGCTTAAAGGCAGCACCAGATGATTTCTTCCCGCCGGCCCCTGTCGCCGCACCTGCAGGTCTATCGCTGGCAGATCACCATGACGCTGTCGATCCTGCATCGCCTCACCGGCATTGCGCTGGCCGTCGGCACGCTGCTGCTGACCTACTGGCTGGCAGCAGCCGCCACCGGGCCAGACGCCTTCGCCGCCGCGCAAGGCTTCATCGGATCGCTGGTCGGGCGGCTGCTGTTGTTCGGCTGGAGCTATGCGCTCTTCTATCATCTCTGCAACGGCATCCGGCATCTGGTGTGGGACGCCGGCTACGGCTTCGAGATCGCCACCACGACACGCAGTGGCTGGGCCGTGGTGGCCGCGTCGGTGGTGCTGACCCTGGCTGCCTGGATCGGTGGCTACCTCGCGATGGGAGCCTGATGCGATGAACCTGCGCTCGCCGCTCGGCCGCGTGCGCGGCCTCGGCTCGGCCAAGGACGGGACCGGCCACTGGTGGGCGCAGCGCCTCACCGCCCTGGCGCTGATCCCGCTCACCCTGTGGTTCTGCATCGCCGTGATCGCGATGACCGGCGCCGACTACGCTGCGGTGGCGGCCTGGGCCGGCTCCCCGCTGGTCGCCGGCCTGCTCATCCTGCTGGTCGCAACCACGTTCTACCATGCAGCGCTCGGCCTGCAGGTGGTCATCGAGGACTACGTGCACCACGAGATGACCAAGCTGGCGCTGGTGCTCGTCGTGAAGGCGCTGTCACTGGTGCTGGCGCTGACCGCCATCCTCTCGGTGCTCATCCTGCTGTTCGCCCGCGTTTAGCTCCGCAACCCGGAACGTCCGCCATGACCAAGTCCTACGAGGTAATCGAGCACACCTACGACGTGGTGGTGGTGGGTGCCGGCGGCGCCGGCCTGCGCGCGACCCTGGGCCTTGCCGAAGCCGGCCTCAAGACCGCCTGCATCACCAAGGTGTTCCCGACCCGCAGCCACACCGTCGCGGCGCAGGGCGGCGTCTCGGCCTCGCTCGGAAACATGGGTGAGGACGACTGGCGCTGGCACATGTACGACACCGTGAAAGGGTCCGACTGGCTCGGCGACCAGGATGCCATCGAGTACATGGTGCGCGAGGCCGTGCCGGCGATCCTCGAGCTCGAGCACTACGGCATGCCGTTCAGCCGCACCGAGGACGGCAAGATCTATCAGCGCCCCTTCGGCGGCATGACCACGCACTACGGCGAAGGCATCGCCCAGCGCACCTGCGCGGCGGCCGACCGCACCGGCCACGCCATGCTGCACACGCTCTATCAGCAGAGCCTGCGCCGCCATGCCGAGTTCTACGTCGAGTACGTCGCCCTAGACCTCATCATGGAGGAGGGCGTGTGCCGCGGCATCATGGCGTGGAACCTCGACGACGGCTCCATTCACCGCTTCCGCTCGCAGATGGTGATCATCGCGACCGGCGGTTACGGGCGCGTCTACTTCTCCTGCACCGGCGCCCACACCCAGACCGGCGACGGCAACGCCATGGTGCTGCGCGCCGGCCTGCCGCTGCAGGACATGGAGTTCGTCCAGTTCCATCCGACGGGGATCTACGGCGCCGGCTGCCTGATCACCGAAGGCGCGCGCGGCGAGGGCGGCTATCTCACCAACGCCGAGGGCGAGCGCTTCATGGAGCGCTACGCGCCCTCCGCCAAGGATCTCGCCAGCCGCGACGTGGTCAGCCGCGCCATGACCATGGAGATCCGCGAGGGCCGCGGCGTCGGCGCCCACAAGGATCATATCCACCTGCACCTCGAGCACCTGTCGCCGGAGCTGCTGCACCAGCGCCTGCCGGGCATCTCCGAGTCCGCGCGCATCTTCGCCGGCGTCGACGTGACCAAGGAGCCGATTCCCGTCATCCCAACCTGCCACTACAACATGGGCGGCATTCCCGCGCTGTGGAGCGGCGAGGTGGTGGCCGAGAAGAACGGCAACCCCAGCACCGTGGTGCCGGGCCTGATGGCGATCGGCGAGGCGGCCTGCGTGTCGGTGCACGGCGCCAACCGCCTCGGCTCCAACTCGCTGCTCGACCTCGTCGTGTTCGGCCGCTCCGCGGCCAGGCGCTGCGCCGAGATACTGACGCCGGGCGAGAAACAGGCACCGCTGCGCGTCGATGCCGGGGATGCGGCGCTCGACCGCTTCGACCGCCTGCGCCACGCCGACGGCGAAATTCCGACGGCAGTGCTGCGCGAGGAGATGCAGCGCGCCATGCAGGGCCATGCCGCCGTGTTCCGCACCGGCGAGTCCCTCGCCGAAGGCGTCGACAACCTGAACGCCGCCTGGGCCAAGCGCGGCGACGTGAAGGTGACCGACCGCACGCTGATCTGGAACTCGGACCTGGTCGAGACACTGGAGCTCGACAACCTGATGTTCCAGGCCAAGGTGACCATGGAGTCGGCGGGCAACCGGACCGAGAGCCGCGGGGCCCATGCCCGCGAGGACTATCCGGATCGCGACGATGCCAACTGGATGAAACACACGCTCGCCTGGTGCGGCGAGGACGGACGGGTTCGCTTCGGGTCTCGTCCGGTCAGCCTGAACACCCTGACCAACGAGGTGCAGGCCTTCCCGCCGAAGGCCCGTGTTTACTAGGTCGCGTGTCTACTAGGCTGCGCGTGTACTAAGCCGCTTCCGAAGCGCCGAGCCGCAAGAGAAAGAGTCCGATGGCCGAGTTCGCCCTTCCCGCCAATTCCAAGATCGGCACCGGCCAGTCCTGGCCGAAGCCGGCTGCCGCGACGAACACCAAGACCTTTCGCGTCTACCGCTGGAATCCGGACGACGACGCCAACCCGTGCGTCGACACCTACGAGGTCGACCTCGACCGCTGCGGCCCGATGGTCCTCGACGCTCTCATCAAGATCAAGAACGAGGTCGACCCGACGCTCACCTTCCGGCGTTCCTGCCGCGAGGGTGTGTGCGGGTCCTGCGCCATGAACATCGACGGCACCAACACGCTCGCCTGCACCAAGTACATCAGCGACATGGAAGGCGAGGTGAAGATCTACCCGTTGCCGCACATGCCGGTGGTGAAGGACCTGGTGCCGGACCTGACGCAGATCTATGCGCAGTACGCCCTGATCGAGCCCTGGCTGAAGGCGGAGACGCCGGCGCCGGAGCGCGAGCGCCTGCAGAGCCCGGAGGAGCGCGCGAAGCTCGACGGCCTGTGGGAGTGCATCATGTGCTTTTGCTGCTCGACCGCCTGCCCGAGCTACTGGTGGAACGGCGACCGCTACCTCGGCCCCGCCATCCTGCTGAGCGCCTACCGCTGGATCGCCGACAGCCGTGACGAGGCGACCGGCGAGCGGCTCGACCAGCTCGAGGATCCCTTCCGGCTCTACCGCTGCCACACCATCATGAACTGCACGAAGACCTGCCCCAAAGGCCTCAATCCGGCCAAGGCGATCGCCGAGATCAAGAAGCTGATGGTCGCGCGCAAGTTCTGAGCGGCGGCTACGGCGGTCGCTCTCTCCATTGCCGGCAGCCGACGGTAGTGGACCGGTCGGGCGACAGCGGACTGGCCCTTTCAAAGGCGCGCTCGACGACCTAGCTTGCGCGCCGCCGCCCTCCGCGCGAGGAGCATCCCATGTACCTGCCCGAGGCCTTCCGCCTCACCGACCGTGACCGCATCGCCGAGGTCATGCGCACCTACGACTTCGCTCTCCTGGTGACCGCGCCCCCCACTGTGTCGGGCGGCCGGGCTCAGGCGAGCCATCTGCCGTTCCTCTATGAGCCCCCGCAAGGCCTTGCCGGCGAGGGGGCGGAGGGCACGCTCTACGGCCACATGGCGCGCGCCAACCCGCAGTGGCAGGACTTCGCCGGACTGGCCACGGCGGGGCAGGAGGCGCTGGTGGTTTTCCAGGGGCCGCACAGCTACATCTCTCCGACCTGGTACGAGACGGAGCAGCCCACCGTGCCGACCTGGAACTACGTCGCCGTGCATGCCTACGGGCTGCCCGAAGTCATTGAGGCGCCGGCGGCGGTCCGGGGGTTGCTCGACCGCCTGGTTGCGCGACAGGAGGCGGCGTCGACGCCGCCCTGGTCGGCGGCCGGCCTCAGCGACAAGTTCATGGAGGCGATGCTGCGCAGCCTGGTCGCCTTCCGAATCCCGGTGGCGCGGCTGGAAGCCAAGGCGAAGCTCAGCCAGAATAAGGCCGCAGGACAACTGGCCGCCGCCACCGCTGTTCTCGAGGCGGCCAAAGAGCCGCTGGCCCGCGAGACCGGTATGTGGATGCGCCAGGCCCTCGACGACAAGTCCGGCCGGGAGTGAGATGAGGGACGGGCCGGAGAAGCCCGCGAGATCGCGCCGGGCGCTTTCCGGCGGCACCCGTATCTGGCTCGTCTTCACGCTGCTGTTGATCCTGTTGGGTGTCAGCACCGCGCTGTGGCCCGGCACGCCGCCGGGCGCACAGCAGAGCCCACACCGTGGTTTCGACCTGCAGGCTCACCGCGGCGCCCGCGGTCTCATGCCGGAGAACACGCTGCCGGCTTTCGAGAAGGCGCTCGCGCTCGGCGTGACCACGCTGGAGCTCGACGCCGTGATGACGGCGGACGGGGTGGTGGTGGTGCACCATGACCGCCGGCTCGCGCCCGAGCGCACGCGCGATGCTGCGGGGAACTGGATTGCCGAGGCCGACGCGCCGGCGATCCTTGCGCTCAGCGCGTCTAATCTCGCGACCTACGACATCGGCCACGCCCGGCCCGGCAGCCGCTACGCCGAGCGCTGGCCGGAGCAGGCGGCCGTCTATGGCACGCACATTCCGACCCTCGCCGAGGTGATCGCCCGCGCCGAGACGCTCTCCGGCGGTACTGTCCGCTACAACATCGAGACCAAGATCGCGCCGGACTCGCCAGCCGATTCCGCCGATCCGGAACTTCTCGCAAAGGCGTTGGTCGCCGTCGTCCGCGCTGCCGGCGTCGCGGCGCGCGCGACGGTGCAGTCGTTCGACTGGCGCAGCCTGCAGGTGGTGCAGCGCGACGCGCCGGAGATCGCGACGGCCTACCTGACGGCAGAGCAGGATTGGCTGGACACCCTGCGGCGCGGCGGGCCGGCGCCGTCGCCCTGGCTCGGTGGGCTGGCGGTCGACTGGACGCAAACCTCGGTGCCGCAGGCGATCCGCCAGGCCGGCGGCGCCGTATGGGCGCCCTATTACCGCGACCTCACCGAGGCCGGCCTGCGCGAGGCGCAGCGCCTCGGGCTGCGGGTCGTGGTGTGGACGGTGAACGACCCGGCGGAGATGGCCTCGCTCATCGGACTGGGCGTCGATGGCCTGATCACCGACTATCCCGACCGGGCCCGCGCGGTGATGGCCGACAAGGGCCTGCCGCTGCCTCCCGCGTTTCCAGCCGAGTGATCCGCCGCTAGACTGCCCCGAGGGAATAGCACGGCGCTCGGGGGGGACCGCTGCGGTGCGCGTACTGCTGACGGGGGCCAACGGCTTCATCGGTGCTCACTTGACGGCTGCGCTGCTTGCCGCCGGCCACCAGGTGGTGGCGGCGGTGCGCCGACCCGACGACTTCGCCAGGCGCTTTCCCGCCGCCGATGCGGTCGCTGCCTATACTGCAGCGCTCAGCCTGCTCCAGCCGGCACGGGCAGAGGAGCGGTGATGGACGAGTATCTGCTTGCCCGCGGCCTGCACATCGTCAGCGCCCTCGTGCTGTTCGGCACCGGGCTCGGCGCTGCCTACCAGATGTATGCCGCCTGCCGCAGCGGCGACGTGGCGGGCATCGCCCGCGTCGCCCGCCAGACGGTGCAGGCGGACTGGATCTTCACCACCCCGGCAGCCGTCGCCCAGCCGATCACCGGCCTCTGGCTGGTGCGGCTCTCCGGCTACAGCTATGGGGAGCCCTGGCTCGTCGTCAGCTACCTGCTCTACGGCATCGCCGGCGCCGCCTGGCTGGTGGTGGTCGTGCTGCAGGTGGACATGGAGCGGGTGGCGGCCATCGCCCGCCGCAGCGAGACCCCGCTGCCGGAGGTCTTTCAGCGGCATTTCCGGCTGTGGGTCCGGCTCGGCTGGGTCGGCTTCGGTAGTCTCGCCGGCGTCATCGCCCTGATGGTGGGCAAGCCGACGCTGTGGTGACAGGCGCGGCGTCAGCTCAGCTTGATAGACCCGTCGATGTCGTGACTGAGGCCGAGTTCCTCGATGGTCAGCACCGCCTTCACGTTCAAGGTCTCCGAGCCCTTCAGCTTGCCGCTTTCGAGGGCATTGCGCACCGCGGTCTCAATCTCACGCTGTGAGGTCACGCCGACCTTCTTCAGGAACTTGCGCAGCTCCATGTTGAAGATTTCCTCGTTCATCGCCCTGAATCTCCTCACCGGTTGGTCATTGTACCCTTGATAGCCGCCGCGCCCGGTAGAGGCCAAGTGAAATAGCAACTGTTCCACTGGAAGGCGAAGCCTTGCCAAGCAGCGACTTCTGCGAAAAGCTGCTTGAAATGCCGGGGCAGGGCCGGAACCGGGCCGGGCCCGGGACAAGCTTAGCCGAGGCCAACGAGGAGGAGAAGCCGACCATGAAACTGACGCCGCAACAGCTCGAAACTTTCGACCGTGAAGGCTACCTCTTCCTGCCCGAGGTGTTCTCGCCGGAGGAGACCGCCCTGTTGCGCGTGGAGGCCGCCAGGGTCTATGGCCTCGAGCGCGAGGAAGTGTGGCGCGAGAGCTCAGGCGCGCCGCGCACCGCCTTTGCCGCGCAGACTTACAGCGAGCCCTTCCGCCGCCTCGGCCTGCACCCACGCCTGATCGATCCTGTGATGCAGCTCCTCGACGGTCCGGTCTATCTGCACCAGTACAAGGTCAATGCGAAGGCGGCCTTCGACGGCGAGGTCTGGCAGTGGCACCAGGACTATGGCACCTGGGCGCGCGACGACGAAATGCCGGAGCCGCGTGCCATGAACATCGCGCTGTTCCTCGAGGAGGTGACCGCGGTGAACGGGCCGCTCATGTTCATTCCGCAGAGCCACAAGGATGGCACGCTGGAGGCCGGTCACGACCTCGCGACCACCTCCTATCCGCTGTGGACGCTGGACCGCGAGACGGTGGCGCGGCTGGCTGAGCAGGGCGGCATCGTGGCGCCGACGGGCCCGGCCGGGTCGGTGCTCCTGTTCCACTGCAACCTGGTGCACGCCAGCCCGCCGAACATCAGTCCCTGGGGCCGCACCATCGTCTACCTGAGCCTCTGCCACGTGGACAACCACATCAGGCGTTTCCAGCGCCCGGAGTGGGTGGCGCACCGCGACTTCACGCCGATCCGCCCGCTGGCCGACGACTGCCTCAGCGAGCTGGCCGCCGCAAGCAGAGCTGCCGAGTAGCAGGGTCCGAACAGGAAGCGTCATGAACCTTCATCATCTGCTGCAGGCCCGCGCTGCTGCCGGCCGGCCCGTCCGCATCGCCCTCATCGGCGCCGGCAAGTTCGGCTCCATGTTCCTGGCGCAGGCGCGCCTGACGCCCGGCTTCCACGTCGCTGTCGTCGCCGACCTGAACGTGGAGAAGGCGCTCCAGGCGCTCACGACCACGGGCTGGGCCAAGGAGCAGTTCGCCGCGCGCGGCCTCGACGATGCGTTGAAGAGCGGCGCCACCTGGGTGACCGACGACGCAGGGGCGATCTTCAAGACCGAGGCTATCGAGGTGGTGATCGACGCCACGGGCCATCCGCCGGCCGGTATCCATCACGCGCGCCTTGCGCGGCGGCACGGCAAGCACATCGTCATGGTGAACGTCGAGGCAGACGCCTTGGCAGGGCCGCTGCTGGCGGCGGAGGCGGCCGAGGCCGGCCTCGTCTACAGCCTCGCCTACGGCGACCAGCCGGCGCTCATCGCCGAGATGGTGGACTGGGCGCGCAGTTGCGGCTTTCCCGTGGTGGCCGCCGGCAAGGGCACCAAGTATCTGCCGTCGTACCACGACCTCACGCCGGCCGATGTGTGGGACCACTACGGCATCGCCGCCGAGGAGGCGGCGGCCGGCGGCATGAACGCGCAGATGTTCAACTCCTTCATGGACGGAACGAAGTCGGCCATCGAGATGGCGGCGGTCGCCAATGCCTGCGACCTCGCGCCTGCGCGCGGGGGACTGGCCTTTCCGCCGGTCGGCAGCGATGCGCTTGCCGAGTCGCTGAGACCGAAGGCGGAGGGCGGCGTGCTGGAGCGCAAGGGGCAGGTCGAGGTGATCTCCAGCCTGGAGCGCGATGGCAGCGCCGTGCCGCGCGATCTGCGCTGGGGCGTCTATGTGGTGTTCGAGGCGCCGAGCGACTACGCCAGGCGCTGCTTCAAAGAGTACGGACTCGCCACCGACAGCGGCGGCCGCTACGCGGCCATGTACAAGCCTTACCACCTCATCGGCCTGGAACTCGGCATTTCGGTGGCCCACGCAGCGCTGCACGGCGAGCCGACCGGCACCGCGCGCGGCTGGCGCGGCGACGTGGTGGCAACCGCCAAGCGCGACCTCAAGGCGGGCGAGAGACTCGACGGCGAGGGCGGCTACACGGTGTGGGGCAAGCTGCGGCCGGCCGCGGACTCGCTCGCCGCCGGCTGCCTGCCGCTGGGCCTTGCCCAGGGCGTGACGCTCGCCCGCCCGGTCCCCAAGGGCCAAAGCCTTACCTGGGACGATGTGGTGATTGACGCCGAGGATGCGACGGTGCGCTGCCGCCGCGAGATGGAGCGCCACTTTGCCGCGCTTGCCGATGCTGCGGCGGAATAGGAATGCCGCCGCCATAAGGGTCTGCTCCCTCGCACGCTGTGCCAAATGAAGGGCCCTGCACCAAGGAAGTAGTCCGGTTGCGCCCGCCAAGTCGTTGACGTTGTGGCAAAAGCCACCTTCGCGCTGCTGTTGAGGCACGACACTGCTCCAGCAACCCGGAACCCTCCCAACAGTCATGTTGTTCATGAAGACGAGGAACAGCGCCGGAGTTGTGGAAAGGAGCCGCAAGCCATGCGCAAGCTTATGACGACCCCGAAGTGCCGCAACCGTCAGCCGCAGGCTCGGCAGTTCGCGGCGGTGGCTTCCCTAGCCCTCTCCACAGTGTTGACGACCGCCGCTTTGCCCGCAGCCGCGCAGGCGCCGCAGTGCGCTCCGCGTGAGGCTGTGCTGGAGAGGCTGTCGAGCGACTACCGCGAGGAGCCGGTCAGTATCGGTGTCACCGCGACCGGCAGCCTGCTCGAGGTTCTGGCCAGCCCCGAAGGAAGCTGGACCATCATCATCACGGTGCCTGGCGGACCGACCTGCCTTGTCTCCTCCGGAGAGGGCTGGCGTGGCGCGCCGGTGCAGATCGCCAAGCAGCCCGGCATCTAAAGGCCAAGCGCTTAAAGGCCAAGCGCTCGGCTTGCGCCTCCGCCGGCGTCTGCGCGCCGGAACAGCAGCACCGAAATCCTAGACACCATCGCATCATCGGTTATCGCAGCCAGGTCGGCGGAGTCCGCCTGCCGCTTTCCGGTCGTTGCCGCCCGCACCGTTCTCCGCCGTGATCACAAGCGTTGTCGCGCGCGCAGGGGCCGCGCTATCGTGACGGCAGCGCGCGGACAAGCCTTCCGCCGCCGTCCGCGATCGCTGCCGCCACGCAAGGTGCGCCTTTGCCCATGCGCAACCAGTCCCTGCCCAACGCGTCTCTGCTGAACACCGGCCTCTATGGCCTGACGGTGCTCATCTGGGGAACCACCTGGATCGCCTTGACGTACCAGGTCGGGTTGGTGGCGCCGGAACTCTCCGTCGCCTACCGCTTCGCGATCGCCGCTGCAGTGGTCTTCCTCTGGGCCCTGCTCGCACGCCACCCGCTCCGCTTTCCCTGGCGCACCCATCGGCTGCTGCTCGCCATGGGACTCTGCATGTTCTCCTTCAACTTCTACTTCTTCTATCTGGCCGCCGCCTACCTCACCTCCGGCCTGCTGGCGGTCGTGTTCTCGATGACGGTGGTGCTGAACATCGTGAACGCCCGCCTGCTGCTCGGCCGCCGCGCGGCGCCGCGCAGCCTGGTGGCTGCCGCCCTCGGCGTCGCCGGCATCGCCGCCCTGTTCTGGCCCGAGATCGAGCGCTTCGATCTCGCCGACAGCGGCACGCTCGGCCTTGTGCTGTCGCTCGCCGGCACGCTCTGCTTCTCGCTGGGCAACATCGCCTCGGCACGCGCCCAGCAGCAGGGCCTGCCGGTCATCTCCTGCAACGCCTGGGGCATGGCCTATGGCGCGCTCGCCATGCTCGCCCTGGCGTTGGCCGGTGGCGCGCCGCTGGCCTTCGACACCGCGATGCCTTACGTCGTCTCGCTTATCTATCTGGCGCTCTGCGGCTCGGTGATCGCGTTCGGCGCCTACCTGACCTTGCTCGGGCGGATCGGCGCCGATCGCGCCGGCTATGCCACCGTTCTGTTCCCGCTGGTCGCGCTGGCCATCTCGACGGTGGTCGAGGGCTACGTTTGGACGCCGGCGGCCATCCTCGGCGTCGCGCTGGTGCTGGCGGGCAACCTGCTGGTCCTGCTGCCGGCGCGCCGCCCGCTGCCCCAGAGCGCCACCTAGCAGAGCGCTGCCTAGCGGGCGCCACCTAGCGGGGCGCAACCTGGGGCGCTCTCGCGCGTTGCCGCTGCGTCCGATCTACAATGGAGAGAGCGATGATGCACGCCCAACAGATGATCCGCTCGCACCCGGTAACCAAGGGCAGGGTGAGCGATGCCCTGGTCCGCTGTATCGAGGAGTGCTACGCCTGTGCCCAGGCCTGCACGGCCTGCGCCGATGCCTGCCTGTCGGAGCGGGCGCTGGACGAGCTGCGCCAGTGCGTCCGGCTCGACCTCGACTGCGCGGACATCTGCGTCGCCACCGGCAACGTCGCGTCACGCCAGACCGGCCCCGGTCAGTCGGCAGTGCGGCAGATGCTGGACGCCTGTGCAGTGGCCTGCCTGAGCTGCGGCGACGAGTGCGACCGTCATGCCGAGCGCCATGAGCACTGCCGGGTCTGCGCCGAAGCCTGCCGAAGCTGCGAGCGGGCCTGCCGCGAGGCGAGCGGCAGCATTCACTGAGAGCCCCGCCACCACTGAGAGCCCCGTCACGACCCTTCCAGCGCGGGAAGCTTTGCCCTAAGTAGGATGCCCAGGCCGCGGGCGGCACTGATGCGGAAGGGAGTGTTGCGATGGGGGGAACCCTGCTGGTGACCGGCGGCGGGCGCG
>DATCXZ010000074.1:0-11048 GCA_036570545.1 Kiloniellaceae bacterium
CCGCCATAGACGAGGATCGCGTGCTGCGCCTGCTGCGGGCCGTGATCTCCGCGACGCTGCGCACCAATTTCTATAGCGGGGCCGCGCAGGAGGCGCTGGCCTTCAAGCTGGACAGCGCGCGGATTCCCGGCCTGCCCGCGCCGTTGCCCTGGCGGGAGATTTGGGTCTATTCGCCGCGGGTCGAGGGCATCCACCTGCGCGCCGGTCCGGTCGCCCGCGGCGGGCTGCGCTGGTCCGACCGGCGGGACGATTTCCGCACCGAAATATTGGGCCTGATGAAGGCGCAGCGGGCGAAGAATGCCGTCATCGTGCCGACCGGCGCCAAGGGCGGCTTCTATCCCAAGCAGCTTCCCAATCCGCAGGTCGACCGCGACGCCTGGTTCGCGGAGGGCACGGAAAGCTACCGCATCTTCATCCGCGCCCTGCTGTCGGTCACCGACAATATCGTCAAGGGCAAGGTGCGGCACCCGGCGCAGGTCGTCATCCATGACGGCGACGACCCCTATTTCGTCGTCGCCGCCGACAAGGGCACGGCGACCTTTTCCGACGTGGCCAACGCCATCGCGCTGGAACGGGACTTCTGGCTTGGCGACGCCTTCGCCAGCGGCGGCTCCAACGGCTATGACCACAAGGCGATGGGCATCACCGCCAGGGGCGCGTGGATCAGCGTGAAGCGCCACTTCGCGGAAATGGGCGTCGACGTGCAGAACGATCCGGTGCGCGTCGTGGGCTGCGGCGATATGTCGGGCGATGTGTTCGGCAACGGCATGCTGCTGAGCAAGGCGATCAGGCTGGTCGCCGCCTTCGACCACCGCCACATCTTCCTCGACCCCGATCCCGATCCGGCGAGAAGCTGGGAGGAACGCAACCGGCTGTTCCAGTTGCCGCGATCAAGCTGGGACGATTATGACAAGGCGCTGATCTCCCAGGGCGGCGGCGTCTTCCCGCGCAGCCTCAAGAGCATTCCCCTGACGCCGGAGGTGCAGGCGATATTGGGTGTCGCCGACACGGAAATGGAGCCGACCGCGCTCATCTCCGCGATCCTGAAAAGCCCGAACGACCTGCTCTGGTTCGGCGGCATCGGCACCTATGTGAAGGCCGCCGCGCAGAGCCATGGCGATGTGGGCGACCCCGCCAACGACCGGCTGCGCGTCACTGCCGAGCAGCTTCGCGTGAAGGTGGTGGGCGAAGGGGCCAATCTGGGCGTCACCCAGGCGGCGCGCATCGCCTTCTCCCTGCGCGGCGGGCGGATCAACACCGACTTCATCGACAATTCCGCCGGCGTCGACTGCTCCGACCACGAGGTCAACATCAAGATCCTGCTCGGCGACGCAGTGCAGACCGGCAAGCTGACCCGCAAGGAGCGCGACAGGCTGCTGGAGAAGATGACAGACGACGTGGCCGGCCAGTGCACGCGCGACAACTACCTGCAAAGCCAGGCCATCACGGTGACCCACATGCTGGGGGGGCATCTGCTCGATCGCTTCGCGCGCTTCATGCGCACACTCGAGAAGGCCGGCCAGTTGAGCCGTCGCATCGAGTACCTGCCCGACGACGAGGAGGTGCTCGACCGCCTGCGCCGCGGCGAGGGGCTGAGCCGCGCGGAGATCGCGGTGCTGCTCTCTTACTCCAAGCTGGTGCTCTACGATCAGCTTCTGGAGTCCAACCTGCCTGACGATGCCTATTTCGCCACCGACCTGGCGGCCTATTTCCCCAAGCTGCTGCGCCAGCCCTACGCGGCGCAGATTGGACGCCACCGGCTGAGGCGCGAGATCGTCGTTACTGTCGTCAGCAACGATCTCATCAATCGCGTCGGCATCAACTTCGTGCACGAGGTGCGCGAGAAGACCGGCATGCCGCCGGAGGAGGTGGTGAAAGGCTACGTCATCGCCCGCGAGATCCTCGGCATGCGTGCCCTCTGGGGTGAGATCGAAGCGCTCGATAACAAGGTGCCGGCGGCGCTGCAGGCGCGAATGCTGGTCGAGTGCGGCCGCCTGATCGAGCGTGAGACGGTATGGCTTCTGCGCGAGATCGGCATCCCTCTCGACATCGCCGATGAGATCGGGCGTTTCGGCCCGGGTATCGGCACGCTGGCGTCGCGCATCGAATCCCTACTGTCGACGGCCGACCGCGAACTGCTTGAGCAGCGCTCCGCCCAGTTCGTTGCCGAGGGCGCGCCGCAGGCGCTGGCCCGTCGCATCTCCAGCCTGCCGTTCCTGGCACCAGTCTGCGACATCGTGCGCATCGCCGCGACGCTACAGTTGCCGGTCGAGCAGGTGGCGGAAGCCTACTTCAAGATCGGCGAGCGCTTCGGCTTCGACTGGCTGCGCCGTTCGGCCGGCTCGCTGCCAACCGACACCGCCTGGGACAAGCTGGCGGTCTCGGCCATTGTCGATGACTTCTACGGCCACCAGAGCGAACTCACCATTCGGGTGCTGAATGGCAGTGCCCCGGTCACGGGTGGGGCCAAGAGCAAGGCCAAGGCCAAGGGCGAGGGCGCGGCGGCTGGCACTGGCGGCACCGAGACGGTAATCGCGACCTGGTCGGCCGGGCGCGAGCCGCTGGTGGCGCGGACGGAGCAGCTCCTGGAGGAGTTGAAGGCCTCGGGCACGCCGCACTTCTCCATGCTGGCAGTGGCCAACCGTCAGTTAAAATCGATGATTTCCGGCTAGATCGGATCGTGGTCAGACGGAACCGCGCCGCGGTTCCGTCTGACCACGTGAATCCGATCTACTTCAAAAGGGTAGAGCAGGTTCACAGGGTCGGTGGATCGCCTCCGGCGATTCCATCCGACCCTGATCTGCTCTATGCCGTCATCACCGCCGCGACGGCGCACGCCTGCGCCGTTTCTCAGCCGAGCTTCACGGCGGTGCCGTTGGCCGAGACCATCAGCATGGAGGCGCCGACCACCTCGTAGTCGAGGTCGACCGCCACCACCGCATCGGCGCCTATGGCCGTGGCCTCTGCGGTCATGTCCTCGAGGGCATGCTCCTTGGCATTACGCAGGGCCTTCTCGTAGCCGCCGGCGCGTCCGCCGACGACATCGCGTACCCGCGCGAAGACGTCGCGGAACAGGTTGGCGCCGACGATGGCATCGCCGGAGACGATGCCCAGGTACTCGACGATCCTGCGGCCTTCGATTCCATCGGTGGTGACGATCAGCATCGCTGCCTCTTGCCTGCGGAGAGGCAGCCAGCCTACACCGCTTGCACCGGCGCGAGAATGCTGCAAGCTGCGCTGCAAGGTTTTGACACCTCGTCAGCCATCAGGAGACGCTCCGATAGAGCCGCAGCCGTTTTCCGCCGCGGGCGCCGTGCCCGTCCGCCCGCGCTGGCAGGGGCCCCGCGGCAGCGCCGCCGCCTGGTGCCTGTACGACTGGGCCAACTCCTCCTATCCCACCGTTATCGTGACCTTCGTCTTCGCGGCCTATTTCACGCGCGGGGTCGCCGTGTCCCCGGAAGAGGGCACCGCCCAGTGGGGCCTGATGCTCAGCCTCTCCGGCGTCGCGCTTGCGGTTCTGGCGCCGGTGCTCGGCGCCATCGCCGACCAGGGCGGCGGCCGCAAGCCCTGGATCGGTGGATTCACCGCGGTTGCCGCCGTCTGCGCCGTTCTGCTGTGGTGGATCGAGCCGGATCAAAGTTTCGTGCTGCCGGCTTTGCTGCTGGTCGCCGTCGGCAACACTGCCTTCGAGTTCGGTCACGTTTTCTACAACGCCATGCTGCCCGAGGTGGCGCCGAAGAGCCACCTGGGGCGCCTCTCGGGCTGGGCCGGCGGTCTCGGCTACGCCGGCGGCCTGCTCTGCCTGACCCTTTGCCTCGCGCTCTTCGTGATGCCGGAGCGGCCGCTCTTCGGCCTCGACAAGGAGCGCATGGAAGAGGTGCGCATCACCGGTCCCTTCGTGGGTCTGTGGTTCGCTGTCTTCGCCTTGCCGCTGTTCCTCATGGTGCGGGAGACACCGGCCCCCTTCAGCCCGGCCAGGGCCGTGCGCGGCGGGCTGAAGAGCCTGTGGAGCACGCTGCGCCTGCTGCCGCACCACAAGCAGACCGGGCAGTTCCTCCTTGCCCGCATGCTTTATACCGATGGACTCAACACTCTCTTTGCCTTCGGCGGCATCTATGCCGCCGGCACTTTCGGCATGTCGTTCCAGGACATCCTCATTTTCGGCATCCTGCTGAACATCACTGCCGGCCTCGGGGCAGTCGCCTTCGCCTGGATCGACGATCTGGTCGGCGCCAAGTTCACCATTCTCGCTTCCGTCGGCTCGCTGGTGGTGCTGGGCGCAGCCATCCTGGTGGTCGATAGCCAGACCTGGTTCTACGTGCTCGGCTGCGGCATCGGCGTCTTCATCGGGCCGGCACAGACGGCCAGCCGCTCCTTCATGGCGCGGGTGGC
Source organism: Kiloniellaceae bacterium (assembly GCA_036570545.1). Lineage (GTDB taxonomy): Bacteria > Pseudomonadota > Alphaproteobacteria > Kiloniellales > Kiloniellaceae > Pelagibius. The sequence goes on from DATCXZ010000074.1 coordinate 4,393, forward strand.
GCCACCGGACCTGCGGGCGGAGTTCTTCGGCCTCTACGCCCTCTCGGGCAAGGCGACCGCCTTCCTTGGCCCGGCGCTGGTCGGCTGGATCACTCTCTGGGCCGGCAGCCAGCGGGCGGGCATGGCGACCATCCTGGTGTTCTTCCTGGCCGGCATGGCACTGCTGTGGTCGGTGCGCGACCCGCAGCGCGAGGGGGTTGTGCCGGTGCAGCCGCAAGGCTGACGGCGGCCTGCGAAGCGACCGGCGGCGCTTGGCCCTTACCCCTGATAGCACGACCAGGCCGCGGAATTGATGATCTGCCTGCATGTCGTATGATTTGTGCCGCGACAGAACAGATGGGACGGTCGATGGAGAACCTGGAGGGACTGCCGGTCTTCGTTCGGGCGGTGCGCGAGGGCAGCTTCTCGTCGGCGGCCAGGGTGCTGGGACTCACCCCCTCGGCGGTCAGCAAGCAGATCGGGCGGCTGGAGGACCAACTGGCGGTGCGCCTCTTCAACCGCACCACGCGCCGCCTGAGCCTGACCGAGGAGGGCGCTGCCTTCTACGAGCGCGCCAGCCGCATCCTCGCCGACCTCGAGGATGCCGCGGCGGCGGTCTCCAGCCTCCGCGGTGTCGCCCGCGGGCGCCTGCGCGTCACCATGCCGACCGCCTATGGGGTCATCCACCTGCTGCCGAAGCTGCCGGAATTCCTGGCGCGCCATCCGGAGGTGACTCTGGAGACCGACCTCAACGACCGCATCGTGAACATGGTCGAGGAGGGCTTCGACGTCGCCGTCCGCGTCGGCGAGTTGCAGGACTCCAGCCTCATCGGCCGGCGCCTGGCGGCCAACCGCCGGGTGCTGGCGGCCGCCCCGACCTATCTCGCTGGCCATGCGGCGCCGCAAGATCCGCAGGACCTCGCCGGCCACAACTGTCTCATCTACACCTACCGCGCCCAGCGCCACGACTGGCACCTGGTCGACGCCGCCGGTGCCGAGACCGTGGTGACCATCGCCGGCAATATCGAGACCAACAATTCGATGATGCTGCGCGCCGCCGCGCTCGCCGGACTCGGCGTCGTCCTGCTGCCGCTGTGGATCATCGGGCCAGACCTCAAGGCCGGGAGGCTGCAGCGCCTGTTGCCCGACTACCACTGGCCGGACAGCGCGATCCACATTGTCTATCCGCCCGGGCGTCACCTCTCGGCGCGGGTGCGCGCCTTCGTCGACTTCCTTGTCGAGCAGTTCGCCGAGTAGCGCCCCGTCGCCTAGAGCAGATCAGGGTCAGATGGAATCGCTTTCAGCGATCCATCCGACCACGATCCGATCTAGTGCCGGAAGTGGCGCATGCCGGTGAAGACCATGGCAAGGCCGGCGGCATCGGCTGCCGCGATCACCTCCTCGTCGCGGAGCGAGCCGCCGGGCTGGATCACTGCCGTGGCACCGGCCTCGACCGCGGCCACCAGGCCGTCGGCGAAGGGGAAGAAGGCGTCGGAGGCGACCACCGAGCCTTGCGTCTTCGGTGCCGTCCCTCCCGGCGCCGCCTCGCGGGCCTTCCAGGCGGCGATGCGCGCGGAATCGACGCGGCTCATCTGGCCGGCGCCGATGCCGACGGTGGCGCCGTCGCGGGCGTAGACGATGGCGTTCGACTTCACGTGCTTGGCGACGCGGAAGGCGAACACCATGTCGGCGAGCTCCTGCTCGCTGGGTGCGCGCTTCGTCACCACCTTCAGCGCCCCGGGATCGATGCGCCCGCTGTCGCGGCTCTGCGCCAGGAAGCCGCCGGCCAGCGGGGTGATCAGGATGCCCTCCGCCGCCGGGTCGGGCAGGCCGCCGGTCACCAGCACGCGAAGATTTTTCTTCGAGGCGAGCACCGCCTCGGCCGCATCGTCCACCGCCGGGGCGATCACCACCTCGGCAAACAGCGCGGCGACCGCCGCGGCGGTGGCGGCATCCAGCGGGCGGTTCACCGCGATGATGCCGCCGAAGGCACTCACCGGATCGCAGGCCAGCGCCTCGGCGTAGGCGGCGGCGAGGGTGTCGCGGCTGGCCACGCCGCAGGGATTGGCATGCTTGATGATCGCGACGGTCGGCGCCGCGAATTCGGCGACCAGCTCGAAGGCGGCATTGGTGTCGTTGAGGTTGTTGTAGCTGAGCGCCTTGCCCTGGAGCTGCTCGGCGCCGATGACGCCCGGCCGCGCATTGCCGCTCGCATAGGCCGCTGCTGCCTGGTGCGGGTTCTCGCCATAGCGCAGTTCCTGCCTCTTGCGGCCGGCGAGCACCAGGCGATCGGGGAAGCGCTCACCCTGCTCGCGGGCCAGCCAGTCGGCGATCATGGCGTCGTAAGCTGCCGTGTGGCCGAACGCCTTCATCGCCAGGCGTCGTCGCAGGGTCGCGCCGATGGCGTTCTGTTGCTCGGTCATCTCCGCCACGACGGCCGTGTAGTCGGCCGGATCGGTGACGATGGTGACGAAGTCGTGGTTCTTGGCAGCCGCCCGCACCATGGCGGGGCCACCAATGTCGATGTTCTCCACGCAGAGGTCGTAGTCGGCGCCGGAGGCGAGCGTCGCCTCGAAGGGGTAGAGATTCGAAACCACGAGGTCGATGCCGCCGATGCCGTGCTGCTGCATCGCGGCCACGTGGTCCGGCAGGTCGCGGCGGGCAAGGATGCCGCCGTGGATCTTCGGATGCAGGGTCTTCACCCGGCCGTCCATGATCTCGGGAAAGCCGGTGTGGTCAGCCACCTCGACGACCGGCACGCCGGCCGCGGCGAGCGCCTTGGCCGAGCCGCCTGTGGAGAGAATCTCGACGCCGCGCTCGCTGAGGAAGCGGCCGAACTCGGCGAGGCCCGACTTGTCGGAAACCGAGAGCAGGGCGCGCTTGATCGGCGTTGCGGTGTCGACGGACATGACTGGCTGCTCCACAGGCGAGCGGTTGGCGAAAGCCGGCTGCAGGATGCGCGCTTAGTAAGTGGCGGGGCGGCGACCGTCAAGCATGCGACTGCCAAGCATGCGACTGGCGAGCGCCCGGATCAGGCACCCGCAGCCATGCTGCGCCGATCGGGTGCGCGGTCGCCCCGGAACTCGGGCACCAGGCGCTGCAACAGACGCAATGCCTGGGCGTGATCGCCCTGCTGCACCAGGCTGCCCATCTCGTCGAGGCTGCGGGCCAGCAGCTCGGCATCGGCGGTGCGTGGGGCCGCCAGCTTCAGCCCCGGATGGCCGGTCGGCATCAGCGCCTCGCTGTCGTGGAACAGCTCCTCGTGCAGCTTCTCGCCGGGACGCAGGCCAGTGAAGCGAATCTCGATCTCCTTGTCGGGCTTCAGACCGGCGAGGCGGATGATCTGGCGCGCCAGCTCGACGATCCTCACCGGCTCGCCCATGTCGAGCACGTAGATCCGCCCGGCCTCGGCGGGCAGGCTGGCAGTGCCGAGAGCCGAGGCCTGCAACACCAGCTCGACCGCCTCGCGCACGGTCATAAAGTAGCGCGTCATCTCGGGGTGGGTGACGGTCAGCGGCCCGCCCGCCGCGAGCTGACGCTGGAACAGGGGAACCACCGATCCGGTCGAGCCCAGCACGTTGCCGAAGCGCACGGTGACAAAGCGCGTGCCGCTGCCCGTCGACTGGCGCAGCAGGTCGAGCGCCTGGCAATAGCACTCGGCCAGGCGCTTGCTCGCCCCCATCACGTTCGGCGGATTCACCGCCTTGTCGGTCGACACCAGCACCATGGCGGCGACCTCTGCCCGACGGCAGGCGTCTGCGACGTTGCGCGTCCCCAGCACGTTGGTATGCAGGCCTTCCAGCGGATTGAACTCCACCATTGGCACGTGCTTCAGGGCAGCAGCATGGAACACGAGATCGGGCTGCGTTTCGGCGAACAGGCGGTCGACCCGCTGGCGGTCGCGCACGTCGCCGATGAGGGCGCGGCGCGGCAACTCCGGGAAGCGCTCCGCGAGCTCGAGGTCGATGCTGTAAAGGTTGAATTCGGAATTGTCGCAAATGGCCAGATGAGCCGGGCGGAACGCCGCAATCTGCCGCGTCAGCTCCGCGCCGATGGAGCCGCCGGCGCCGGTCACCAGCACGCGGCGACCCTCGACCAGGCCTTGCATGGCCGCGCGATCGAGCGGCGTCTGCGGCCGTCCGAGCAGATCCTCGATGGCGATGGGGCGAATCTGCAGGCGCTCCTCGAGGCTGCCGCTGAAATCGGTGAGCCGCGGCAGGCGCGCCACCGTGGCGCCGTGGCTGTCGGCCAACTCCAGCACGTAATCGAGCTCGTCGCGCTCCAGCGGCTTGGTCAGAATCACCCGCTGCGGCTTGCGCCCGCGCTTGGCCAGGCGGCGAAACACCTCCGGCATGTCGTCGAGCTGACCGAGCACCGACACCCCGTGAATGTGGCGCCCGATGCGGGTGCCCTTCTCATCGATGGCACCAAGCACTTCGAAAGCGCCGTCGCGGTCGCGCGCCATCTCGCGGATGAAGGTTTCGGCGGCATCGCCGGCACCGATCAGCAGCACCGGAACGCGGCGGTGGCGATTATGCTCCAGCACGTGGCGAAAGCCCTGGTCCTTGAACACGCGGTACAGCATGCGCGGTGCGCCGAGCAGAAAGATCAGCACGAACCAAGTGATCACCAGCCAGGAGCGCGGCAGGCTGTCGAGCCGGGTGATCAGGAAGGTGATCGGCAGGAAGATCGCCAGCGACAGGCTGACCGCCTTGGTGATCGCGACCAGGTCGTTCATCGAGGCGTAGCGCCAGACCCCGCGATAGAGACCGAGGCCCAGGAACACCGCGCCGCAGACCGCGGTGAACAGCAGCATCGCCGGCCACAGGTCGGTTATCAGCGAGGCCCACGCCTCATCGCCGAGGCGCAGCAGCAGGGCGATCATGAAGGCCGCCCCGGCCATCGACAGGTCGTGCAGAAAGGCGACGGCCTGGCGGGGAAATTTCGAGGAGCCCAGTTTCATTGCCCCAATCTCATGGCCCCAGTCTCATCGTGACTCGTGGCCCTCTTTCAGAAAGTTTGCGGTGCTAGGCCGCCGGCGGAGCCGGCTCGCCGGGGGTCCGCGGCGGGGCCTGTCGAGCCAGCATAAACAGAAGGATAACAACCGCAAGCAGAGCGAACAGCAGGGCGAGCCAGTGGAAGACGTCGCTTTCGGTGGCGGCCGCCGTCAGGGCGAGGCCCACCAGCACCACATTGCAGGCAAGGACGCGCAGGGCGACGGCGGCATGGCCGAACCCCCGCTGCACCGCGCGCTGGTAGAAGTGCTCGCGGTGCGCACGCCATAGTTTTTCGCGCCGCCAGGCCCGCCGCACCAGCGTCAAGCTCGCGTCTGCCAAGTAGTAGAGCGGCAGGATGACGGCGGCGGCCCATTCGCCGCCGGCGGCCGCGGCGAGCAGCAGCCAGCCGAGCAGATAGCCGAGCGGCACCGAGCCGACGTCGCCGAGGAAGAGGCGCGACGGCGCCCAGTTCCAATAGAGGAACCCTAGGGCTGCGGCGGCCAGGACTGCGCCGGGCAGGATCGTCGCCGGCGCCTCGCCCTGCAGGGCGGCGACCAGCGCGAGCCCGCCGCCGACGGCGATCGTCTCGACCGCGGCGATGCCGTCGATGCCGTCCATGAAGTTGAAGAGGTTGATGAACCACAGCCAGGCGAGCGCGGCGGCCAGTCGATCGGCCGCCGGCGGCAGCAGGCCCTGGAACACCAGGTCCGCCGGATCGAGCGCCCAGAGACCCAGGCTGACGGCAGCCACCTGCACGCCGAAGCGCAGGCTGGCCGGGCGCGAGCGCAGATCATCGGCCCAGGAGATGGCGCCAAGCATCGCCGCGCCGGCGACGATGGCCCAGAAGCCGGCATCGGCGCGGCCGGCGGCCAGCGCGGCGGCGATCCAGGCGAACAGCACCACCGGCACGATGGCAAGTCCGGCGCCGCGCGGCTTTGCCACCGCATGGCTGCTGCGCCGGTTGGGCTCGTCGTAGACACGCCAGGCGACGAGCAGACGCAGCACCGCGCCGCAGGCCAGCCAGCTCGCCAGGGCGGTCAGTGCGATAGCAAGGGCCAGCAGCCAGGCAGCGTCGCCGGAACCGGCGAGGAGCCAGGAAGCGGAATCCGCCGCCGGCATTTCAGCGCCCGCTCTCCATGCGCTGCAGCGCCCACTTCGCCACTGTCTCGCCGCTCTCGGCGCGGCCGCTGAGCACGATCTGCTGACTGCGCCGGACCTGCCCGGGCTGCCCCAGGTAGACGCTCGGCTCCAGCGCCAGCGTGGCGCCGGCGCTGCGCATCCGCCAGCCGCTGCCCTTGGGCAGCCGCAACACCACGGACCGGCCGTCCTGCGCCGCCATGGCCTGCACTTCCGGGTGCAGGTGAAAGCGCAGCGCGACGTCGCAGGGCCGTGCCGCGCCGGATGTCTCGGCGGTGAAGCGGTCTTCGCCGCGCAGATCGTCGCCGCTCGCGGAGAGGAACAGGCGGCGGTGGTGGGTGAGGCCGAACACCGGCAGGTAGCCGTCGTGGCTGGTCTCCAGCCAGATGCTGCCGTCCGCCTCGTCGCGCCGGCAGGCAACGGCGGCGCGGCGTGCGCCGATGCCGCCTTCGGCACGCAGCTCGGAGGAATTGGTGTCGCCCAGGGTCGCCGTGGAATGGGCCGCGGTGCTGCGCTGGGCGGCGCGCCATTCGCCGGCGCCCG
>DATCXZ010000075.1:0-6530 GCA_036570545.1 Kiloniellaceae bacterium
TCTGCATCGCCCAGACCAGGTCGGCTTCGACCGGGGTGGTGTCCTTGTCGAGGTCATGACCGTAGAGGCAGAGGCCCGCCTCCAGGCGCAGCGAGTCGCGTGCGCCGAGCCCCGCCGGCGCCACCTCGGGCTCCGCCAGCAGGCGCCGCGCGAGCTGCTCGGCCTGCTTGGCCGGCACCGAGATCTCGTAGCCGTCCTCGCCGGTGTAGCCGGAGCGGCTGACCAGGCAGTCGATGCCGTCGATGGCGAGCGGCTTGCAGTCCATGAAGCGGAACGTCTCTGCACCGGGCGCCAGCCGCGCCAGCACGGCGGCGGCCTTGGGACCCTGCAGCGCGACGAGCGCACGGTCGGCCAGCTCGCTCAGCCTGACATCGCCCTCGAGGTTCTGCTTCAGGTAGGCGATGTCGGCCTCCTTGCAGCCCGCATTCACCACCAGGAACAGCCAGTCGCCCTGGTTGGAGATCATGAGATCGTCGAGGATGCCGCCGCCGTCGTTGGTGAAGAAGCCATAGCGCTGGCGGCCGACGGCGAGGCCCGCCACGTCGACCGGCACCAACGCCTCCAGCGTGGCGGCGCGGTCGGCGCCGTCGAGGCGAAGCTGGCCCATGTGGGAAACGTCGAAGAGCGTCGCCGCCTCGCGCGTGTGCTGATGCTCGGCCATGATGCCGGCCGGATACTGCACCGGCAGGGCATAGCCGGCGAAGGGCACCATCTTGCCGCCCAGCTCACGGTGCAGGTCAAAGAGGACAGTCGGCTTCGCTGCCGATGCGCTGGCTTCGTCCACACGCGGCTCCTTCGACAAAAGTCACGGCTCCCAAGCCACCTCAAATGAGGTGTCTTGGCCCCTTCTGTCGTGGATACCTGAGAGATTCACCGACCGGCCGACAGGTGACCGGACGACTTACTCCTTCGGTGTGACACGTCCGGCTGAAACATGCCGGGCGCGGCCGCTTTCCAGAAGCGCCTCTCCCTTGCGGTCCTTTTGCCTGAGAGTTTCCGGGGCGGTTGCTCCTTCGGCGCCGAACTCCTCGCGAAGCCCGATCTCTCCCGCAAGGGATCAAAGGCAAAAGACGATCGGCTCATCGTCGACCGTCCTGCTGCAGGCAAGAGGCTAGCCCGCCCCCTCCGGGATTTCAACTGCGGGGATTTCAGCCGCCCGGATTGGGCGCCCGCACGGCACGGCGCGCCTGGTAGCGGGCGATGACCGCATCGAAGCCGTCGGGCTGGCGCGGATCAAGGAGTTGGTCAGCCGGCAGGGCCACCCAGTCCTGCTTGCGCGAGGTCCAGAACTGGGCCACCGGCTCCAGCCCGCTGGTGTCGTCGAGCGTGCCGGCCTTCAGCACCATGATCTCGGAAAAGACCGGAAAACGGTCATAGAGGCGGGTGCCGCAAGCGGCGCAGAAGAAGCCGTGGATCTCGCGCCCGCTCTCGGCGCGGCGGAGGATACTGGCGGCCACACCCCGCACCACGGTGAAGGCGGCGGTCGGCAAGACCATGGAGACGGTGAAGGCGCTGGACGAGAGGCGCTGGCAGTCGCGGCAGTGGCAGCAATAGACGCAGAGTTCGGCGGCGGGCGCGATGCGGTAGCGCAGGGCGCCGCAGAGGCAGCCGCCCTCCGCAGCGGCATGGCGCAGATGGTCCCGGCTCATTTTCCTGCCATCGCGGAACAACCCCGTCAGTTGGCTCAGTAATTGGCGCGGTTGTACTCGATCTCCTCGTGGGTGAGTTCCAGGCCTACGTAGATCAGGTAGTCGCCACCGTCCTGACCGGCCGGCAGGGTGATCACCTGGCCGATCTCCTCCAGGCCGGAAACCCGTGTCCGGTTGCCCGGAAAGGGAATGGCGATGTCGAAGCTCTCACGCGCGAGGACCGTCCGGTCGACCTGCGAGACGGCGACGAAGTAGGTGATGTTGGCAAGGCGGTCGCTGTTGGCGGGCCCGCGCGCGGCGATCACCTCGACCTGCAGGTCGACGTCCAGCACGTTGTCGTCGTACTCGCAGACCAGCCGGCCGGCGCTGATCGAGGCCTCGAAGAGCACGTCAGTGAGGTCCCGGCCCTGACCGTTGAACTTCACCTGGCGGGACGCGTCGTTCAACACCACCGCCTGCGGACAGGGCCGGCTCTCCGGCTCACCCGCGCAGCCGGCCAGCACAGCGAGGCCGGCGAGCGCCAGCGGCAGGCGCCGACGCGAGGAGCGGCCGAAGGGGCGAAAGATCCCGAACCGGAAGGAAGAGGCTGTCATGAGGGCTCGCTTGTTCCCAAAGGTAGGTCGGCACCGCTGTGGGCGGTCATAGCTTGGCGTGGCTGCCGTCGCACAGCGGCTGCCGGCCGGTCGCCTTGCAGCCGCAGAAGAACACGTCCTTCGTGGCGCTCGCTTCGTAGGCCACCGGGGAAAGACCCGTGCCGCTGTGCGAGCCGTCGCAGAACGGCTGCTTCTTGCTGCGCCCGCAGGCGCACCAGAAGTACTTCTTTCCGGCCTCGACGGAAACCTTGAAGGGCGCCTTCTGGGCTGGAATCGGGGCCGTCATGAAGCCTTCCTTCTGCTGGCTTGCTGTATTAGTGTCCCGGGCGCCGCCGATGGCCGGAAAGCCGCCGACCTCGCCCAAGCGGGCGGGTCCTTCCGCGGGGCGTCCGGCGGACTTTAGGCAACCGGCGCCGGGGCGACAAGGGCCGGGCACAGGGGGCCGGGCACGGTGGGCCGGCTCGAAAGGTCGGGCTTCGCGGGGCCGGCCGACGGCTGCGGCGAAAGAGGCCTTGCGGCGCAGGCGGAGGACCCCCACCCTAGGATCGGGCGGCGGCACCTCGGCAGCCGGCCGCGCCGCTCCGCCGACGACGACGTTGCGCCGTTCGAAGACAGGGATCGCTTCCGGATGACCAAGCAGCCGCTCACCGTCTATCTCGCCAATCCGCGCGGCTTCTGCGCGGGTGTGGAGCGCGCCATTGCCATCGTCGAGCGGGCGCTGGCCCAGTACGGCGCCCCGGTCTACGTGCGCCACGAGATCGTGCACAACCGCTTCGTGGTGGAGTCGCTGGAGGCCAAGGGCGCGGTCTTCGTCGAAGACCTGAGCGAGGTGCCGGCGGACGTGCCGGTGATCTTCTCGGCCCACGGCGTGCCCAAGGAAGTGCCCGACGAGGCCGAGCGCCGACACCTCTTCTACCTCGACGCCACCTGCCCGCTGGTCAGCAAGGTCCATCGCGAGGCCGAGCGGCACGAGCGCACGGGACGGCAGATCCTGCTGATCGGCCACGCCGGACACCCCGAGGTGATCGGCACCATGGGCCAGGTGCCGGCGGGGGCCATCCTGCTGGTCGAGAACACCGAAGCGGCCGAGAAGGTGGCGGTGGAGGACCCCGACAGTCTCGCCTACATCACGCAGACGACGCTGTCGGTGGACGACACCACCGAGATCATCGCGGTGCTGATGCGGCGCTTTCCGAAGATCCACGGCCCCAAGAAAGAAGACATCTGCTACGCCACCACCAACCGCCAGGAAGCGGCGAAGGAGATCGCGCGGCGCTGCGATGCCCTGCTGGTGGTCGGCGCCCCCAACTCCTCCAACTCGCAGCGGTTGGTCGAGGTGGCCCGCCGCGAAGGCTGCGCGCGGGCGCTCCTGGTGCAGCGCGCCGCCGACATCGACTGGTCGAAGCTGGCCGGCATCTCGAGCCTCGGCATCACCGCCGGCGCCTCGGCGCCGGAAGTCCTGGTGGAGGAGGTCGTGGCCGCGTGCCGCGAGCGCTTCGAGGTGAAGGTGGAGAACGTGAGCGGCGTCGTCGAAAACGTCGCCTTCAAGCTCCCCAAGGAACTGACGGCCAAGGTGGCCACCGCCTGACCGGCCCTCGCCGCACCGCATCCGCCACACCGCCTCCACCGCGCCCCCAGGCTTTCTTCATGGCCGTCTACACCGAAGTCTCCGCAGAGGACATCGAGAGCTTCGTCGCCGAGTACGGGCTCGGCGAGGTGCTCTCCTTCAAAGGCATCGCCGAAGGGGTGGAGAACTCCAACTACCTGCTGCAGACCGAGACCGGCACCTACATCCTGACGCTCTACGAGAAGCGCGTGGCGGCCTGCGATCTGCCCTTCTTCCTCGGCCTGATGGAGCACCTGGCCGAGCGCGGCATCTCCTGCCCGGTGCCGCTGCACGGTCGCGACGGCAAGGCCCTGCGCCAGCTCTGCGGCCGCCCGGCCGCCCTGGTGACCTTCCTCGAGGGGCTGTGGCCGCGACGCGTCCACAGCTACCACTGTGCCGGGCTCGGCGGCGCCATGGCGCGCATGCACCTGGCCGGTGCCGACTTCGCGCTCAGCCGCGCCAATGCGCTCTCGGTGGCTGGCTGGCGGCCGCTGCTGGAGGCCTGCGCGCCGCGCGCCGATACGGTGAAGCCGGGCCTCGCCAGCACGCTGGCGGCCGAGCTCGATCATCTGGAAAGCCGCTGGCCGAAGGACCTGCCGGCGGGCGTCATCCACGCCGACCTCTTCCCCGACAACGTGTTCTTCCGTCACGAGCGGCTCACCGGCATCATCGACTTCTACTTCGCCTGCAACGACTTCTTCGCCTACGACCTGGCGACCTGCCTCAACGCCTGGTGCTTCGAGCAAGACAACGCCTTCAACGTCACCAAGGCGCGCATGCTGCTGCAGAGCTACAGCCGCGAGCGGCCGTTCTCGCAGGAGGAGCTGGCGGCGCTGCCGCTGCTGGCGCGCGGCTCCGCCCTGCGCTTCCTGCTGACGCGCCTCTACGACTGGCTGCACCATCCGGCTGGCGCCTTCGTGAAGCCCAAGGATCCGCTGGAATACTGGAAGAAGCTGCAGTTCCACCAGCAGGTCCACGGGCCCGGCGCCTACGGCCTCGACCTGACGGCATCATGACGACCGCGGCGGCGCCTCACATCGAGATCTTCACCGACGGTGCCTGCTCGGGCAATCCCGGCCCGGGCGGCTGGGGTGCGGTGCTGCGCCACAAGGACACCGAGAAGGAGCTGAGCGGCGGCGAGCCGGCGACCACCAATAACCGCATGGAGATGATGGCGGCGATCATGGCGCTGGAGGCGCTGAAGCGGCCGTCGAAGGTGGCGCTCTACACCGACAGCAACTATCTGCGTGACGGCATCATGAAGTGGATCCACGGCTGGAAGCGCAACGGCTGGAGGACGGCCGACAAGAAGCCGGTGAAGAACGTCGACCTCTGGCAGCGCCTGGAGCTGGCGGTCGGGCGCCACGACGTCACCTGGCACTGGGTCAAGGGCCACGCCGGCCACCCGGAGAACGAGCGTGCCGACGCGCTGGCGCGCAGGGCCATCGCCAGCGTGCGATAGCGACAGCCGGCAAGGAAACGGCGGCTCGCGGGAGCCGCCGTCGACGTCTTGGGAACAGCGCTCGCGCTACAGCGTCGCCAGCACCGCTTCCGCGCTGGACACCTCGAAGGCGCCGGGCTGCTCGACGTGGAGGCCCTTCACCACACTGTCCTCCACCACCATGGCGAAGCGCTGCGAGCGGGTGCCGAGGCCGACGCCGGTAGCGTCGAGCTCGAGGCCGAGCGCCTTGGCGAAGGTGGCGTTGCCGTCGGCCAGCAGCTTCACCTTCTCGCCAACCTGCTGATCCCTGCCCCAGGCATCCATCACGAAGGCATCGTTCACCGCCATGCAGGCGATGGTGTCGATGCCCTTGGCCTGAAAGTCGGCGGCCTTCTGCACGAAGCCCGGCAGATGCTTGGCCGAGCAGGTCGGGGTGAAGGCGCCCGGCACAGAGAACAGCACCACCTTCTTGCCCTTGAACAGCTCATCGGTGGTGATTTCCTTGATGCCCTCTTCCGTCTTCACGCGGAAGGAAGCGTTCGGAACGCGGTCGCCAACCTGGATCGTCATGAATATTCCCCTGAAATTTTCCGGCCCTCACCGAAGCGGGACCACGGTTTCACAGGCTCAAGAAGATAGAGCGGCCGGCGAGCCATTCCAAGGCTGGCTTCGTCGGCCCAGCTTCGTCGGCCCGGCTTCGTGGGCGCCGGTTTCGTGAGCGGTGGCTTCCCTAGTCCAGGAAGCGGGCGCTGGTGGCGGTGCCACCGGCTGCCTGCTCGAGAGCGGTCAGCACGGCATCGCGGGTGAGAATCTCCGGCAGCGCCAGCCCTTGGGGCGCGCCGGGCCCGTAGACCGCGTTGAAGGGAATGCCGTAGCGCCCGAATCCGGCGAGATAGGCGGAGATGGCGTCGCTCGGCAGGGTCCAGTCGCCACGCATGCGCACTACGTTGGGGCTGTCGAGGCGCGCGCTCACCGCCTCGTTGTCGAGCACCAGCTTCTTGTTCACTTGGCAGGTGATGCACCACTCCGCGGTGACGTCGACGAAGACCACCTGCCCTCCGGCCACCAGCCCGGCGATGGCGGTGGCATCGAGCGGCTGCCAAACGAGGCGCTCCGCCGCCAGGGTTTCCGGCGCGGGCCGCGGTGGGCTCCATCCTGCCGGCAAGGCGAAGGCGGCCAGAGCCAGCACGCCCGCCACCAGCGCGGTCGCCCCGCGCAGCCGGGGACCCGCCCAGAGCACG
>DATCXZ010000076.1:0-3759 GCA_036570545.1 Kiloniellaceae bacterium
CGCAGGCTTACCGGCAGCTCCGCGAGGCGTTGGCCTCGCCGCGCTACACGCGCTTCCTGCTGCGCCTCGGGGGCTGGCTGGAGGATCGCGGCTGGCGCCCAGAAGCGACACGGGAGGCGGCACGGGAGATGGCGCTCGCCCAGCCGCTCGTCGCTCTCGCCGACGCGCTGCTCGCCAAGCGCCACCGCCAGGCGCTGAAGCGCGGCAGGGGCTTTGCGAAGCTGCCCACCGCGGAGCGCCACCAGCTTCGTATCGCCGTGAAGAAGCTGCGCTACACTACGGAGTTCTTCCGCGGCCTCTATCCGCCCAAGCGCAGCAAGGGCTATCTCGCCGCGCTGCGCGACCTGCAGGAGAGCCTCGGCCACCTGAACGATGTGGCGGTCGCCGAGCACTTGCTGGTAAACCTCACCGAGCAGTCGCCACCGGGCAGCGGCGCGCGGCAGATGGAGCGTGCCGTCGGCAAGGTGATCGGCTGGTACGACCGTGCGCTGCTCGATGTCGAGCTGGAGATGCGCCGCACCTGGAAGTCCTTCGCCGCCACCGAGCCGTTCTGGAACAAGCCCCGGGAAAGCTAACTGCATGATCACTGTCCTCGTCGCCAACCCCAAGGGTGGCTGCGGCAAGACCACCATCGCCACCCATCTGGCGGCCGCCTTCGCCGCCGCCGGCCTGCGCGCCGGCCTCGCCGATGCTGACCGCCAGGGGTCGAGCCTCGGCTGGCTGGAGGCGCGGCCGCAGAGCGCGGCGCCCATACAGGCGCTCGACTGGGGCGGCGGCCCCGGCAAGCTGCCGAAGGATGTCGACCGTCTGGTCGTCGACGCGCCCGCCGCCATGAAGCTGAAGCGCATCGAGGAACTGCTGGGACTCGCCGACGTTATCGTCGTGCCGGTGCTGCCCTCAGGCTTCGACGAGCCGGTCACCGGCGCCTTCCTGAAGCAGCTCGAGGCGCTGAAGCCGATCCGCAAGAACAGAACCGCCGTCGCCGTCCTGCGCAATCGCGTGCAGAGCGGCACCCGCACGGCGGCACGGCTCGACAAGTTCATGCTGGGCGTCGGCCACACCGGCGTCGGCCGCCTGCGCCACCGCCAGGTCTATCCCGACGTTGCCGGGCGCGGCCTCAGCATCTTCGACCTCACCGGCAAGCAGAACGAAGCGTTGCGCGAAGACTGGCGGCCGGTGCTGCGCTACATCGAGAATGCCGATCCGGGGCTGCAGGCTCAGGCCGCCGGCGCGTAGCGCTTCCCCCTCACCCCGCTCCGTCCCACGGGTCCGCGCATAGCGCGCCCGAGGATAAGCTAAGCTCGTTCACCCAGTTCCGCCTCCGCACGTGCCATGGCGATGGCGTCGCGGAACGGCGGCACGCGCGGGGCCACTTCGGCCGGGCCGTCGCCGGGCCGGTAGAGGCTGCCGCCGAGGCCGAAGCCGCGCACGCCCGCCTGCCAGTAGGCGTTTATCTTCTCCGGCGTGATGGAGCCGACCGCGAGCACCGGCAGGCCGGGTGGGAAGACGGCGCGCATCGCCTTCACCACTTCGGGCGGGTTGCCCTCGGCGGGGAACAGCTTCAGCGCGTCGGCGCCGGCGCGGGCGAGGCGCAGCGCCTCGGTGGGTGTGGCAAAGCCGGGCACCGCGATGAGCCCCTGTGCCTTGCAGGCCTCGACCACCGCCGGCTCGGCATTGGGCGACACGACGAGGCGACCGCCGGCCCCGGCGACGCGGCCGACGTCTTCCGGGTCGAGCACCGTGCCGGCGCCGACAAGGGTTTCCGCGCCGCAAGCCTTGGCGAGCGCGGCGATGCTCTCGAAAGGCTGCGGCGAGTTCAGCGGCACCTCGATCATGGTGATGCCGGCCGCCACCAGCGCCTCGCCGACGGCGACCACCTCGGCGGGCTTCACGCCGCGCAGGATCGCCACCAGCGGCAGCCCTTCGAGCCAGAGCGCCAGCGCACCTTGCAGCGCGCCGCTCAAGCGGCCCGCTCCGCCTCGAGATGCCGCGCCAGCATGAAGAGGCCGCCGGCCACCGCGTCGCCGTCCAGGCGCACGACCCGGTGGCCGAGCTTCGCCAGCGCCGCCTCGTAGAGCGCGACCAGCACCGGCGCGCCGAGCAGATGAATCTGCGTCGGCGTCTCCGGCACCGCGGTGGCGAGCTCGTCGCCGATGAGGAGACCGGAGAGATAGCTGCGCACCTCGGCCTCCGGCAGGTCGCCGGTGAGCGCCCGGCTGCGCGCCGAGAACAGGCGGTTCAGGAGACCGCCCTGGCGGCCCAGCAGCACGCCTTCGAGGAACCAGCGGTCGGCCGCCACGGCGCCCTTGGTCATCAGCCGCGAGAGGATCGAATGACCCTGCAGGAGGTCGAAGACCTCGCCCGTCATGTAGGTGGCGAAGCTCTGCACCACGCCGTCCGCCACGCGCACCCATTTGCTGTGCGTGCCCGGCAGGCAGATGAGTCCGCCTGCCGTCGGCAGCGCCGCGAGCGCGCCCAGCACCTGGGCCTCCTCGCCGCGCATCACGTCGGGCTGGCCGGGGCGCGATTCGTCGAGCAGGCCGGGCACGATCCAGGCCTCCGCCTCGCCCTCACCCCAGTCGACGCGCTCGAGGCCCTGCGCGATCTCCGCCGGCTCGGCCGGGCAGGCAACGTAGGGAACCTCGCGCCAGCCCTGGCGGCTGCCGATCATGCCGCTCATGACGACGAGGGCGTCCGGCCGCGACGAGAGCCACGGCCCGATCTCCGCTTCGAGGGCAGTGGCGAAATCGCCGCCGCGCACGCGCAGGATGCCGCCGGTCGATTCGTGTCGCTCGCTGATGTGGCCTTCCGCGTCCAGCAGATAGGCGCGGAACGACGAGATACCCCAATCGACGGCGACGAGGGGCCGGGCTGCAGGTCCGCTCACAGGTAGTCCTCGATGTAGTTTTCGATGATGGCGTCCAGGCTGGGATCGCGCGGCAGGCCGAGCCGCAGCGCGCGGTCGTGGGCAACGGCCTTCGGCCAGCCGTCGCAGATGCGTTGAATGAAGGGATCGGGCTCGATGGCGATGGCGCCGAGCTTGCGCTTGCGGCCGACGCGCTGCAGCGCGTCGATCATGTCGCGCACCGTGACGGTGAAGCTCGGCAGGCTGACGGCGCGGTCGTCGCCCAGCACCGCGCCGTCCAGCTCGTGCAGCGCGATGAGGCCGGCGACGATGGAGCGGTAGCCGAGCACCGGCATGACGGTGTCTTCCGATACCGGGATCGTGCAGGACTCGCCGTTCAAAGGCTCGCGGAACAGGCCGCTGACGAAGCTCGAAGCCGCCGCGTTGGGCTTGCCGGGCCGCACGATGACCGTCGGCAGGCGCGCCGAGCGGCCGTCGAAGAAGCCCTTGCGGGTGTAGTCGTTCACCAGCAGCTCGCAGATCGCCTTGGTGGCGCCATAGGTGGTCTGCGGCGTCTGCTTGGCGTAGTCACCCACGATGGGCGGCATAGCGGCGCCGCCGAAAACGGCGATGGAGCTGGCGAAGACGACCCGCGGCAGCCCGGCCCCCGCATTGGCCCTGGCGCGGCAGGCCTCGAAGACGTTCAGCCCGCCGGTCAGGTTCACCCGCAGGGCGAGGTCGAAGTCGCGCTCGCCGCCGCCGCTCACCACCGAGGCGAGATGGAACACCGAGACGCCGTCGCGATCGATCAGCGCGCGCGCCTCCTCCGCATCGGCGATGTCGCCGGCGCGCAGGACCACCCGCTCGTCGGCCCAGGCCGGGCGCTGCGCCGGCACCGCCGCATCGAACAGCAG
>DATCXZ010000077.1:0-6375 GCA_036570545.1 Kiloniellaceae bacterium
CGAGCAGCAGCGTGCGGCTCGGTGCGCCGTCCGCTTGCGCCGGCACCGCGTCTTCCGGCGCGGGATGAAAAGCGCCCAGCAGCACCAGGCCCTCGGCCGCGAGGCCGGCCTCGATCCGCGCCAGCCGGCTCACCAGCCGGCTCAAGCGTCCGCCTCGCCGTCCCAGCAGACCTCCTCGGAGGTCGGCCAGTCGACGATGTGGTCCTCCAGGTCCTCGTCCGCGACGCCGGCCTCGGAGACCGCGCGCCCGCGCACCGAGATGCCGGCGCGGTGCACGCTCTCCGGATCGCCCGACACCAGCGGGTGCCACCACGCCAGGCCGCGACCCTCGGCGAGCCGCCGGTAGGCGCAGGTCGTCGGCATGAAGTGAAGCTGGCCGATGTTGGCGGGCGAGAGCTGGACGCAGTCGGGCACGAACTCGCAACGCCTGGCGTAGTTGCCGCAGCGGCAGCTCTCGAGATCGAGCAGGTGGCAGGCGACGTCGGTGTGCGCCAGCGCGCCGTCGTCGGGATCTTCCAGCTTCAGGAGGCAGCAGCGCCCGCAGCCGTCGCAGAGCGACTCCCACTCCGCCGCGGTCATCTCCGCCAGGGACTTGGTCTGCCAGAAAGGCGGCTTTCTGAGGGTCGGTTCGCTCATGGGCCGGAGACTAGCGCTTCCGCAGGCGCCGTCCAAGGGCAGGGAACTGGATGCACACATCTCATGGAGGAGCGGCTCGCCCTTGCCACACAAAGGCTGTCGTCCCGGCACCTGTTGCCGGGACCCACTGCCCTGGCCACTCAATGATTCGCCGACGCCTTACCCTGACCGCCACCCCGGACAAGCGAGCGTGCGCGAGCGCGATCAGGGGCCCATGGCCCCGCTTGGCGCCTGACCCACCCATAGATCCCGGCTCGCGCTCCCTGCGGTCGCTTGGCCGGGATGACAATCTGAGTGAGGCGGCGCTCGTTTGGGGGACGGCAAGGCCCGGCCTCGTTCTGTCTGGGATGTTTGAATGGGGTGGCAGGGCGACGAAGCCCCTCACGCGTAGCGGGCGGCATCCAGATCCAGCACCACGCGGTCGAACGGCAGCCGCGCGGTTGCCGTGGTGCCCTCGCCCAGCCGGCTCGCCATCGCGATGTCGCCGCCGTGCGCGCGCATGATCTCGCTGCACAGCGCCAGGCCGAGGCCGACGCCCTCGGAGGCGCGCACGAAAGGATCGCTGCCGCGCTCGAAGGCCTTGAAGGCCGACTTGATCTGCTCCGGCGACATGCCGATGCCGTTGTCGCTGACGGCGATGTCCAGCCCGCCGTCGGCGGCGATGGCGAAGCCGATGGAGACCCGCCCGCCTGCCGGCGTGAACTTGATGGCATTGTCCACCAGGTTGATGATGACCTGGCTCAGGCGACGCTCGTCGGCCCGCACGCGGGCGGCGAGCGCCGGCGCGGCCTGGCGCAGCAGTCGGACCTCGGCGTCCTTGGCGCGGCGCGACAGCATCGGCATGATCTCGCCCAGCAGGCGGTCGAGATCGAGCACCGCCTCGCTCAGCGCGACGCCGCCGGCCTCCACCGCCGAGAGGTCGAGGGCGTCGTTCACCAGGTTCAGCAGGTGGCGCCCGGCGCTGTGGATATGGCCGGCGTACTCGACCCGGCGCTTCTCGACGAGATCCTTGGGCCCGTTGCCGTGCAGCACCTCGGAGAAGCCGATGATGGCGTTCAGCGGCGTGCGCAGCTCGTGGCTCATGTTGGCCAGCAGGCGACTCTTGGAGCGGGTGGCGACGATCGCCTCCTCCTCGGCCTGGCGGCGCACCTGCACCTCGGCCTCCAGCTCGCGGTTCTTGCGCCTCAGCTCGGCGCTCTGGGCGGCGGTCTTGCGCTGCAGATACCAGTTCCACGCGAGGAAAAGCAGCAGCAGGCCGCAGCCGGCGGCGGCCCAGCGCCACACCGTCGCGTAGTCGACCGTGCGGCTGATTTGCAGCCCCATCCAGTGCGCGTTGATGGCGTTGCGTTCCTGCGTCGTGATCGCGTTCAGCGCCTTGATGAGGATCGAGTGCAGCTCGGGCCAGTCGCTGCGCGCCGCCATCGCCACCTCGATCAGGAACGGGATCTCGCCCACCACCATGATGCCGGTCAGGGCGGCGCGGCGGATATGGTGACCGGTAACCAGGATGCTGCCGACGTAGAAGTCGACCTCGCCGGCCGACAGCGCGCGCAGGCCGGCCTCGACATCGGCCACCTCGACCAGTTCGAAGTCGGCCGCCTTGCCGCGCAGGTGCTCGGTGACGGCATAGCCTTCGACCGCGGCGACGCGACCGCCGGCGAGGCCGGCGAAGCCATCCACGAAGGACGCATTGTCGCGTGCGAAGACCACGGCCGGCAGCGTCAGGTAGGGTTGCGTGAAGAGGGCGTAGTCCTGGCGCTCCGGCGTTTCGGCCGCCGCCGAGAACATGTCGAGCTCGCGGTTGCGCAGCCTCGCCATCGCCTCCGTCCAGTTGGACTCCAGGTCGAACTCGAAGTGCAGGCCGACCAGCACCTCGATGCGCTGCAGATAGTCGACGGCGAGGCCCTCGAAGCGCCCGGCCTCGTTCACGAATTCTATCGGCGCCGCGGAGCCGTCGCCGGCGACGCGGACGATCGGGTGGGCCGCGACCCAGGCCCGCTCCCCCGGGCTGAGCTCGATCCCGCCTTCGGCGCCAGCGGCCTGCTGCTGCTCCAGCGCGACCGTCGGCAGCCAGCGCGCCATGATCGTGCGGCGCTCCTCCCTGCCGATGTCGGCGATCGCCTTGTCGAGAATGTCGCGCAGCAGCGGCGCGTCGTTGCGCACGGCAATGTGCAGGCTGTCGAGCTCGTCGGACTGGAAGACGCCGGAGATGCGCAGGCCGCCGATGAGGTTCTCCGCCATGAAGTGCTGCACCACCGGCAGCGTGGCGATCAGCAGATCGGCCTTCCCCGACAGCACGGCCGACATCAGGTCGAGCATCGTCTGCGCCTCGACGATCTCGACGTGGGGGTGGTGCCGCCGCAGGTAGCCGACCTGGGAGGTTCTGGCCATGACCGCCACCCGCTGGGTCGCGAGCCCTGCCGGCGTGGCCACGCCCGCGTGCTGCTCGCGCACCACGATGGCCTGGGGCACCTGGTAGTAGGGCCGGGTGTAGAGCAGCCGTTCCTGCCGCTTCGGCGTCTTGTCGGCGTTCACGACGGCGTCGATCTGATGCCTCAGCGCGCGCTCGATCACCACCGGCCAGCGCGCGGCGGCCAACTCGATCTTCAGGCCGCTCTTGGCCTCGATGAGGCGCAGGAGGTCGACGGCGATGCCGGCCGGGTTGCCCTGCTCGTCGAGATAGGTGATCGGCGCGTAGGCCCGGTCCATGCCGACCGCGGCGGCCGGATGCTCGGCCAGCCAGACCTGCTCGGCCTCGGTCAGGACGATTTCCGACCGTGCCGGACCAGCGCCCAGAAACAGGACGGCAGCGGCTAAGAGGGAGGCGAAGAAAGGCTGCGGCACGGGAGGACGGCGACCCTGGTTCACGGAATCCGCATAACCTAGGGCCAAACCGCTGACAGAAGCGTTAACGGAGAGGGTCGGGGTCGCGAGAAATGGGTGAGCAAACTCCCTGCGCACGAGTCGGACTGGCTGACCCAGCGGTAGCAGGCTGCTGAAGAAAGCGCCGCGCCCTATGGCCATCCTTCGAGACGGGGCTTCGCCCCTCGTCAGGATGAGGAGGCGTACAGGATGATTGACCTCATCCTGAGGAGGCGCGTCAGCGCCGTCTCGAAGGATGGGCCACGGGCTCCGCCCCCCCTCAGGCGGCCGGGCGCATGGCCTGGGGCGGCAGCAGAATCTCGAAGCGGCGGCGGATCTCTGCGTCGAGGTCGCCGGGGATGACCTCCGGCCAGTGCTCGGCGAGCACCTTGCGGGCGCGCTCGCGCGCCGCCTCGCGGATGTCGCGGGCGCCCTTGCGCTCCCAGTCGTCGCGGCTGTCGCGGTCGAGCAGGCCGGGATAGAGGTATTCGCTGTTCATCAGGGCGAGGGTCTGCGCATGGCCGAGGAAGTGGCCGGGGCCCTTGCAGACGTCGTCGATGACGTCGAGCGACAGCGATTCCTCGGTCACCTCGATGCCCTTCAGCATGCGCATGATGGAGCCGTTCACGTCGTTGTCGATGACGTACTGCTCGTAGGCGACGGTCAGCAGGCTCTCGAGGAAGCCGGCGGAGTGGTGGATGTAGTTGGAGCCGGCGAGCGCCGCGGCGAGGCCGGTGATGCCCTTCTCGGCGCCGGCCTGGGCATCCGGCAGCTTCGAGTCCGAGATGCCCGAGGAATTGTACAGCGGCACCTCGAGGTGCTGCGCGATCTGCGCGCAGGCGGCGTTCAGCAGGGCGAACTCCGCCGAGCCGCCGACGAAGGCGCCGCTGCGCAGGTCGGCCTGGGCCGGCACGCAGCCCATGATCAGCGGATGGCCGGGGTTCAGCAGGTTCACGTAGACGAAGCCGGAGAGCTGCTCGGCGGTGATCTGCACCAGCGTGCCGGCCAAAGCGGCCGGGGCCGTTGCCCCGGCTTGGGGCGCCGAGGAGATCACCACCGGCAGGCGCTGGGCGACGATCCGGTCGAGGATCTCCACCGTCTCGGTCGCATAGCGCAGCGGGCTGACCGTCCAGCAGGCGGTGTAGGAGATCAGCGGGCGGCGGTCGAGGGAGTCGGCGCCGCCGGCCAGCATCTCCGCCAGGGCGCGCTGCTCGGCGACCTTCTCCGGCAGGTAGGCGTTGGCCATGACGTGCTTCGGCGTTGCCGCCAGGCAGGCATAGAACTGGTTCACGTCGAGCTGCTCGTTGGCGAGGTCGCGGGCCACCACCGGGCGCATGTAGAAGTGGATGTGATCGAGGGTGTCGCAGAGCCGGCCGATGTCGTAGTTGTCGCTGAGCCGCGTCTCGCGCACCTTGCCGTCGAGGTCGAGGATCTTCACCGCCTGGCCGCCGGTGCCCATGTAGACCCGCGGGCCGCCGAGATGCAGGTCGTGCGCCGGCGTGCGGCCGGCCAGCAGCACCTCGCGCGCCGCCGAGCGCAGCGCCTCCTCCACCAGCCTGGCCGGGATGTAGACGCGGTCGGCCTCGTCGTCGACACGGCAGCCGGCGGCGCGGAACACCTCGCGGCAGGGGCTGGCCGCGACCTGGATGCCGGTGCGCTCGAGCACTTCCTTCGCGGCGTCCACGATGCGCAGAAGATCGGCGTCCTTCAGGGGCCGGTAGCTGCCGCCGGGCAGACCGGCCGGCGCGACCGGGGCACTGGGTTGCTGAGCGGCGCGCTGGTCGCGTCCCCGCCGGATGCGTGTCATGGAAATGCTGCCTTCTGCGGCGTGCTGGAGGATGGCTTCAAGCTGGCGCGACCGCCCGGCCCGGGCTGTTCAGCATCCGACGAAAACTGTCGCTGCAGCTATACCTGTCGGGCTGCTGGACGGCGGGAGTGCGTGCTTCGAGACGCCGCCTTCGGCGGCTCCTCAGCATGAGGATTTTTTCTTCGTGCCATCAAAGATTGACCTCATCCTGAGGAGCGCGGCCGGGCGGTCGCCCGGGCGCGCGTCTCGAAGGACGCATGCAGGCCCTGCTGCTGCAGCCGCGCAGGCGGCCTCTTCCGGGCCGGGCCGAAGGGTGCTAAACAGGCGCCTTAAGTTGTATATACAACTTTCGGGAGGATGCGCGTGATCGAGGACCCCTTCATCCTGCAGGCCGGCCGGCTGAGCCTGCAGGACCTGCACCGCTTCTGGCGCGGCGCCGGCCGCATCGCGCTCGACGCGGCGAGCTATGCGGCGCTGGACCGCTCCGCCGCGACGGTGGCGCAGGTGGTCGCCGAGGGGCGCCGGGTCTACGGCGTCAATACCGGCTTCGGCAGCCTGGCGCGGCAAACCATCTCGGCCGACCAGGTGGCCGAGCTGCAGACGCGCCTGGTGCTGTCCCATAGCTGCGGCGTCGGCGCGCCGCTCGACGAGCGGGTGGTGCGCCTGGTCCTGCTGCTGAAGATCAACGCCCTGTCGCGCGGCCACTCCGGCATCCGCGGCCTGGTGGTCGACCGCCTCGTCCAGCTTCTCAACGAGGAGCTCTACCCGGTGATCCCGGCCAAGGGCTCGGTCGGCGCCTCCGGCGACCTGGCGCCGCTGGCACACCTCTCCGCCGTGCTGCTCGGCCACGGCGAGATCAGCCATCGGGGCCGCCGCCGACCGGCGCGGGAAGTGCTCGGCGAGCGCGGCATCGAGCCCATCGCGCTCGCCGCCAAGGAAGGCCTCGCCCTGCTGAACGGCACCCAGGTCTCCACCGCCCTCGCCCTGCACGGCCTGTTCGGCGCCGCCGACTGCTTTGCGGCGGCGCTCACCGCCGGGGCGCTGGCGGTCGATGCCGCGCTGGGCAGCGA
>DATCXZ010000078.1:0-3502 GCA_036570545.1 Kiloniellaceae bacterium
GCGAGAGGCGCACCAGTTCCCCCTTGGCCGGCACGCGGGCGAGCTGCGCCGCCGCCGCCCTGCGATGGCGCCGCGCTATGCGGCTGGTGCGCGGGTCGGTGTCGATGAGCTCGGCGAGCGTGCTGCGGCCGTCGCCGACCACATGCGGGAAGCTGCGGAAGCCGAGGGAGAAGATGCGGCCAGCAGGTTCGCCCGGCAGGCGCACGTAGAGCACCCCCGCCTCACCCTGCCAGTCGACGTAGTCCTGCAGGATGAAGGCCTCGCCGGCGGGAAAGCCCTCGAGATAGGCGCCGAGCCCGGCGGGGCCGCGCACCAGCCGCACGCCGTAGCCCTGCGAGCCGATGTCCGGCTTGACCACCAGCGGGAAGGCGAGTCCGCGGCGCGCGATCTCCTGCGCCAGCGCGGCAAGGCCGTCCGGGCGCGCGAGGCCCGGCGCGGCGACCGTGAGGTAGGACGGCGCGACCCAGCGTTGCAGGGCCGGCGGGATCTGCTGCAGGTAGGACATCTTCGATTCGCCGCGGAAGCCGCCGCAGAGGATCTGCGGGTTGGCGACCGACGGCAGCATGAGGCCGCGGTGCCGGCGCGCCAGCCGGAAGCAGTGCAGCAGCACCGGCAGGTAGAACAGCAGTGTCGGCACCCGGCCGGCCGGCGAAATAGTGGTACGGATGGCGCGCGGCGGCATGCCGTCGAGTGCCACCTGCGCCTCGCGCGGCGCTTTCCCGGCCACCTCGCGCCACGCCAGCACAGCGCGCCGCCGCCAGGTCGCGCGCATACGGTTGAACACAGGATTGCGAATCGGCTGCTGATTGCGCGCCACCAGCCGGAAGCCGACCAGGGCGCAGGCCGCCACCGCCAGCGGCACCAGCGCGCCCATCGTCAGCGCATACGACATGCTGCTTCCCCCACAGCGACACCCCGAACCGGCCGAACCGCATCGCCAGCGACCGGACGGCCGGGTGCGCGGTTCCCTGCATCGATGGATTTTCCTTTACCATACAAGAATGTCTGTTATCGCGGATATTCGGTTGGCTAGACTGATTTGCCGGACAGGCGGCAACGGGTTGGAGCGGCGGCGGACAGCGGCACCGCGGCCAAGACAAAGAGCAATCGCGGCATGAGTTCCATACAGAGCTGGCTGCAGCGCATAGGCCTCGACCGCTATGCCGAGACCTTCGCCGCCGAGGATATCGACGTCGAGGTGCTGCCCGAGCTGACCGAGGCCGACCTGGTGGAGCTCGGCGTCTCCTTCGGCGACCGCAAGAAGCTGCTGAGAGCCATCGCCACCCTGACCGGGCCGCGGGTCGAGGGCATCCCGCTGCGCATGCCGCCGGCAACAGCGCCGGAGGCGGCCGACGATTTCGGCGCCGAGCAACGCCATCTCACGGTGATGTTCTGCGACCTGGTCGGCTCCACCGAGCTTTCCGCGCGCTACGAGCCGGAGGACCTTCGCACCATCGTGCGCGCGTACCAGGACGCCTGTGCTGGCGTGGTGGCCCGCCTCGAAGGCTACGTCGCGCGCTACATGGGCGACGGCGTGCTGGTCTACTTCGGCTTTCCGCGCGCCCACGAGGATGACGCCGAGCGGGCGGTGCGCGCCGGCCTGGAGATCGTCGAGGCGGTGGGGCGGCTGCGCCTGCAGGACGGCTTGAAGCTGCGCACGCGGGTCGGCATCGCCACGGGCTCTGTGATCGTCGGCGACCTCATCGGCCTCGGCGCCGCCCAGGAAGTGGCGGCGGTCGGCGAGAGTCCGAACCTGGCAGCGCGTCTGCAAGGCCTCGCGGCGCCCGACAGCGTGGTGATCGACGCCACCACCCACAGCCTCGCCGGCTCCGCCTTCGACTGCGAAGACCTCGGCGCGCAGACCATGAAGGGCGTGATGCGGCCGGTCGCCGCCTGGCGCGTGCTGCGGCCGCGCGACCTCGACCGCCGCGCCGAGGCCATGCAGGGCGACGACCGCGTGCCCTTCGTGAACCGCACCGGCGAGACCACCCTGCTGCTCGACCGCTGGCGCATGGCCAGCAGCGGCCACGGCCAGATCGTGCTGCTGTCCGGCGAAGCCGGCATCGGCAAGTCGCGCCTGCTGCGCGCCTTCGTCGATCGCCTCGCCGGCGAGGATTTCCTCTGCCACAGCTTTCACTGCACGCCGTTCCACCGCAGCAGCACGCTCTATCCCCTGCTGGAGCGGCTGCGCCGGCTGGCCGGGCTCGTCGCCGACGACACGCCGGCGGTCGCGCTTGCCAAGCTGCGCGCGCTGTTCAAGGCCGTACCCGTCGACATCGAGGAAACCCTGCGGCTGATCGGCCCGCTGCTCTCGCTCACCCCCGGCGACGCGGGGCCGCCGGCGGAGGAAGGCGACCTCGACCGCCTGCTGGAGCTGCTGGTGGGCGCGATCGAGGCGCTGGCCCGGCGCCGGCCGCTGCTCATCATCGTCGAGGATCTGCACTGGATCGATCCTACCTCGCTGGAGCTGCTGCAGCGCCTGTCGCTGCGCATCGGCAGCCTGCCGATCCTGCTCGCCCTCACCCTGCGCCCCGAGGCAGAAGCGCAGTTGCGCCACCTCTTTCCGGCGACAGGACTCAACCTCAGCGGCCTGCAGCGCCCGGAGAGCGAGACCATCATCCGCTATCTCGCCGAGCAGAAGGCGCTGCCGCAGGAGCTGGTCGACGCCATCGCCGAGCGCACCGACGGCGTCGCGCTGTTCATCGAGCAGCTTACCAAAGCGGTGCTGGAATCCGATGCCGTGGTCGACCGCGGCGATCACTATGCCTTCGTCGCCGAACAGCCCGCCCTCAGCATCCCCACCACCCTGCGCGGCTCGCTGCTGGCGCGGCTCGACCGCCATCCGGGCGCGCGCGAAGTGGCCCAGCTCGCCGCCGTCGTCGGCCGCGAGTTCACCTTCAAGATGCTGGCCGCCATCTCCGAGCTGCCGGAGGACGAGCTGCATGCGGCGCTGAAGCGCCTGGTCGAGGCGGAACTGCTCTACCAGGCGGGCCTACCGCCGAAGGCGACCTACCGCTTCAAGCACGCCCTGGTGCAGGAGATGGCCTACAACAGCCTGCTGAAGAAGCGGCGCCGGCGCCTGCACGCGGCCATCGCCGCCTACCTGAAGGATCGCAACCCGCACCTGGCGGTGGTCGAGCCCGAGCTGCTGGCGCATCATTTCACCGAGGCCGATCTGCCGCAGCCTGCCATCGCCTATCGCCTGATGGCGGGCGAGCGGGCGATGCAGCGCTCCGCCATGGCCGAGGCGGCGGCCGAGATCGGGCTCGGACTCAAGCTGCTGCTGCGCATCGACGACGCGGCCGAGCGCGACTCCCTGGAGCTGCCGCTGCGCGTGGCTCAGGCGAGCGCGCTGCGCGCCACCAAGGGCACCGGCGCGCCGGAGACCGGCGCCGCCTGGCAGCGCGCCCGCGCCCTCTGCGGCGACGACGCCGACAAGTCGCTGCTGTTCCGCATCCTCTACGGCAGCTTCTTGTTCCACCAGGGCAACGCAGACCTGAAG
>DATCXZ010000079.1:0-2792 GCA_036570545.1 Kiloniellaceae bacterium
CGGCTGCCTCCGCCGCTCAGCAGGCCGCTGCGCCCGCAGCCGAGCCCGAAGGGCCGGCGCCGGAAGCCTCGCCGGAGTCTTCCTACGCGATCCCGGCGGCGCCGGAGAACGACGGCTCGGCGACGGCCTTTCTGCTGAACCACCAGCCGACGATCTACGGCGAGGAGAACACCGACGCCCGCATCGTGCTGAGGGCCAGCCAGGATGCCTGGGTCCAGGTGCGCGACCGCGAAGGCAACCTGCTGCTGACCCGCGTGCTACGCGTCGGCGACAGCTACAGGGTGCCCAATCAGGCCGACCTCACGCTGCTGACCGGCAATGCCGGCGGCCTTGAGATCTCCGTGGACGGCAGCGCGCTGCCCCCGCTCGGCCCGGTCGGCGCGGTGCGCCGCAACATTCCGCTGGAGCCCGAGGCGCTGCGCGGCGGCGCCGGCCGCCAGCCCTGAGCCTCGGCCTTCCCCGACTTCCCCCGGTTTCTCCCGGCTTCCCCTTTCCTTTCCGGCTCTTTCCTTGAAGTTTCCGGTTCCTTGAAGTTTCCGGCATTTCGGCGCATGTTGCGCTCGATTGCCCGCACGGTCGCCCCCACGGTGGCCGGCCGGGCAGGCTTGACAGCAGCCGGGCCGTCGAGGGTCCGGATTGTACGCCTGATTGTGGGATAGCAGAGCATGAGCGTTCGCCCCTATCGCGACATTGTCAGGCGCAGGTCGCGCCAGATCCACGTCGGCAAGGTGCCGGTGGGCGGCGATGCGCCGATTACCGTGCAGACCATGACCAACACGCGCACCACCGATATCGAGGGCACCATCGCCCAGGTGCGCGCCATGGAGATCGCGGGCGCCGACATCGTGCGGATCTCCTGCCCCGACGAGGACTCCACCCGGGCGCTGAAGCAGATCATCCCGGAAGTCACCGTTCCCATCGTCGCCGACATCCACTTCCACTACCGCCGCGGCATCGAGGCGGCGGAGGCGGGGGCCGCCTGCCTGCGCATCAACCCCGGCAACATCGGCTCGCGCGAGCGGGTGCGCGAGGTGGTGAAGGCGGCGCGCGACAACAACTGCTCCATGCGCATCGGCGTGAACGCCGGCTCGCTGGAGAAGGAGTTGCTGGAGCGCTATGGCGAGCCCTGCCCGGAGGCCATGGTGGAGAGCGCGCTGAACCACGCGCGCATCCTCGAGGACGAGGATTTCTTCGAGTTCAAGATCTCCTGCAAGGCCTCCGACGTCTTCCTCGCGGTGGCCGCCTATACCGCGCTGGCCGATGCCTGCGACTACCCGCTGCACCTCGGCGTCACCGAGGCCGGCGGCCTCAGGAGCGGCACCATCAAGTCTTCGATCGGCATGGGCAACCTGCTGTGGGCCGGCATCGGCGACACCATCCGCGTGTCGCTCTCCGCCGATCCGGTGGAGGAGGTGAAGGTCGGCTTCGACATCCTGAAGTCGCTGGGCCTGCGCCACCGCGGCGTGAACGTGATCTCCTGCCCGTCCTGCGCGCGCCAGCAGTTCGAGGTCATCAAGACCGTCGAGGTCCTCGAGCAGCGCCTTGCCCACATCACCACGCCGATGACCGTCTCGGTGATCGGCTGCGTGGTGAACGGCCCCGGCGAGGCGCTGATGACCGACATCGGCTTCACCGGCGGCGGGCGCGGCACCCACCAGGTCTACATCAAGGGCGTGCCGGACCACCGCCTGAAGGACGACAGCATCGTCGATCATCTGGTCGAATTGGTCGAAGCCCGGGCCGCCGAGATCGAGGCGGCCAAGGCGGCCGAAGAGGCTGCGGCCGAAGGTGGCATCGCCGGCGGCAGGATCACCGCCGCCGCCTCTTAGTCCGCCTTTCGGAGCCGTTCCATCGTGACCAGCCTGCAGCCCGTCAGGGGCACACGCGACATTTTGCCCGACGAGATGCGCCGCCACCGCGTGGTGGTGGAAACCGCGCGTGCGCTGGCTGCGCGCTACGGCTACCACGAGATGGCTACCCCGGTCTTCGAGTTCACCGAGGTGTTCAAGCGCACCCTCGGCGAGACCTCCGACGTGGTGACGAAGGAGATGTACACCTTCTCGATCGGCGACGGCGAGCAAGTCACGCTGCGGCCGGAAGCGACGGCCGGCGTGGCGCGCGCCTTGATCTCCGGCGGCCTCACGCAGAGCCTGCCGCTGAAGGTGTTCTACAACGGGCCGATGTTCCGCCACGAGCGGCCGCAGAAGGGCCGCTACCGCCAGTTCCATCAGATCGACGTCGAACTGCTCGGCGTGTCCGAGCCGCTGGCGGACGTCGAGATCATCGCGCTCGGCGCCGACATCCTCGCCGCGCTCGGCCTCGGCGAGCACACCACCCTCGAGCTCAACACCCTGGGCGATCTCGAAAGCCGCAAGGCCTACCGAGCCGCCCTGGTCGATTACTTCTCCGCCTATCAGGACAAGCTGTCGGCCGACAGCCGCGACCGGCTGGTGCGCAATCCGCTGCGCATCCTCGATTCCAAGGATCAGGGCGACCGCAAGCTGATCGAGGGCGCGCCGCTGTTCGGCGACTACCTGAACCAGCAGAGCCGTGACTTCTTCGCCCGGGTGCTGGAAGGGCTCGACCTGCTCGGCATCGGCTACACACTGAACGACCGCCTGGTGC
Source organism: Kiloniellaceae bacterium (assembly GCA_036570545.1). Lineage (GTDB taxonomy): Bacteria > Pseudomonadota > Alphaproteobacteria > Kiloniellales > Kiloniellaceae > Pelagibius. The sequence continues at coordinate 2,626 of DATCXZ010000079.1, forward strand.
GCGGTCTCGACTACTACACCCACACCGCCTTCGAGTTCACCACCACGGCGCTGGGCGCGCAGGGCACGGTGCTGGCCGGCGGGCGCTACGACGGGCTGGTCGAGACCATGGGCGGCCCTTCAGTGCCGGGCATCGGCTGGGCCGCCGGCGTCGAGCGGCTGTCGCTG
>DATCXZ010000080.1:0-1689 GCA_036570545.1 Kiloniellaceae bacterium
GAGGGCGGCGTTCTCGGGCAGCCCGGCAGCCCCGGCGGGCCGCTTGGCGCCGGCACGGTTCGCCGCCGGATCGAGGTCGAGACTGCTGGGCATGGCATTCTTCACATAGGACACGGCGGGCGCAGCGGACAGGTTTTCCAGAGGCGGGTCAGCGGCAGTTCTTTGCACCCCTGCGCCCTGGGAAACCAGCGCGGTCGGCCCTAAGTATCCGGGAGTATGGCACGAATCTTTTGCGCCGTCTTAAGCACCATAGCTGCGCCGCCGATCATCGCGCTACTGCTCGGCACGGCGCTGCTGGCCGCCTGCGCCGGCGATGACCGGCCACGGCCGATGCACATCGCAGCCGAGGTGGAGGGCGAGGCGGTGAAAGTGGAGGTGCGCGACATCCCGACAGGCCGCAAGATCACCGGCCTGGCGCTGGTCGACGCCACCGGCCACGAGACGCCGGCGCGCGAGCGCGAGATCGTCACCCGCGAGGAGAGCGGCGGCGGCAACGCGGGACCGGGCGTGGGGATCGGCGCCAGCGGCGGCTCTTCCAGCGGCATCCGGCCGTTCATCTCGCTCGGCTACCTGTTCAGCGGCGACAGCGAGGTGCGGCGCAGCCAGCGCCTGACGGCCTCCATTCCGCTCGACGATCCCGCCGCCTACGCGGAGGGCTATCGCGACTGGCGCGTGGAACTACGCTACCGCGACCCCTTGGGCCAGCCGCAGCAGGTCAGCGTGCCGGCACCGGCCCCCTAATTCTTCGACAAGTCTTTTAGGCGGTAAATTAATTCGAGCGCCGCGCGGGGGGTCAGCCCGTCAGGATTGATGTCGGCGAGCGCCACCTCTACCGCGCTGTCCTTTGCCGCTGGCGCGGCCGCCTTGGCGGCAGTGGCGGCGAACAGCGGCAGGTCGTCGGCAAGGCGGGTGAGGGCGCCGGCCTGCTCGCCCTGCTCCAGGCTTGCCAGCACCGCTTCGGCCCGCACGATGGCCGCCTTCGGCAGGCCGGCCAGCCTGGCGACATGGATGCCGTAGGAGCGGTCGGCCGCGCCGGCCGTCACCTCGTGCAGGAACACCACGTCGCCCTGCCATTCCTTCACCCGCATGGTGTGGCAGGCCAGCGAATCGAGCTTGGCCGACAGACTGGTGAGCTCGTGGTAGTGGGTGGCGAAGAGGGCGCGGCAGCGGTTCACCTCGTGCAGGTGCTCGAGGCAGGCCCAGGCGATGGAGAGGCCGTCGAAAGTCGCCGTGCCGCGGCCGATCTCGTCGAGAATGACCAGCGCGCGTGGCCCCGCCTGGTTCAGGATGGCGGCGGTTTCCACCATCTCCACCATGAAGGTGGAGCGTCCGCGGGCCAGGTCATCCGCAGCGCCGACGCGGGAGAACAGGCGGTCGACGACGCCGATATGCGCCGCCTCCGCCGGCACATAGCTGCCCATCTGGGCCAGCACGGCGATGAGGGCGTTCTGCCGCAGAAAGGTGGACTTGCCGGCCATGTTGGGACCGGTCACCAGCCAGAGGCGGCCGGCCTTGCCCTCCTCATCGTCCGCAGCATCTTCCAGCCGGCAGTCGTTGGCGACGAAGCGGCTCGCCTGCGCCGCGGCGAGCGCCGCCTCGACCACCGGATGGCGGCCGGCGGTGATATGAAAGGCAGCGGAGTCGTCGATGCACGGCCGGCACCAGCGCCGCACCGCCGCCAGCTCGTCC
>DATCXZ010000081.1:0-20489 GCA_036570545.1 Kiloniellaceae bacterium
GGCGCAGCGGCGCCGCCGCCCGCAAGGCGGCGGTCGGCACCGTGCCGGTCGACCGGGCGACACTGATCCGCATCTCGACGATCGTCTTCGGGACCACGGCGCTGGGCAGCATGATCTTCCAGTGCATGACCTTCGCGCTGCCGAAGATCTTCGACGAGCGACTGGCCAGCTTCGCGACCACGCCGTCGGAAGTCGGCGGGTGGGCCTTCCTGGTCTTCGCCGCCGCCGCCTTCGCCCAGCTCGTCGTCGGCTACCTCATCGACCGCCACTCGGCGCGCACCATCTTCCTGCTGGTCACCGGCTTGCAGGCGCCGCTGTTCCTGGTGGCGATGAACCTCGCGGGGGTGCCGGCGCTGGTGACGGCGCTCGGCTTCATGCTGCTGGTGTTCGGACAGATCCCGATCAACGACGTGCTGATCGCGCGCATCAGCAAGAGCGAGTGGCGCAGCCGCGCCTTCGCCGGCCGCCTCATCGTCGGCTTCGGCATCAGCTCGACGGCGATCCCGCTGATCTCCTTCGTCTACGGCAACTGGGGCTTCGCCACGCTGTTCGCGATCATGGCCGCCCTGGCGGCGGCGATCTGCCTGGTCGTCAGCTTCCTGCCGCGCGGCGGCGCCATGCTGTCGCAGCACCCGGTCGCGGCGGAGTAGCGGCGGCTCAGGCTCGCCCGGCGCGCAGCGCCTTCATCGCAACCAGGCCGTTTACAACAGGCCATTCACAAAAGGATGGAAAGGACGAGCCAGACGGCGGCGATGAGCTGCGCGGTCAGCGCCGACGGGCCCGGCGTTTTCGCGGCGCTGCGCCACACCGAGACGACCAGCAGCAGATTGTAAGGCAGCGGCGAGAAGTAGACGGCGGCGGCGACGGCATCGGGCAGGTCGCGGGCGATCAGCAGCAGCGCGACCAGGCCGGTCGCGAGATTGATCAGGGTGCCGACACACCCCATGTCCCACCACAGGGCACGCCCGAGCGGTATCTCGCCGCGCCAGCGGGCGAGCACGAAATCGGCGATGGCGGTGCGGCGCGGGGCCGTGGCAGCCGGCAGGGACGCTCTCCTCTCGGGCATGGCGGGCCATCCTTCGGCGGTGCGCGCAGGACGTTTTGCCTCGCCCTCAGTCTGCCGCGCGGCGTGCGGCGGCGCAATGCGGACCTGATCTGCTCTACCCTTTTGAAGTAGATCGGATCAGGTCTTCCGCCGCCGGACGAGCCTCCAGATTGTCGGGCCGACGACGATTATCGCGGCGATGGCGAGGAGGGACGCCGACAGCGGCGAGGTGAAGAACACCGTTGCGTCGCCCTGGCTGATGGAGAGCGCGCGGCGGAACTGCTGCTCCGCCAGGGGGCCGAGGATCAGGCCGATCACCGCGGGCGCCACCGGGATGGAATAGAGCCGCATCACGAAGCCGAGGGCGCCGATGACATAGAGCAGGACGAGGTCGACCACGGAGTTGTTGAGCGTGTAGGTGCCCAGGGTCGCGAAGACCAGGATGCCGGCATAGAGCAGCGGCCGCGGAATCGCCAGAACCCGCACCCAGACGCCGGCCATCGGCAGGTTCAGGACCAGCAGCATGAGGTTGCCGATATAGAGGCTGGCGATCAGGCCCCAGACCAGGTCCGGCTCGTTGGCGAACAGGAGCGGGCCGGGCTGCAGACCGTACTGCTGGAAGGCGGCGATGAGGATGGCGGCGGTGGCGGAGGTCGGCAGGCCGAGCGTCAGCAGCGGCACCAGCACGCCGGCGGCGGCGGAGTTGTTCGCCGCTTCCGGGCCGGCCACGCCCTCGATCGCGCCCTTGCCGAACTCCTCCTTCCGCTTGGAAAGCCGCTTTTCCAGCATGTAGGAAAGGAAGGTGGGTATTTCCGCGCCGCCGGCGGGCAAGGCACCGAAGGGAAAGCCGAGGGCCGATCCGCGCAGCCACGGCTTCCACGATCGCTTCCATTCGTCCCTGGTCATCCAGACCGATCCCTTGACCGGCAGGATTTCCTCCTGCTCCCACCTGTGGCGGGCGGCGACGAAGAACGTCTCGCCGACTGCGAAGAGGCCGACGGCGACGATCACCACGTCGATACCGCCCAGAAGCTGTGGCACGCCGAGCGCGAAGCGTGCCTGTCCGGTCTGCAGGTCGATGCCGACGAGGCCGAGCGTGACGCCGAGGAACAGGCTGGCCAGCCCGCGGAAGATGGAACTGCCCAGCAGCGCGCTGACTGTGGTGAAGGCCAGGACCATCAGCGCGAAATATTCCGCCGCTCCGAACTGAAGGGCGATCTCGACCATGACGGGGGCGAGGAAGGTGAGCGCGACCGTGGCGATGGTGCCGGCGATGAACGATCCAATGGCCGCCGTCGCCAGCGCCGAAGCGCCGCGCCCCTGGCGGGCCATAGCGTTGCCGTCGATCGCGGTGATGATGCTGGCGCTCTCACCCGGTGTGTTCAGCAGGATCGCGGTGGTCGAGCCGCCATACATGCCGCCGTAGTAGATGCCGGCGAACATGATGAACGCGGCCGTCGGCTCGAGCGTGTAGGTCGCCGGCAGCAGCAACGCAACGGTGAGCGCGGGGCCGATGCCCGGGAGAACGCCGACGAAGGTGCCAAGAGCGACGCCGACGAAGGCCCAGACGAGATTCATGGGCGTTACGGCGACGCTGAAGCCTTGGAAAAGAGCCCCCAGGGTGTCCATGGGCCGGTTTCCGTCAGGAGGGGATCGGGCAGGAGGGGAATGGGCGCCGAAGCAAGATCACAACAGCCCTTTCAAAAAGCCGGCAAAGATGCCGGCCGGCAGTCGCAGGCCAAGGCCCCAGGTGAAGCCGATTTGAGTGACGGCGCAGAGGACGAGGCCGATCACGGTGTCCAGGAGCGGGCGCCTGCTGCCGAAGGCGCGGGCGACCGCCACGAACAGAACGGTCGATGCGACGACGAAGCCGGCCCCGGTCATGAGCAGCAACTGCGCAGCGAGACCAAGGCCGACGATGCCGATCGCCCGCCAGTCGACTTCCGGCCGGTCGGAAGGCTCGGTCGACCTCAGGCTTTCGATCAGCAGCATGAGGCCGACGACGATGAGCGCGCCGGAAACCAGCCATGGGAATACGCGCGGGCCGACTGCCGAGTAGGCCGGGCCGATCGGGATGTTCGTCGTCAGAACGGCGACGAGCATCCCGAACAGCATTACCCCCAGCCCGAAACCGGCTTCGCCCAGGTGGGCCGACTTGAGGTTCCGGGCCACCTTGAGGTTCCGGGCCATGGGGGCCGGTCCTACTGGACGAGGCCGATGCTCTTCAGCACGCCTTCCACGCGCGCGCGGTCCTCTTCGAGGAAGGCCGCGAACTCGTCACCGGCGAGGTAGGAGTCCATCCAGTTGCGTTCTTTGAGCAGGCTTTGCCAGGTCGCGCTCTTGGCCAGAGCATCGACGGTGGTGAGAAGCTGCTGGCGCTCCGCGTCATCCAGTCCCGGCGGGGCCACCACGGCGCGCCAGTTCACCAGGTCGACGTTCACGCCGCCTTCGATCAGGGTCGGGACGTCGACGCCTTCCAGCCGCTCCGGCGAGGAAATGGCGATTCCCCGCAGCTTGCCCGCCGCGATCTGGCCGGCGAACTCGCTAAGGCCGCTGACGCCGGCCGTCACGTCGTTGGCCAGAAGCGCTGCGAGCGCCTCGCCGCCGCCCGAGAAGGCGATGTAGTTGACGCCCGAGGGCTCGACGCCGACTTGTTCGGCGATCAGCCCGACCAGGATGTGGTCGGTACCGCCGGCCGAACCGCCGGCCCAGGAGACGGACCGCGGGTCAGCCTTGAACTTCGCGACCAGGTCGTCGAGCGTCTGGATCTCCGAGGCCGCCGGCACGACAATGACCTCGTACTCGCCGGTCAGACGGGCGATCGGGGTGGTCTGCTCCAGCGACACGGGCGACTTGTTGGTCAGGATCGCGCCGAGCATGACGAGGCCGCTGACCATCAACTCGTCGCCCTGGCCCGACGATCCGGCGAACTGCGCGAGGCCGATGGTTCCACCGGCGCCCGGAACGTTCGTCACCTCGACGTTCTTGACGATGTTTTCTTTTTGAAGGGCCTGCTGCATCGCACGCGCGGTACCGTCCCAGCCGCCGCCCGGCGAAGCCGGCGCCATGATGGACAGGCTGTCCATCTGCGCCCAGGCGCTGCCGGCGGCCAGAAAACTGCCGATTACTGCGGCCGCCGCGATCGACGGGAGCCGGCTCTTGGGCCTGATCTTGGATTGCATGAACATCGTGATATTCCTCCGGGTGACTTTTCTTGCTTGCAACTTGTGCTTCTGCAAACATCAAGCAGCCCGCTAAACTAACGGGCGAACCTGTCGTGAACCTGTCATTGCAAGCGCGAACGGGCACTGCAGCCTTCGGCCGATGCGCATTCTCCTAGTGGAAGATACAGAAGATCTCGCCGAGGCGATAGTCCGGCGCGTGCGCCGCAGCGGCCACGCGATCGACTGGGAGGCCGACGGCACCCAGGCTGACGACATTTTGCGGGTCCAGCGTTACGACCTTGTCGTCCTCGACATCACGCTGCCGGGGCGCAGCGGCTTCGACATCCTGAAAGGGTTGCGGCGGCGCAGCGATTCGACGCCCGTCCTGGTGCTGACCGCGCGGTCGGAAGTGGACGACCGGGTGAGCGCGCTCGACCTCGGAGCCGACGACTATCTGGTGAAGCCGTTCGATTTTCGGGAGTTCGAAGCGCGCTGCCGCGCCCTGCTGCGCCGCCGGCAGGGCATTGCCGGCAATGTCAGCCGCTACGGCAACATGGTGTTCGATCGCTCGGCCCGGCAGGTCACCATCGACGGGACCGCCGTAGAGTTTCCCAACCGCGAATACCGGCTGCTGGAAATTTTCCTCGGCAGCCTCGGCCGGGTGCTGAGCAAGGCGGATCTCGCCGAGCAGCTTTTCGGGTTCGACGACGAAGCGGGCCCGAACGCGATCGAGCTCTACGTCGCGCGCCTGCGCAAGCGGCTGAATGGAACGCCGGTGTCGATCCGAACCCTGCGCGGGCTGGGCTATGTCGCCGAACTCCAGTCCTAGGACCGCAACCGTGATCCGCGCGCTCGGCCAGCGCCTGTCGCTGCGCAGCAAGCTGCTGCTGTTTCTCGGCGCGCTGTCGCTCGGCGGCACCATCGTGTTGGCCGTCGCTGCCCTGGAATATGGCCGGCGGGCGGCCGATCAGGTCTATGATCAGCTTCTGGCGGGCTCCGCGCTCGCCATCGCGGAAACCGTCAACGTCATCGACAGGAAGCTCGAGGCCGACCTGCCCTATGCCGCGCTCGACATGCTGTCGCTGGCGCCCGATGATCGCGTCTTCTACCGCATCGCCGCGCCGGGAGGCGAGACAATCACCGGCTATTCCGATCTTCCCGCTCCCGAGACGATCGGGGTCACCGGTCACCCGCAGTTCTTCGATGCAACCTACCGGGGCGAGATGGTGCGCTTCGGCATCCTGGGCCGGCTGGTGGTGGAGCCGGCGGTGCAGGGCTGGGCGACGGTGCAGGTCGGCCAGACCCGGCGGGCGCGGGAGGCGCTGGCCCGCAGCATCGCCTTCGATGCCATCACGCCGATCCTCGCCCTGACCGCGCTTGCGCTTGCGCTCGCCTGGATCGGCGTCACTCTCGCGCTTCGCCCGCTGGTCCGCGTAGGACTCGACCTGCGATTACGTCGCCCGACTGATCTGCATCCGGTGGCGGTGCCCGCACCGCACGAGATCGAGCTTCTGGTCGACAGCCTGAACCGCTTCATGCAGCGGCTGCGCTCCAACATGGGCACGATGCAGTCGTTCATCGCCGAGGCCGCGCACCAGATCCGCACGCCGCTCGCGAGCCTGCGGGTGCAGGCGCAGACCGCGCTGGACGAGGACGATCCGGCGGTGCTCAGGCGCTCGCTGGAGCGCATCGAGCGGAACGCCGCGCTGGCCAGCCGCCTCACCCATCAACTTCTCAGCCACGCGATGGTCGTTCACCGCGGCGAGGCGGTGGCCTTCGAGCCCGTCCGGCTGGACGAGGTGGTGCGGCAGGCTATCCGCGAGGCGGTTCCGCTTGCCGAGCCCGGCATCGACATCGACTTCCGCGACACCGCCGACGGCGCCACGGTCAACGGCGACACCGTGATGCTGAGAGAAGCGGTCAAGAACGTGCTGGACAACGCCGTCCGCCACGGCCGCGCCGGTGCCGGCGGCAGCATCGTCATCCGCCTGTTCACCGACCGCACCGACGCCACCCATTGCCTCTCGGTATCCGACGGCGGCCCCGGCATAAAGGAGCCCCACCGGGCGCGGGTTTTCGAGCGGTTTCAGCGTGGCTCGGCGACCGAGGCGCCGGGCTCGGGCCTCGGCCTCGCCATCGTCAAGAGCGTCGTGGATGCTCACGGCGGCCGTGTCGACCTGACCGATCGAGAGGGCGGCGGCCTGGTCGTCACCCTGCGCTTCCCGACACTCTCTGCGGGCGCAGTGCCGGCATGACCCGCCTGCCGCTCGTCCTCGCTCTGGCAACTCTGCTGGCGTCCCCCGCCGCCGCCGAGACGACGGTGTTTCCCCGGCTGTCGTCCGGCGACGGCGAGCTGATCGTCTACAGCTCGACCGACCTCGATACCTTGAGCCCCGCCATCGCCGACTTTCAGGTGCTCCATCCGGCCATCGAGATCACCTATGTCGATCTGGATACGGCGGAGCTCTACGACAGCTTCGTCGCGGAGGTCGATGCCGGCGCGCCTTCGGCCGACCTGCTGCTCAGCTCGGCGATGGACCTCCAGTTCAAGCTGGCGAACGACGGCTATGCCGCCGCGCATCGGTCGTCGAACGCGGAAAGCATCCCCGACTGGGCGCGCTGGCGGAATCATGCCTTCGGCGTCACCTTCGAGCCGGCGGTCATCGTCTACAACCGCGAACTGGTGCCTCCCGCGCATGTGCCCAATACCCGGTTCGACCTGCTGCGCCTGATCCGCGAGCAGGCGGACACCTACCGGGGCCGCATCGTCACCTACGACATTGAGGAAAGCGGCGTCGGCTATCTGCTGGCGACTCAGGATGCCGTGGTCGGCGGCGTTTTCGGCAGCCTTCTGGAGGCGCTCGGCCGCAGCCAGGTGGTGCTGAAGGGAAACACCTCGGAGATGCTGGAGGGTATCGCCGAGGGACGCTACCTGATCGGCTACAACGTGCTGGGGTCCTACGCACAGGTCTGGGCGGAGCGGAACCGCTCCATCGGCATCGTGCTTCCCAGCGACTACACGCTGGCAATTTCCCGCACCGCCATCATCTCGGCCGCGGCGCAACACCCGCAAGAGGCGCACCATTTCCTGGACTACCTGCTGTCGGTCCGCGGCCAGCGCGTGCTGACCGACAAAGGCCGGCTCTTTGCCGTGCGACCCGAGGTGACCGGCCCCTACAGCAGGATCGGGATCAGCGAGAACCGCGTCGGCCCCCTTCGGTCGATCCAGCTCGGCTCGGGCCTGCTGGTCTATCTCGACCGCCTGAAGCGCGAGAAGTTCCTCGCGCCCTGGCGCGAAGGCATCGGGCGTCGGGGTCGCGAGCCGGAGGGCGGCGGGGCCGAGGGTGGCGGGGCGGCGGCCGGCCAGCCGTAGCGCGGGAGAAAAAAGGGCGGATCCGAGGATCCGCCCTTCAGGTGAGGCTACAGGGAAAGCAACAGCTCAGGCGGACATCCGCTGGTTCTCGGCAAGACGGGCGTCGACCGTGGCGACCACCGCGTCGATCTCCGGGTGCGCCATGCCGAGCGAGCGGCCGATCGCCTGCACCAGGCGGTCGACCCGCTCGATGGCGGGTGCTCCGGCCGCCACGGCGCGCGCGGCGGAGGAGGGCTTCAGCAGGCTCTCGGCGGCCCGCGCGTATTTCTCGAAGGGTACCTGGTCAGCCGCGTCGGCGCCGAGGCGGCGCGCGAGGGCGTCGACGTGGGCGTAGATCGCCCGCGACCTGTCGAGGTCGGCATGCACCGCCTCGCGGATCGGCCGCGGCGCGCCCGCCGTGATGCAGCGGTAGTTGCCGGTCAGCAGCATCGACCACTTGGCGAGCGGCACGAACAGCGAGTCGTGCACGCGCAGCTTCACCGGCACGTCACAGGGTCCCTCGGGCCCGTCGAGGCGCAGGGCGTCGATGCCCGCTTCCAGCTCCCGCAGCATCGCGTTGTGCTCGGCCTTGGCGAAGGCGGCCGCCTTGAAGTTGGTCGGCAGGCCGACGTGCAGCACGTTGGCTGCCTCCTCCGGAGGCCGGAAGGCCTGCGGGTCCGGGCTGCAGAGGGTCATGAGGTCGGGATCGAAGCGGTCCCATACATGGGCGTTGGTGTAGCAGCCGTCGAGCTTCGCCGCATCGAGGCCGGGGATGCGCTTCAGGTAGGGCAGCGGCGGCATGTTCATGATGGAAAGGCAGGGCACCTGCGCCTCCGCCACCCGCACCATGAGGGTCCAGATCGCGTGCACCGCGTACTGCGGCTCCTGCATGGCGAGGCAGACGAGGTTGTAGGCGGCGGGATCGGCGGCCTCGGGGGGGGTGGCATCGAGTCTGCCCGGGTTGAGCTGCGGGGGCATTTCCGCCGAGCGGATCTCCCGGTGCGCCTCCTCGCCCTTCAGCTTCAGGCGGACGGTGGTGCCCTCCGCGTTGATGAGCTGCGCGGTCTGCGGGCGGCAGACCAGGGTGACGTCGTGGCCGGCCATCAGCAGCTTGGTGCCGAGGAGCGAGCCATAGGAAGCGCCGAGAACGAGGATCTTGTAAGCCATCTCCACTCCGCCTGTTCAAACCCGTCTTTTTGCGGGGCCGCCAGCCGTGCGGCTGAAAATCGGCTGTTGTCAAACAAGCTAGACCGGGAAGGTTCCGGCCGCAGCCTTTTTCGGGTTAAAGTGTTGGATGTGTTGGCTACAAGTTAGTATAATTGTAAATATGTAAAATTAACGCTCAAGCGGATGCGCAAGACACTGATCGGCCCCCGGCTGCGCCAACTCCGGCGCGAGCACCGGCAGACCCAGGCGGAGATGGCCGCGACGCTGGGCGTCAGCACCGCCTACGTGAACCTGCTGGAGAACAACCAGCGCAGCCTGTCGGTGCAGATGCTGATGGCGCTGTCCGACGCCTATGGCGTCGACTGGCGCGACCTCCTGAAGGACGAGGCCTCGACGCGGCTCGCCGACCTGCGCAACGCCATGCAGGACCCGATCTTCGGCAATGCGCCGCCGGACCTGCAGGAGCTGCGCGCTGCGGTCGATCACGCGCCGCGGCTGGTCGGGCACTTCCTGCAGCTCTACCACAGCCATCGCACGACGCTGGAGAAGATGATGCAGCTCGGCAGCGAGCGCATGCCGGACGGCCTGCTCGCCTCCTCGCCGGAGACCATCATCCACGACTTCTTCCGCGACCATGCCAACCACTTCGCCGAGCTGGAGGCGGCGGCCGAGCAGCTTCGCGCCGCCGAGCCCTGCGAGGTCGACGACATCTATGCGGTACTGAAGGCGCGGGTCTACCGGGTGCACGGCATCGAGGTGCGCACCGCGCCGGTCGAGGAGATGAGCCAGGCGCTGCGCATCTACGACGAGGCCGGCGCGGTGGTCCATCTCTCGGAGGCGCTCGACCACCAGAACCGCGTGTTCCAGCTCGCCCACGTGCTCTGCCTCGTCGAGCTGCCCAAGGTCCTGCAGGCGCTGACCGCCGGCAGCGGCATCCGCTCGGAGAGCGGCGTCGCGCGCTGCCATGCGGAGCTGGCCAACTACTTCGCCGCCGCCTTCCTGATGCCCTACCAGGCGTTCTACGAGGCGGCGGAGGGCAGCAACTACGACGTCGACCGCCTGGCCGCCGCCTTCGGCGTCTCCTTCGAGCAGGTCTGCCACCGGCTCACCACGCTGCAGCGGGAGGGATCGCGGGGCGTGCCCTTCTTCTTCCTGCGCGTCGACAAGGCGGGCAACGTGACCAAACGGTTCAACGCGACCTCCTTTCACATCGCCGAGTACGGCGGCGCCTGCCCGGTGTGGAACATCCACACCTCGTTCCGCACCCCCGGCGTCATCGTGCCGCAGTTCGTCGAACTGCCGGATGGCGACCGCTTCTTCACCATCAGCCGCACCACCGAGCGTCCGGTGTTCAGCCGCGATACCCAGGACCGCCGCCTCGCGCTGTCGCTCGGCTGCGAGCTCAAGCACGCCCACCGCCTGGCCTACGCGGCGCCGTTCAACCTGCAGGACGAGCGGCTGTTCAGTCCGATCGGCATCAACTGCCACCTCTGCCCGCGCCAGGCCTGCTCGCAGCGGGCGCACCAGCCGCTCTTCATCGAGTTGCCGATCGACCCCAGGCGTCGCGGCAACACCCGCTACGAAAGCTGACGAAGCGCGAGCGGGTGAGGTTTCACCGGGCTGCCGGCTGCCAAGCGGCAGAAGGGCAGGGCGGCCGCAAATTGGGTGGATTCCTACACATCCGGCGGCGATCGATGTATCGCCGGCGACACAGGGCGGCCCTTTCCGGCTAGGTGGCCGCCCCTGGCGACGCCAGCCTTAACAAGAGCTTAACAAAAGCTGTCACGGCATCGACCGGCTGGCACGGCCATTGCTGAACCATAGGCAGCGCGGCTGCGCGCGGGCGCGGTGCCCGGGCGGGCGCATGAAGAAGCTTTGGGAGGAACTCTAGTGAAGACTCATCTGTTCGCTGCAGCCGCCGCTGCGGCTCTTACCGTATCCATGACCTCCGCGGCTTTCGCCTCCTGCGAAAGCGGCGAGATCGTCGTCAAGTTCGCCCACGTGGTGGCCGCCAAGGGTAGCCCGAAAGGCGAGACCGCAACGGCGCTTTCCGCGCGGGTGAACGACGAGATGAACGGCAAGCTGTGCATGGAGGTCTATCCGAACTCGCAGCTCTATGACGACGACAAGGTGCTCGAGGCCATGCTGCTGGGCGATGCCCAGCTCGCCGCGCCGTCGCTGTCGAAGTTCGAGAAGTACACCAAGAAGTTCCGCATCTTCGACCTGCCGTTCCTGTTCGAGGACATCGAAGCGGTCGACCGCTTCCAGGCCAGCGACGCCGGCCAGGATCTGCTCCACTCGATGGAGGGCAACGGCCTGCTCGGTCTCGGCTACTGGCACAACGGCATGAAGCAGATCTCGGCCAAGAAGCCGCTGCTGACGCCGGAGGATGCCGCGGGGCTGAAGTTCCGCATCCAGACCTCCGACGTGCTGGAGGCACAGTTCCGCGCCCTCGACGCCAACCCCCAGAAGCTGGCCTTCTCGGAAGTCTACGGCGCCTTGCAGACGGGTGTCGTCGATGGCCAAGAGAACACCTGGTCGAACATCTACACGAAGAAGTTCCACGAGGTGCAGGACGGCATCACCGAGAGCAACCACGGCATCATCGACTACCTGCTGGTGACCTCGGTGGAGTTCTGGGAGTCCCTGCCGGATGACGTGCGCGATCAGCTCGCGACGATCGTCAAGGAAGAGACCGCCAAGGGCAACGCGCTCGCGACCAGCCTGGACGTTGCTAGCCGCCAGAAGATCCTCGACGACGGCGCCGAGATCCGCCAGCTCACTCCCGAGCAGCGCGCCGCCTGGGTCAAGGCCATGGAGCCGGTGTGGGCCGAGTTCGAGGGCGACATCGGCGCCGACCTGATCGACGCCGCCAAGGCCTCGAACCAGGGTAGCTGACCTTCCATCAGGCATAGGCTCCGGCACCGCCCCCTTTGCGGGGACGGTGCCGGATGCCGCCTGGCTTCTGCGGCCCGCGCAGTCTCTGGAGCACGCTCATGCTCTCCCGAATCGTGAATCGGCTGGAGGAAGGGCTCATCGCTTTGCTGCTCGGCGGCATGGCGATGATCACCTTCTGCCAGGTCGTCGCGCGCTACCTGTTCAACTCGGGCGCGGTCTGGGCTCTGGAGCTGACCACCTACCTCTTCGCCTGGCTGGTCCTCATCGGCGCCTCCTACGGCGTCAAGATCAGCGCCCATCTCGGCGTCGATGCCTTCGTCAAGCTGTTTCCGGCACGCCATCAGAGGTACCTCATCCTGCTGGCTGCGCTGCTGTGCTGCGTCTATGCGGCCATCATGCTGTACGGCGCCTGGGACTACTGGTCGAAGATCCTCCGTTTCGGCATCGACACCGAAGACCTCTATGTGCCGCGCTTCATCCTCGAGGCGCTGGGCGGCCCCGACTATGTGCACGAGCCGGTCGGCATCGAGCGCTGGGTGCCCTATCTGGCGCTGCCCATCGGCATGGCGCTGCTGCTGTTCCGCTTCGTCCAGGCAACGGTGAGGATCGCGCTTGGCAAGAGCGATCACCTCATTGCCGGGCACGAGGCTGAGGATGCGGTCGCGGAAGCCCAGGCCAGCGCCACATTCGAACCGAATGCCGTGAAGGGCAGGGACTAAGCGGGCCATGGAACCATTAATGCTCTTCGTGCTGGTGCTCCTGCTGCTGGTGCTGGGACTGCCGATTGCCGTTGCGCTGGGACTCTCCAGCGTGCTCTTCCTCCTGCTCTTCTCGACCGACTCGCTCGCCTCCATTGCGCTGAAGCTGTTCCAGGCGCAGCAGCACTACACCTTGCTGGCGATCCCCTACTTCATCCTGTCGTCCGCCTTCCTGTCGACCGGCGGCGTGGCGCAGCGCATCATCCGCTTCTCCATCGCGGTGGTCGGCTCGTTCCGCGGCGGCCTCGCCATGGCGGGCGTCTTCGCCTGCATGATGTTCGCCGCCCTCAGCGGCTCCTCCCCGGCAACCGTGGTGGCGATCGGCTCGATCGTCATCGGCGGCATGCGCCAGGCCGGTTACAGCCGCGACTTCGCAGCGGGCGTGATCTGCAACGCCGGCACCCTCGGCATCCTGATCCCGCCCTCCATCGTCATGGTGGTCTATGCGGCGGCGACCGACGTCTCGGTCGGCCGCATGTTCATCGCCGGTGTCGTCCCGGGCATCATCGCCGGCCTGATGCTGATGACGGGCATTTATATCGCTGCCCGCGTGAAGAAGCTGCCGCGGCAGCCCTGGCCCGGCTTTCGCGAGATCTTCAACGCCTCGCTCGATGCTGCCTGGGGCCTGTTCCTCATCGTCATCATCCTCGGCGGCATCTACGGCGGCATCTTCACGCCGACCGAGGCGGCGGCCGTCGCCGCGGTCTATGCCTTCGTCATCGCCCTCTTCGTCTACCGCGACATGGGCCCGCTGAAGGGCGTGCCCTGGCTCAAGGACGGCGAGGGGCTGGGCGGCGCTGCCGCGCGCAACACCTACCGCATGGCGCTCGCCTTTGTGCCGGCCTTCTTCCACCACGACACCCAGAAGACCATGGTGGAGGCGGGCAAAGTCACGCTGATGCTGATGTTCATCATCGCCAACGCGCTGCTTTTCGCCCATGTGCTGACCACCGAGCGCGTCCCGCAGACGATCACGGAAGCATTCCTCAGCGCCGGCCTCGAGCCGTGGAGCTTCCTCATCGTCGTGAACCTGCTGCTGTTGCTGGGCGGCCAGTTCATGGAGCCGTCGGGCCTGCTGCTGATCGTGGCACCGGTGGTTTTCCCGATCGCCATCGCGCTGGGCGTCGACCCTATCCACCTCGGCATCGTCATGGTGGTGAACATGGAGATCGGCATGATCACGCCGCCGGTCGGCCTCAACCTCTTCGTCACCGCCGGCATCACCGGCATGTCGGTGATGCAGGTGGTCAGGGCCGCGCTGCCGTGGCTCGGCATCCTCTTCCTGCTGCTGATTCTGATCACCTACGTGCCGGCGCTCTCCACCTGGCTGCCGTACAGCCTGATGGGACCGGAGCGGGTCGGCTAAGGCGCGCCACAACCAGCCGAGACATGGACCCGCGGGTCAGGCCGCGGGTCCAGCCTGCCGGCACATGTCTCCAGGGACGGCCCAGCAACCCGTTACACACACCGCTGTCGTCCCGGGACTCGTTCCCGGGAGCCATCGGCGTTGGCGCGGGGCGACACCTGTATCGTTTGCCGCGCTTTCTGCCATCGTCAGGGCTGCGTCCTGATCTGCCTGCGGCTGCGCCAGAACAGCAGCCAGCCGATGGGGCCGAGCAGCAGCACCAGCACGAGCCAGCCGACCCGTGGCCCCAGCGGACAGCCGCTGCCCGGCGGCGGCGCCCAGCGGCCGCCGCGTCGCGACAGCGCCACGTGGGCGAGCGGCAGCAGCCAGCCGAAGACGAGGATCGCCCAAGCGAAGAGTTTCTCTTCCATGGCGACCATTGTGGACTATCCTGGGGGCCGCCTCCAGCCGCGTCGCGCGGCGCCCATCCCCCTCCGGTCCTGCGTCCCGCTGCCCATGCAATCCATCCTCGAGACCGTGCTGCCGATCTTCGGCCTGGTGCTCTGCGGCTATGTGGTCGGCCGCAAGGGCTGGATGAGCGAGGAGGCGATCAAGGGGCTCAACACCTTCGTGTTCTACTTCGCCATTCCGGCGCTGCTGTTCCGCGCCACGGCCGGCGGCCTGGAACTCGTCGAGCTCAGCATCATCGCCGCCTATTTCAGCGCCGTGCTGGCGACCTTCCTAGTGGCCCTCGGCGTCGCCCGCGCTGTCTTCCGTACCGGCCCGGCCGAGCGCGCCCTCTTCGGCATGGGCTCGGTCTTCTCCAACACCGTCCTGCTGGCCATCCCGCTGATCTTCACCGCGCTCGGCGAGGAGGCCGGTCGGCGGCTCATGCTCATCATCACGTTCCACTCCGTCATCATCTTCCCGGTGGTGACGGTGCTCATCGAGCTGGGACTGGGCGCCGGGCGGGGCTGGCGCACGCTCGCCGGCAGCACTGTGCGATCGCTGGCGCTCAATCCGATCATCCTGGCGCTGCTCGCCGGCATCGCCTATGGGCAAAGCGGCGTCGCGCTGCCGGTGGCGGCCGAGCGTTTCCTGGCGCTGCTCGGCGATGCCGCAGCCCCTTGCGCGCTCTTCGCCCTTGGCGCCTCGCTGACAGCCTTCAAGATCAGCGGCGATCTGCGCGAGACGCTGGCCATGGTCGCCATGAAGCTGGTGGTGCATCCGGCCCTCATGGCGGTTTTCGCGCTCTACCTCTTCGAACTGCCACCGCTGGCGGCGGCGGTGGCGATTCTGACAGCCGCCTGTCCGGCCGGTGCCAATGTGTTCATCATGGCCCGCCAGTACGACCTCTACCTGGGTCGCTCGGCCTCGGCCGTGCTGATCTCCACAGCTATCTCGGTTGTAACCTTGTCGCTGCTGCTTGCCCTCTTGAAACCCACGCTGTAGCGACCCTCTTGTAGAGGGCGGGAGATTCCAGAGGATCCTTTATCACGGGATGGGAACCATGCTGAAAGGAAAGACCGCCCTGGTCACCGGCTCGACCAGCGGCATCGGACAGGGCATTGCCGAGGCGCTGGCCGCCCAGGGCGCCAACGTCATCCTCAATGGCTTCGGCGAGGCCGCGGCGATCGAGAAGCTGCGCGCCGCCATCGCCGCCGAGCACGGCGTGACGGTCGACCACGACGGCGCCGACATGTCGAAGCCGGCGGAGATCGCCCGCATGGTGAAGGAGGCCGAGGCGAAATTCGGCGCCGTCGACGTGCTGGTGAACAATGCCGGCATCCAGTATGTCGCACCGATCGAGGCGTTCCCTGACGATCGCTGGGACGCCATCATCGCCATCAACCTCTCGGCCGCCTTCCATGCCACCAAGGCCGCGCTGCCCGCGATGCGCAAGAAGGGCTGGGGCCGCGTCATCAACATCGCCTCGGCGCACGGGCTTGCCGCCTCGCCCGAGAAGTCGGCCTACGTCGCAGCCAAGCACGGCATCATCGGCCTCACCAAGGTGACGGCGCTGGAGACGGCGGGCGCCGGCATCACCTGCAACGCCATCTGCCCGGGCTGGGTGCTGACGCCGCTGGTGAAGAAGCAGATCGAGGACCGCGCCAAGGCCGAGAACAGGAGCTATGAGGCGGCGCGGCTGGAACTGGTCGAGGAGAAGACGCCGTCGAAGGACTTCTCGACGCCGGAGCAGATCGGCGGCCTCGCCGTCTTCCTCTGCTCGCCCGCGGCCGACCAGATGACCGGAGCGCCACTGTCCATCGACGGCGGCTGGATAGCGCAGTAGCGGCAGGGGCGGTCGCAACAGCGGTTCCGCCAACTCCGTTCGTCACCCTCGGGCTTGACCCGAGGGTCCAGGGGAAACGACGAAGCGGTCGCCCTGGATGCTCGGCTCGGTGGCCGAGCATGACAATTGAGAAATGGCGAGGGTGGAGCGCCCCACAAACAAGAAGGCCCGCCGTTGGGCGGGCCTTCAAATCATTTGGCGATGCCGATCCGGTTACGCCGCCGCCACCTTCTCGCCGAGCACCTCGTCGGTGATCTTCTCGAGAATGTTCTGCGGCGAGGACTCGCCGTAGGGGTCGGTCTCGCAGTTGTCGGAGAAGCCGGGCTCCTCGAACCAGGCCTTCACCACGCCATCGTCGATGACGGCGGCGTAGCGCCAGGAGCGCATGCCGAAGCCGAGGTTGTCCTTGCAGACCAGCATGCCCATCTTGCGGGTGAACTCGCCGGAGCCGTCGGGAATGAGCTTGATGTTGTTCAGGCCCTGCTGCTTGCCCCAGGCATTCATCACGAAGGCGTCGTTCACCGAGAGACAGTAGATCTCGTCGATGCCTTTGGTCTGGAACTCCGGATAGAGCTTGTCGAAATCCGGGAGCTGGTAGGTCGAGCAGGTCGGCGTGAAGGCGCCGGGCAGCGAGAACAGCACCACGCGCTTGCCCTTGAAGTAGTCGTCGGTGGTCTTGTTCTCCCAGCGGAAGGGATTCGGGCCTTCGACGGATTCGTCGCGCACGCGGGTACGGAAGGTAACGGGGGGAAGCTTTCGGCCAATCATATGCATCTCCTATAGGCGAACAGGGAACTCCTGCGCCGGGGCCACAAAGAAGCCTGTTCCAGCGCTTTGCTTGCTAATTGGAATTACTCCAATGTACTATGTTGCACTGCAATATCAAGAGGCGGCGGCGAATTTTTCTGTGGAAGAAATGCCTACCGAGACTCCGAGGCCACAGGCTTCAGGCCCAGGCTTCAGGCGAGGTAGGCGATGAAGCGGCCGCAGAGGATCACGCCGAGCCAGAGCACGAGCGACAAGGCGGCGGCCGCCTTCAGGCGCGGCCCGGGCTCGGCGGCGAGGCCGGGCACCCGCGCCAGCACCCAGTCGGGATGGCGACGCAGCAGCACCGCGTTCACCACCGCGGCGGCGAGGAGGGCGAGCTTCACCAGGAAGACCGGCGTGGTGGCGTACTTGGTGGCGCTCACCGCGAAGAGCAGGAGGCCGGCGGTCACCGCCAGCGCCAGGCCTGCTGCCGCCACCGGCTGCAGCACCCGCGCCAGCAGGTGCAGCGGCACGCCGCGCCAGGCGCCGAGCAGGCGCAGATCGAGCGGCGCAATGGCGCCGAACAGCAGGGCGATGCCGGCGATATGGGCGGTGTTCACCAGCGGGTAGACCCAGCGCGATGCCCGCAGCGCGGCCACCGGCTCCAGGTTCTGCAGCGCCGCCAGCGCGTCGGCCAGCATCCCGGCTAGTTGCGGTCCGGATAGAGGTTGTAGACCTTGCCGTCGATGATCACCCGCTCGGCCTTCACCAGCTTCTCGGAGTGATCGGCTGAGCGGGCGCCGGAGATCGTCACCTCGCGGCCGACCGCCAGCATCTCGTCCGTCAGGCCGGCCTGCTCGTTGCGCCAGGGCTGGCCGACCTCGACGGTCCAGACCTCGCCCTCCGCATCCACCGTCAGCACGCCGTGCGGGTTGCCGAGCTGCACCGTCTCGATGATGCCGGTAAGCTCGAAGTTGCCGTCCTCGGCCCAGCGCCAGCCGTGGTGGGCGAGGGCGCCGCGCAGGCCCGCCGGGCCGAACAGCGCAGCCGCAAGGGCGACCGGGCCGCCCAGGATGAAAAAGCTACGCCGCGTCAGCATCTGCCGTCCTCCCCCTTGCCGCCTCCGGCTTGCGGCGCGCGGCGCGTGTCGCCGCGGAAGCCGCCGTTCCGGCCTAGATCGGATCGTGGTCAGACGGAACCGCGGCGCGGTTCCGTCTGACCACGTGAATCCGATCTACTTCAAAAGGGTAGAGCAGATTCACAGGGTCGGTGGATCGCCTCCGGCGATTCCCTCCGACCCTGATCTGCTCTAGGATGTAGGGCGCCCGCCGCGGATTGCCATGCAGACGGGATTGCGCCGCCGAGTCGGGCACCAGATGCCCCCGCTCAATGAAAACTGCGGCGTCGAAGGCGGATTCATACCCCACGCAAGACCAGAGCAAGTCGCTACCAAGTGAATCAGCACCTTGAAATGGCTGGGGTTTCGGCTTTTGCTGCGGCGGCCGCTGCGTTAAGCATCTTGTTAACCATTTATTAGGAGTTCGAGATTAATTTTAGACACAGACGGGCCGGTGAGCCCACCCCGGGTCCTCCCGACCGTCTTTCGGATGTTTATCCGTTCCTTGTAACGCCTCCCTGTTAAACTTGCCGCCGGGTTCGCCCGGCGGTTTTTTCTTTTGCATCGCTGTACTTATCCACAGTTTCTGCTTGGCGGGTGAATCCCGGGATGCCGGGAGGCGCTGCAGGCGGTGCGCGCCGCATCCGGCGACGGAAGCAAGAGCGGCGGCGGAATTCCGCGGATGACAGCGCTTTCTCGACCGGCCCCCGCTAACCATCGGTTGGTATTAACGATTCTCCACTTGACCCTCTCCAGTCACCTGCCTACTGTTCCCCGCAGGCAAGTTGACAGGGTAGGACTCAAACAAGGGGAGGGGCCACGATCCACCAGGATCGAAGGCCCTCCTTCATTTTTAGGCCCTTCTTCTTCTGTTCGTCCAATAACGGACGTTTTCTAGACTTTTTCTAATGTAAAATCCCGCGGTGATTTAGCTGGGCCGCCGCGCGACTACTTGTCCGCGCTGCCCCGCTGTTGCGGCGGGATTCCGGCTGCGCCGTCCTTTCGGCTTTCGTGTAAGCTGCCGGCTCTCGAGAAGAGACGCGCGGGTCGAGGAGACTGCCGTGGCGGATGCCAAGTTCCTGAAGTTCGACACCCTGGCCCTGCACGCCGGCCAGCAGCCGGATGCCGCGACCGGCGCGCGGGCGGTGCCGATCTACCAGACGACCTCCTACGTGTTCCGCGACACCGACCAGGCTGCTGCGCTGTTCAACCTGGAGCGCGCCGGCCACATCTACAGCCGCATCTCCAACCCGACGGTGGCGGTGCTGGAGGAGCGCATCGCGGCGCTGGAGCACGGCGTCGCCGCCCTCGCGACGGGCTCCGGCCATGCCGCTCTGCATCTCGCCATCGCGACGCTGATGGGTCAGGGCGGGCACATCGTCGCCTCGTCGTCGCTCTACGGCGGCTCGATCAACCTCTTCACCCACACCCTGCCGCGCTTCGGGATCACCACGAGTTTCGTGAAGCCGCGCGACGTCGACGGCTTCCGCAACGCGATCCGGCCTGAGACGCGCCTCGTCTTTGCCGAGGGCCTGGGCAATCCGGGGCTCGAGGTGCTCGACATCCCGGCGGTGGCCGAGATGGCGCACGCGGCCGGACTGCCGCTGCTCATCGACAGCACCTTCGCGACACCTTACCTCTGCCGTCCGGTCGAACTGGGCGCCGACCTGGTGCTGCACTCGGCGACCAAGTGGCTCGGCGGCCACGGCCTCGCCCTCGGCGGCCTGCTGGTCGATGGCGGCCGCTTCGATTGGGAAGCGAGCGGCAAGTTCGAGACCCTGACCGAGCCCTATGCCGGCTACCACGGCATCGACTTCGCCGAGGAGTTCGGCCCGCAGGCCTTTGCCATGCGGGCGCGCGCGGAAGGCCTGCGCGACTTCGGTGCCGTCATGGCGCCGCAGAATGCCTTCTACATCCTGCAAGGCGTCGAGACGCTGCCGCTGCGCATGGAGCGCCACATGGCCAACACCCTGAAGGTGCTCGACATCCTGCAGGGCGAGAACGCCGTCTCCTGGGTGCTGCACCCGGACCTGCCCGACCATCCCGACCACGCGCTCGGCAGGAAGCTGATGCCCAGGGGCTGTGGCTCCATCGTTTCCTTCGGCGTGAAGGGCGGTCGCAAGGCAGGGGCGAAATTCATCGAGGCCTGCCGCCTCGCCTCGCATCTCGCCAACGTCGGCGACGCCAAGACGCTGGTGATCCATCCGGCCAGCACCACGCACCAGCAGATGACCGCGGAGCAGCTTCAGGCGTCCGGCGTCGGCGAGGACATGGTCCGCCTCTCGGTAGGCCTCGAGGATCCCGACGACATCGCCGCCGACCTGCGCCAGGCGCTGCGGGCCTCGCAGAAGGACTGAGCGCGGCATGGAGCTCTGCGTTGCGGGGGAGCCTGTCCACGGCGGCAGCGGCGGCCGCGCCTTCGATCCGACCCTTCCGCTCACCGTCTTCCTGCACGGCGCCGGCATGGACCACACCGTCTGGGCGCTGCCGGCGCGCTACTTCGCGCACCGCGGCCGTGCCGTGCTGGCGGCCGACCTGCCCGGCCACGGCAAGTCCGGGGGCGCGCCGCTGAAGTCCATCGCCGAGATGGCGGACTGGGTGGC
>DATCXZ010000082.1:0-3509 GCA_036570545.1 Kiloniellaceae bacterium
GCGGGGCGAGGCGTCTCGGGCCGCAACCTGAAAGTCCGGGTGAAGACCGCCAAGCGGCGCACGGTGTCGTCTGCGCGCTGGCTGGAGCGCCAGCTCAACGATCCCTTCGTGGCCGAAGCGCGCAAGCGCGGCTACCGCTCGCGCGCCGCCTTCAAGCTCGCCCAGCTCGACGACCGTTTCCACTTCCTGAAGCCGGGCGTCCGCGTGGTCGACCTTGGCTGCGCGCCCGGCGGCTGGACCCAGGTGGTGGTTGAGCGCTGCGGGCGCAGCGGACGCATTGTCGGCATCGACTTGACCGAGGTGGAGCCGATCCCGGGCGCCGAGCTGATGGTCGGCGACTTCCTCGCCGAGGAGGCGCCGGAGCGGTTGAAGACGGCACTCGGCGGCCCGGCCGACGTGGTGCTGTCCGACATGGCCGCGCACGCCACCGGCCACGCCAAGACCGACCACCTGAAGGTCATGGCCCTGGTCGAGGCCGCGCACCTCTTCGCGCGCGAGGTGCTGGCGCCGGGCGGCGCCTTCGTCGCCAAGGTGCTGCAGGGCGGCACCGAGCGCGACTTGCTGGCGGCGCTGAAGCGCGACTTCGCCAAGGTCGCGCATGTGAAGCCGCAGGCCAGCCGCGCCGACTCGGCGGAGATGTACCTGGTCGCCACCGGCTTTCGCGGCGAGGCGTGACCCGCTAGAGCAGATCAGGGTCGGATGGCATCGCCGGAGGCGATCCACCTGACAACGTGCATCCGATCTAGACCGCGATCACCGATCCGAGGTGGGCCGGCAGGTCGTGGTCGGCGACCTTGGTGAGGTCCTTCGGGAGCTCGCCGTCGAGCTTCGCCGCCGCCTCTTTGCTGAGGCTCTGGCGCAGATCGCCCAGGGTCTTCGGCGGCGCCACCAGGATCAATCGGTCATAGCTGCGGTCGAGGGCTGCCGCGTTGATGTGGTTGGCGAGCAGGTCGGCGAAGCGGCGCTTTTCCTCACGGTGCGAGTCGCTCGGCGAATCCATGGTGTGGTGCTGGCCCATCGGGTTGTATCCGCGGCCGGGCCGGTCGGTGTCGATGTCGCGACTCGGGCGGGAGGTCTTCTGCATTACCCCTGCCGGCAGGGGGACCAGCCCCTTGCCGGGGCCGTGGTTCTCGAGGATGCGGGCCTGGGCGCCGTCGGCGATGACGATCCAGCTTCGGGTAGGTTTCATGTCCGATATCCCGTTTTACCAGGGGTTTTTCAGGGAGTCCGGCCCTCTCATGACATGGCGCGGGGGAGCGGATCGGACAAGACCGCGGGCAGCAGCCGGGGCGCCATGAGCCAAGCGCTGGTCTGGATTGGGGCTAATCCGCTTGGCAGGACGGGGGCCATGTGTATGATGCGGCGCCAATCACCGCCAAGGGGATCGGCATGCAACTCCGTCAGGCTCTTACGTTCGACGACGTCCTTCTCGAGCCGGCGGAATCCGCGGTCCTTCCCAGCCAGACCGATACCCGCACGCGGTTGACCCGCTCGATAGAGCTGGGCATTCCCCTGGTGTCTTCGGCCATGGACACGGTCACCGAGGGCCGCCTCGCCATCGCGCTGGCCCAGGCCGGCGGCATCGGCGTCATCCACAAGAACCTCACCATCGAGCAGCAGGCCGACGAGGTGCGCCGGGTGAAGAAGTTCGAGAGCGGCATGGTGGTCAATCCGGTGACCATCCACCCGGACGAGCCGCTGGCCAATGCGCTGGCGCTGATGGAGCAGCACAAGATTTCCGGCATCCCGGTGGTCGAGCGCCGCAGCAAGAAGCTGGTCGGCGTGCTGACCAACCGCGACGTGCGCTTTGCCGAGAATCCCGCCGAGCCGGTCTCCGCGCTGATGACCAGGGAGCGGCTGATCACCGTGAAGGAGGGCGTCAGCAAGGAGGAGGCGCAGCGCCTGCTGCACCAGCACCGCATCGAGAAGCTGCTGGTGGTCGACGACGACTATGTCTGCATCGGCCTCATCACCGTGAAGGACATGGAGAAGGCACAGGCCTATCCGCACTCCTGCAAGGACGAACAGGGCCGCCTGCGCGCTGCCGCCGCCATAGGGGTCGGCCCCGACGGCCTGGCGCGCGCCGAGGCGCTGCTCGATGCCGGCGTCGACGTCATCGTGGTGGACACGGCGCACGGTCACTCCCAGGGCGTCCTGGGTGCGGTCGGCCAGATCAAGCGCCTGTCCAACGCGACGCAGGTGGTCGCCGGCAATGTCGCCACCGCCGGGGGTGCCCGCGCCCTGGTGGACGCCGGCGCCGACGCCGTGAAGGTCGGCATCGGGCCGGGCTCGATCTGCACCACCCGCATGGTGGCCGGCGTCGGCATGCCGCAGCTCACCGCCATCCTGGATACTGTCGAGGTCTGCACCAGGCAGGGCGTGCCGGTGATCGCCGACGGCGGCATCAAGTTCTCCGGCGACCTCGCCAAGGCGATGGCCGCGGGCGCGAGCTGCGCCATGATCGGCTCGCTCTTCGCCGGCACCGAGGAGAGCCCCGGCGAGGTGTTCCTGTTCCAGGGCCGCTCCTACAAGTCCTATCGCGGCATGGGCTCGGTCGGCGCCATGGCGCGCGGCTCGGCCGACCGCTACTTCCAGCAGGAGGTGGCCGACAACCTGAAGCTCGTGCCGGAAGGGGTCGAGGGCCGGGTGCCCTACAAGGGCCCGGTCGGCGCCGTCATCCACCAGCTCGTCGGCGGCCTGCGCGCGGCCATGGGCTACACCGGCAGCGCCACCATCGCCGATCTGCAGAAGAACGCGCGCTTCGTGCAGATCACCAATGCGGGCCTCAGGGAGAGCCACGTGCACGACGTCACCGTCACGCGCGAGGCGCCCAACTACCGCAACGAGATGTGAGCGCGCGCCGCCAAACTTTACCACGGGACTTCACACAGCAATTGCGTCTGCAGCCGGGAGACCACGGCATTCACATTTCTTCTGCCGGGGAGACTCACTCTTTCCACCTTATGACTGTCGTCCCGGCACTTGGTGCCGGGACCCATTGCCCTCGCCGGGTGCGCTGCAGTGAGGCCAATGGGTCCCGGGGACAGGCCCCGGGACGACAGCAGTGTGCGTATCGCTGCTGCATAGCTGTGCCCGCGAAGTTTGAACCCGGCAGGCTCGGAGGGGAGTGGCAAGAATGACTCCGGCGGCGCGCGTGCAGGCGTTCATTGAGATCCTCGGTATGCTCGAGGAGAACCGCGCGCAGCCGGGCGAGCAAGTAGTCAACGACTACCTGCGCCGGCGCCGCTACATCGGTTCGAAGGACCGCCGCGCGGTTACCGCGCTGACCTACGACATTCTACGCCACCGCGCCCGCATCGGCTGGTGGCTGGTGCGTGCGGGCGGCGTGCCGGCCGAGGCGCGGCAGCAGGTGCTTGCCTATCTTCTGTGCAGCGCCGGCGAGAGCCCGGAGAGCCTGCGCGGTCTGTTCGACGGCGCGCGCTATGCGCCGCCGCCGCTGACCAGCGAGGAGGCCGCGCTGGTCGAGCGCCTGGCCGGTCCCGACCTCG
>DATCXZ010000083.1:0-3533 GCA_036570545.1 Kiloniellaceae bacterium
CGGCGGCGATGCCGGCACTCTGCCTCGGCCTCGCGCTCGCCGGCCTCGCCCCGGCGCCACCTGCCGCCGCGCAGCAAAACGACGCGCGCGCCCTCGAGGCGACGCTGACGACCCGCTTCGCCTACGTGGTGACCGGCGACGACACGGTCGACCAGATCAGCCATGCCGGGCTGCTGGGCCTCACCCGCGTGCTCGAGCGGCGCACCTCGGTGGAGGCAGGTCCCCCGCTCGCCATCCGCCTCGGGCGCGACGACATGGCGTTCTTCCCGCTGGTCTACTGGCCGATCACCTCGACGCAGCCGGCCCCGAGCCGCGAGGCGGTCGACCAGGTGAACTACTTCCTGTCGCACGGCGGCACCATCCTGTTCGACCTGCGCGAGGCCAGCGGCGCCACCACCATCCTCGGCGGCGGCAGCCGCGGCACCCAGGACCTGCAGCGTCTCACCCAGGGGATCGCGATCCCGCCGCTGGAGCCGGTGCCGACGGATCACGTCCTAAGGAAAGCCTTCTACCTGATGGAGGATTTTCCCGGCCGCTTCGTCGGCGGCACGCTGTGGCTCGAGGCGCCGAGCGAGAACGTGAACGATGGTGTCGCCTCCGTGCTGATCGGCAGTAACGACTGGGCCGGCGCCTGGGCAGTGAACGAGATGGGCCGCCCGCTGAATGCAGTGGTGCCGGACGGGCCGCGCCAGCGCGAGATGGCCTATCGCTTCGGCGTCAACCTCGTGATGTACGCGCTGACCGGCAACTACAAGGCCGACCAGGTGCACGTGCCCTTCATCCTGGAGCGGCTGGGTCAATGAACGGCGGATTAATGAACGCTGGCCCAATGATGGCGGTGGCGCGATGAATGCGATGACCGTGCAGTGGGCGCCGCTGCTGCCGCTGTGGCTGATCGGCGGCCTCGCCGTTGTGACGCTGCTGCTGCTCGCCGTCGCGCTGTGGCGGCACGCCGCCGGCGTGTGGTGGCGCGCCGGCGCCTTCGCGGTGCTGCTGCTGGCGCTCGCCAATCCTTCGATTATCGAGGAGCAGCGCGACCCGCTGAGCGACATCGCCTTCATCGTCGCCGACGAGAGCGCGAGCCAGGAGATCGAGCAGCGCGGCAGCCAGACCGAGCAGGCGGTCAGCCACCTGCTGGAGCAGATCGGCGCCCTGGAGGATACCGAGGTGCGGCTGATCCGCGCCGGCGATACGACGGGCGCGCTCGAGGCCGAAGGCACTCGCCTCTTCGCGCCGCTGCGCCAGGCCTTGGCGAAGGTGCCGCGCCAGCGCGTCTCGGCGGTGATCCTGGTAAGCGACGGCCAGATCCACGACCTGCCCGAATCGCTGGAGGCGCTTGGCATCGACGCGCCGGTGCACCTGCTGCTGACCGGGCGGTCCGACGAGGGCGACCGCCGGCTCACCGTCATCAGGGCGCCCTCCTTCGGCATCGTCGGCGACCAGCTCACCCTCAGCCTGCGCATCGACGACCTGCCGGCGGCACCCGGCGGCGGGCGCGCCCGCGTCATGCTGCGCCAGGATGGCGTCGCCACCCAGAGCATCGACGCCCGCATCGGCGTCGAGGAGGAGATGACCTTCCGCCTCGATCGCCGCGGGCCCAGTGTGCTGGAGATCGAGGTCGCGCCCGCGCCGGAGGAGCTCACCCTCGCCAACAACCGCGCCGCCGTCGTGGTGAACGGCGTGCGCGACCGCCTGCGCGTGCTGCTGGTGTCGGGCGAGCCGCACGCCGGCGAGCGCGCCTGGCGCAACATCCTGAAGTCCGATCCCTCGGTGGACCTGGTGCACTTCACCATCCTGCGGCCGCCGGAAAAGCAGGACGGGACGCCGATCCGCGAGCTGTCGCTGATCGCTTTCCCGACGCGCGAGCTGTTCGAGGTGAAGCTCGACGAGTTCGACCTCATCATCTTCGACCGCTACCGCCGGCGCGGCGTGCTGCCGACCATCTACCTGGAGAACGTCGCCAACTACGTGGAGAAGGGCGGCGCCCTACTGGAGGCCGGCGGGCCGAGCTTCGCCACGCCGCTGTCGCTCTATCGCACCCCGCTCGGGCGCGTGCTGCCGGCCGAGCCGACGGGGGAGACCTTCGAAACCGGCTTCCTGCCGCGCATCTCCGACCTCGGCAGCCGCCATCCGGTGACCGCCGGGCTCGACGGCAGCGGCGGCCCTGACAACCCGCCGAGCTGGGGCCGCTGGTTCCGCCAGATCGAGGGCGACACCAACCGCGGCAACGTGCTGATGGAGGGTGTCGGCAAGCACCCGCTGCTGATCCTCGACCGCTTCGGCGAGGGGCGCGTGGCGCAGATCATGAGCGACCACATGTGGCTGTGGGCGCGCGGCTTCGAGGGCGGCGGCCCGCAGGCCGAGCTGCTGCGCCGCATCTCGCACTGGCTGATGAAGGAGCCGGACCTGGAGGAGGAGGACCTGCGTGCCGAGGTGCGCGACGGCCAGCTCACCATCGCCAGGCGCTCGCTGTCGCTCGACCTGCCGGAGGTGACCGTGACCCTGCCGTCGGGCGAGGCGCGCCGGCTGAAGCTGTCCGAGGACGCCCCTGGACGCGGCACCGCCACCCTGACGGCGGAGGAGAACGGCCTCTACCGCATCACCGACGGCACCCACACCACACTGGCCGCCGCCGGCCCGCTGAACCCGTTGGAGCTGCGCGACCCGCGCTCCACCGGCGCCGTGGCCGAGCCCCTGGTGGACGAAAGCGGCGGCACCGTCAGGCGGATCGCCGGCAACGACCTGCCGATGCTGCGCAAGGTCGCCGCCGACCGCGACCGCTTCGGGCGCGACTGGATCGGTCTCAAGCGCGGCGAGGGCTACGTGGTGACCGGCGTGCTGCAGATTCCGGTGCTGCCCGCCCTGCTGGTGCTTTGCCTCAGCCTCGCGGCTGCGGTATTAGCATGGCAGCGCGAAGGACACTGACCGAGACCGACTCCAACGATGCACCGCCCGAGGTCCATGGCTCCCCTGACGAGCCCGATCATGCTGCTCGTCTTCGTGATCATCAGCCTCGCTGCCGGGCGCCTGGGCGCGGCGATCGCCAAGCCGGCCCTGGAGACCTGGTACGCGGGCCTGCGCAAGCCGGACTGGACGCCGCCCAACATCGTCTTTCCGGTCGCCTGGTCGCTGATCTTCCTTGCCATCGGCATTGCCGCCTGGCTGGTGTGGAAGAGCGCCGAGCGCGGCGAGGCGCGCCTGCCGCTCACCCTGTTCTTCGGCCAGCTCGTCATCAACGTGCTGTGGTCGTTCTCGTTCTTCGGCCAGCGCAATCCCTTCCTCGGACTGATCTGCCTCGGCGCGCTGGGGCTGGCGGTGGTGCTGACCACCCTCGCCTTCCAGCGCGTGTCCAAGCCGGCGGGCTGGCTGTTCCTGCCCTACCTGCTGTGGCTCGGCTATGCCGGAGCGCTGAACGTCGCGATCTGGCGGATGAACGCCTGAGAGTCAGGGCTTAGGCGACGGAGCGGCGAGCGCGCCTCCGGCGCTGCGGCTTCGCTGCCGCCGGCGGGGCCGCCGTCTCGCCGCGGGCGATG
>DATCXZ010000084.1:0-14233 GCA_036570545.1 Kiloniellaceae bacterium
GCCGCGGCGCCTCAAGGGGCGCATGGCGGTCGGCGGCCAGGAGCATTTCTACCTGGAAAGCCAAATCGCGCTCGCCATCCCCGGCGAGGACGACGAGGTGCGGGTGATCTCCTCGACCCAGCACCCGAGCGAGATCCAGACCATGGTTGCGGGCGCGCTGGGCGTGCCGGCCAATGCGGTGACGACCGAGGTGCGCCGCATGGGCGGCGCCTTCGGCGGCAAGGAGACCCAGGGCAACCTCTTTGCCGTGGTTGCCGCCCTGGTCGCCAAGGAGGCTGGCCGCGCCGCCAAGATCCGCCCCGACCGCGACGACGACTTCGTCATCACCGGCAAGCGTCACGATTTTCTCATCGACTACGACGTCGGCTTTGACGACGCGGGGCGCATCCTGGCGGTCGACATGACCTATGCGGCGCGCTGCGGCTGGTCGGCCGACCTCTCCGGCCCGGTTACCGACCGCACGCTGTTCCACGCCGACAACTGCTACTATTTTCCCGATGTGCGCCTCGCCTCGCTGCCGCTGAAGACCAACACCTGCTCGCACACGGCGTTTCGCGGCTTTGGCGGCCCGCAGGGCATGATCGGTGGCGAGCGCGTCATCGAGGAGATCGCCTTCGCCCTCGGCAAGGACCCACTGGAGATCCGCAAGCGGAATCTCTACGGGCCGGGCCGCGACATCGCCCCCTACCACCAGAAGGTCGAGGACAACATCGCGCCCGAGATCATCGCGCGCCTGGAGTCCGACTGCGACTACCAGGCGCGGCGCGAAGCCATCCGCGCCTTCAACGCAAGCTCGCCGGTGCTGAAGCGCGGCATCGCGTTGACGCCGGTGAAGTTCGGCATCTCCTTCACGCTCACCGCCTACAACCAGGCCGGCGCGCTCGTGCACATCTACCGCGACGGCTCGATCCACCTGAACCACGGCGGCACCGAGATGGGGCAGGGGCTTTACACCAAGGTGGCGCAGGTGGTGGCCCAGGCCTTCCAGGTCGACATCGACCGCGTGCGCATCACCGCCACCTCGACCGGCAAGGTGCCGAACACCTCGGCGACGGCAGCTTCCTCCGGCTCCGACATCAATGGCATGGCGGCGCTCGCCGCCTGCAACACCATCCAGGGCCGGCTGGTCGACTTCGCCGCCGAGCACTGGGGCGTCCCGGAATCCCAGGTCGAGTTCCTGCCGGGCTTCGTGCGCGTCGGCAATCAGAAGGTCGTCTTCGCCGACTTCATCGAGGCGGCCTACATGGCGCGCGTCTCCCTGTCCTCCACCGGCTTTTACAAGACGCCGAAGATCCATTGGGACCGCAAGGCCGGCAAGGGCCGGCCGTTCTACTACTATTCCTACGGCGCCGCTGCCTCGGAGGTCGTCGTCGACACCCTCACCGGCGAATACCGGGTCGAGCGCGTCGACATTCTGCACGACTGCGGCAACTCGCTGAACCCGGCGCTCGACCTCGGCCAGATCGAGGGCGGCTTCGTGCAGGGCATGGGCTGGCTCACCACCGAGGAGTTGTGGTGGGACGCCGAGGGCCGGCTGCGCACCCACGCGCCCTCGACCTACAAGATCCCTGCCTGCGGCGACCGTCCGCGCGTTTTCAACGTGAAGCTCCTCGAGGACAGCCCCAATCGCGAGGAGACCATCTACCGCTCCAAAGCGGTGGGCGAGCCGCCGCTGATGCTGGCGATCTCGGTGCTGCACGCGCTCTCGGATGCTGTCGCAAGCGTGGCCGATCACCGGCTCTGCCCGCGCCTCGATGCGCCGGCGACGCCGGAGCGCGTCTTGATGACCATCGAGCGCCTGCGCGAAGAGGCTGCCGCGCTCCGTGAGGCCGTGGCATGACGGTGCCCCAACCCGACGCCCCCCGTCTCGAAGCAAGCGGCATCAGCAAGCGCTTTCCCGGCGTGCTCGCCAACGACCGCATCGACTTCGCGGTGGCGCCCGGCGAGATCCATGCCCTGCTCGGCGAGAACGGCGCCGGCAAGTCGACCCTTGTGAAGATCATCTACGGCGTTCTGCACCCGGACGCCGGCACGCTGCGGTGGAACGGGGAGGCTGTCGAGATTGCCGATCCCCATGCCGCGCGCGCCCTCGGCATCGGCATGGTGTTCCAGCATTTCTCTCTCTTCGAGGCGATGACGGTTCTGGAGAACGTGTCGCTCGGGCTGGACAAGGCCGAGGACCGCCGCGCGCTGGCCGCGCGGGTGCGCGAGGTCAGCCAGGCCTACGGCCTGCCGCTCGATCCCGAGCGCGACGTCTACACCCTCTCCGTCGGCGAGCGCCAGCGCATCGAGATCGTGCGCTGCCTGCTGCAGAACCCGAAGCTCCTCATCATGGACGAGCCGACCTCGGTGCTGACGCCACAGGAGGTCGACCGGCTGTTCGAGACGCTGCGCCAGCTTGCCGCCGAGGGCGTCTCCATCCTCTACATCTCGCACAAGCTGGAGGAGATCCGCGCGCTCTGCGACCGCGCCACCATCCTGCGCGGCGGGCGCGTGGTGGCCGAGTGCGACCCGCGGGCGGAAACTGCCCGCTCGCTGGCGCAGATGATGATAGGGACCGAGCTGAAGACGGTGGTCAGGCGAGACGCCGGAACCACGGGAACGGTGCGCCTCGCGGTCGACGGCCTCTCGGTCGCCGCGGAGGCGCTGCACGGCATCGACCTGAAGGACATCTCTTTCGATGTCCGTGCCGGCGAGGTCTTCGGCATCGCCGGTGTCGCCGGCAACGGGCAGAACGAGCTGTTGCTGGCGCTGTCGGGCGAGCGGTTGGCCGGCACGGCCGCCGCGCTGCGCATCGACGGCGAGGCGGTCGGCCGCCGCGATGCCGGCGAGCGGCGCAAGCTCGGTCTCTGCGCGGTGCCGGAGGAGCGCAACGGCCATGGCGCGGTGCCGGGCATGACGCTGGCCGAGAACGTCGTGCTGAGCGCCCACCGCCGCATGGGGCTGCTGTCGTCCATCTTCATCCGTGCCGGCGCGGCGGCACGCTTTGCGGGCGAGATCGTGAAGGCCTTCGACGTGCGCACGCCGGGCACCGCCGCCTCGGCCGCCAGCCTTTCCGGCGGCAACCTGCAGAAGTTCATCGTCGGGCGCGAGATCCTGCAGAAGCCGAAGGTGCTGGTGGTCTCGCAGCCGACCTGGGGCGTCGATGCCGGCGCCGCCGCCGCCATCCACCAGGCGCTCGCCGACCTCGCGACCGAGGGCGTCGCCGTGGTGGTGGTGTCGCAGGACCTCGACGAGCTGCTCGCCATTACCGATCGCCTTGCGGTCATCAACGTCGGCGTGCTCTCCCGGGCTATGGTCACGCGCGACGCCTCGGTGGAGGAGGTCGGCCTGCTCATGGGCGGGGCGCACGGCCTTGCGTCGGAGGCGGTGGCCGCCCAGGCGGAACGGGAGAGCTCGGTTTATGTTGCCTAGGCTGGCCGCCCTCAGGATCGAGGCGCGGCGGGAGATCCCGCGCGGGCTGCTCTATGCGACGCCGCTGCTGGCGGTCGCGCTCACCGTGCTGGCCGGCTTCCTGCTTTTCCTCGCCATGGGCTACGATCCCGGCCGCGCGCTCTACCATTTCTTCATCGCGCCGCTCACCAGCCTCTACGGCTGGAGCGAGCTCATGGTGAAGGGTGCGCCGCTCATCCTGATCGGGGTCGGCCTCGCCATCGGCTTTCGCGCCAACGTGTGGAACATCGGCGCCGAGGGACAGCTCACCATGGGCGCCGTCGCCGGCGGCGTGGTGGCGCTCGCCTTCTGGGGCGAGGAGACCGCGCTCACCCTGCCGCTCATGTGCGTTGCCGGCATCGCCGGCGGCGTGGCCTATGCGGCGGTGCCGGCCTTCCTGAAGACCCGCTTCGGCGTGAACGAGATCCTGACCTCGCTCATGCTCACCTACGTGGCGACGCTGTTCCTTTCGACGCTGGTCTACGGACCACTTAAGGACCCGCTCGGTTTCAACTTCCCGCAGTCGCGCATGTTCGGCGACGCCGCCCTGCTGCCGGTCATCCTCGACGGCACCCGACTGCACGCGGGCAGCTTGGTCGCGCTCGCCGTCGCCGTCGCCGGCTGGGTGCTGATGAGCTTCACCATCGTCGGCTTCCAGGTGCGCGTGCTGGGCCAGGCACCGGCGGCGGCGCGCTACGCCGGCTTCAGCGCGCCGCGCATCGTGTGGTTCTGCCTGCTGCTGAGCGGCGGCCTCGCCGGCCTCGCCGGCCTCTTCGAGGTGGCCGGGCCGATCGGCCAGCTCGTGCCGGTGATCTCGCCGGGCTACGGCTTCACCGCCATCATCGTCGCCTTCCTCGGCCGCCTGCACCCGCTCGGCATCATCCTCTCCGGCCTGCTGATGGCGCTCTCCTACATCGGCGGCGAGACGGCGCAGGTTATGGTCGGCCTGCCGCAGGCCGTCACCGGCGTGTTCCAGGGCCTGCTGCTGTTCTTCCTTCTGGCCTCCGACTTCCTGGTGCGCTACCGCCTGCGGCTGCGCCCGGCGCCGGCGGTCCAGCCCCGCGCGCAGGCGGCGGAGTAGAGCGCCGATGAGGACATCAGCCCGATGAGGACATCAGGATGAGCCTCGACATCCTTGCTCCGGTCCTGCTGACCGTCATCAGTGCCGCGACGCCGCTGCTCTTCGCCGCGCTCGGCGAGCTGGTGGTGGAGAAGTCCGGCGTCCTCAACCTCGGCCTCGAGGGCATGATGATCGTCGGTGCCGTCTGCGCCTTCGCCGCCGCCGCCACCACCGGCTCCGGGCTGCTCGGCATCCTGGCCGGCGCGGCCGCCGGCCTGGGCCTCGCCTTCGTCTTCGGCGTGCTGACCCTGACGCTGGCGGCCAACCAGGTGGCGACCGGCCTTGCGCTCACCATCTTCGGCCTCGGGCTGTCCTCGCTCCTCGGCGCCGGCTTCGTCGGCATCCCGGTCGCGCCGCTGCCGAAGCTCGACCTCCCCGGCATCAGCGACCTGCCGCTGTTCGGCCCGCTGCTGTTCGGCCACGACGCCCTGGTCTACCTCTCACTCGCCGCGGTTGTCGCCGTCGCCTGGTTCCTGAAGGAATCGCGCCCCGGCATGATCCTGCGCGCGGTCGGCGAGTCCGATATCTCGGCCCACTCCATCGGCTACGACGTCATCGCCGTGCGCTACCGCGCGGTGCTCTTCGGCGGCGCCATGGCAGGGCTCGGCGGTGCCTTCCTGTCGCTCTCCTACACGCCGATGTGGGCCGAGGGCATGACCGCCGGGCGTGGCTGGATCGCGCTCGCCCTGGTGGTGTTCGCCTCCTGGCGGCCCTGGCGCCTGCTCGCCGGCGCCTACCTCTTCGGCGGCGTCACCATCGCCCAGCTCTATACCCAGGGCGCCGGCGGCCTCGGCATCCCCTCGCAGGTCATGTCCATGCTGCCCTACCTGGCGACCATCCTGGTGCTGACCATCATCGCCGCCGGGCCCTGGAAAGGGCGGCTCAACGCGCCCGCTTGCCTTGGCAAGCCGTTTAGGCCATCAACTTAGCTCAACGAGACCGCATCCAACGAACACCATCAGGAGGCTTTCATGTTCAAGGACCTGTCGCGCCGCCATTTCCTGGCCGGCAGCACCGCAGCAGCGGGCGCCGTCACGCTGGGCGGCACCCTGGGAGCTGGAACGGCGCTGGCCGCCGACCCGCTGAAGGTCGGCTACATCTATGTCGGCCCCATCGGCGACTTCGGCTGGACGCACGGCCACGACGTGGCCCGCCGCGCGGTCGAGGCGCATTTCGGCGACAAGGTGAAAACATCCTACGTGGAGAGCGTGGACGAGGGGCCGGATGCCGACCGCGTCATCCGCCAGCTCGCGACCTCGGGCCACAAGCTGATCTTCACCACCTCCTTCGGCTTCATGAACCCCACGGTGCGCGTCGCCAAGCAGTTCCCCGACGTCTACTTCGAGCACGCGACCGGCATCCAGACGCTCGACAACCTCGCCATCTACAACGCGCGCTTCTACGAGGGCCGCGCCGTCATCGGCACCATCGCCGGCCACGTCACCAAGACCGGCAAGTTCGGCTACATCGCCTCCTTCCCGATCCCGGAGGTGGTGATGGGCATCAACGCCTTCATCCTGGCCGCCCGCAAGGTGCGCCCCGACGCCGAGATCAAGGTGGTGTGGGTGAACTCCTGGTACGACCCGGGCAAGGAGGCCGACGCCACCAAGGCCCTCATCGACCAGGGCTGCGACGTCATCACCCAGCACACCGACAGCCCGGCGCCGATCCAGACCGCCGGCAGCCGCGGCGTGTGGTGCTTCGGCCAGGCCTCCGACATGGTGGGCTTCGCGCCGGACTGGCACGCGACCGCCATCCTCGACGTCTGGGCCCCGTACTACATCGAGCGCGTGCAGGCGGTGCTGGACGGCACCTGGAAGACCTCGGACGTCTGGCACGGCCTGAAGGAGGGCATGGTGGTGATGGCCCCCTACAATCCGAAGCTGCCGCCCGAGGCGGTCGAGGCCGCCGAGACCGTGCGCAAGGCCATCGTCGACGGCTCACTGCACCCCTTCGCCGGCCCGATCAAGAACCAGGCCGGCGAGGTGAAGGTGCCCGAGGGCAGCACCATGACCGACCAGGAGCTGCTCGGCATGGACTGGTACGTCGAGGGGGTTTCGGCGTAGGCGTCAGCCCCAGCGGTTCACAACGCGACACGGCGGGGCCGGTGGCCCCGTCGTCTCCTTTTGTGTGCTCTCTATCCCACCCGCCACGCGCAGCCGATCGCGAACTTCTTGCCGCTCTCGTCGTCCATCGGCAGGGCGAGGTCGATCAAGGTGACGTGCGCGCGGTCGATGTACTTCAGGTTATAGGTCAGGATCGCGGCGCGCCGGCCGAAGTAGACCACGGTGTCGGACTCCTTCCACAGCGCTGCCACGCTGCCGCTCACGTAGTCGTCGGTGCAGAGGCCGACCACGCTGTCGCGCCACTGCGCCTTCAGGGTCTCGCCCATCAGGCGCATGCGGCTCTGCTGCCGCTCGGCGTCGTACTCCTCCAGGTAGATGTTGGCGAGCGCGTGCGGGACGCGCGTCGGGTCGAAGGCCGCTTTCATGCCGAGGCCGTGCTCGCGCAGCAGGCCGCACCAATAGTCGAAGAGCGCGCGCGCGCCGTTGTCGGTCAGCCCGGCGCAGAAGTCGGTCAGGTCCGCGCCGGACAGCACCTCCTCGATATGCGGGCCCACGAAAAGACCTGGCTGGCGGGGCTTCACGCCCATCGTTGAACTCATTCCGATGCGGGAAGGAAGCTGGAACGACCTGTCGGAGGGCCGGATATGCCAGGGAAGCCCCAGGCTGTCCAGGGCTACCCCTTCGGCGCCGGGGCTGCGGCTGCGACTCCGCGGCGGCAGCGGCCGGCCATGCTATAGTCGCTGCCCGACGGCGCGGCAGCGCTGCGCTTGGTCTGGACGAAGGGGAAGTGGGAATGCCGGGGATCGTTTTGGGGGTGCTTTGGGAGTGGGCGGAACTGGCGGTGCGTTGGCTGCACGTCGTTGCCGGCATCGCCTGGATCGGCAGCTCCTTCTACTTCATCGCCCTCGACCTCAGCCTGAAACAGCGCCCCGGCCTGCCCGAAGGCGCCGGCGGCGAGGCCTGGCAGGTGCACGGCGGCGGCTTCTACAACATGGTGAAGTACCTGGTGGCGCCGGCGCGCCTGCCGGACGCGCTCACCTGGTTCAAGTGGGAGGCCTACACCACCTGGCTCTCCGGCATGGGCCTGCTGGCGCTGGTCTACTACCTGCAGGCCGAGCTCTTCATGATCGACGCCACAGTCATGGATCTCGCGCCGTGGCTGGCGGTGGCGATCAGCCTTGCCGGCCTCGCGCTGGGCTGGGTCGTCTACGACCTGCTGTGCCGCTCGCCGCTTGGCCGCAACGATGCGGCGCTGGCGCTCGTCGGCTTCGTTTTCCTGGTGGCGCTCGCCTATCTCTTCACGCTCGTCTTCAGCGGGCGCGGCATGATGATGCAGCTCGGCGGGCTGATCGGCACCATGATGGTGGCCAACGTCTTCCTCGTCATCATTCCCAACCAGAAGAAGGTGGTGGCCGACCTCCTGGCCGGGCGGCAGCCGGACCCGAAGCTGGGCGCGCAGGCCAAGCAGCGCTCGCTGCACAACAACTATCTCACCCTGCCGGTCATCTTCACCATGATCGCCAACCACTATCCGCTGGCCTTCGCCAGCCGCTGGAACTGGCTGATCCTCGCTGTGGTTCTGGCGATGGGCGCGGTCATCCGCCACTTCTTCAACACCAGGCACAAGACGGGCAGGGGGCCGTGGTGGACCTGGGCCGCGGCCGCTGCTGGACTTGCCGCCATCGTCTGGCTCAGCGCGCAGCCGGCGACCCGCCTCGACACCGCTGCGCTGCCGTCCGGCGCCGACTTCGCCGAGGTGGAAAACGTGGTGCTGTCACGCTGCTCCATGTGCCACGCCGCCGAGCCTCTGTGGGAGGGCGTCGAGGTGCCGCCCAAGGGCGTCGTGCTGGAGACGCCCGGGCAGATCCGCGCTCATGCCCGCGCCATCGGGATGCAGGCCGTCCATACTCACGCCATGCCGCCCGGCAACGTCACTTTCATCGAGGAGGGCGAGCGCCAGCTCCTCGCCACCTGGATCGCCGCCGGCGCCCCGGCCTGGTAGGGTTCGACACCATGCGCGGCAGACAACGCACCGCCCCCGCCGTTACACGCTGCTGTCGTCCCGGGGCTTGTCCCCGGGACCCATTGGCGTTGCAACAGGGCGCTGCTCACCGACCGTTGTGTCGTTGCCAGTCGCCAATGGGACGGCGCGGGCAATGGGCCCCGGCAACAAGTGCCGGGGCGACAGACTTGAGTGTGGCAAGCGGGGAAGGGACCCAATGACCGCTCCCACGCGCGCGCTGCGCGGGCGCCTGCTGAGCTTCCGCGACGATCCGGCGACCGCCGGCACGGGCGCCTACACCTACATCGAGGACGGGCTGGTCCTCGTCGCCGGCGGAGACATCCTCGATGTGGGCGAGGCGCGCGCGCTGCTCTCTCGCGTTCCCGAGACGGTGGCTGTCGACCATTTCCCCGACGCGCTCATCCTGCCGGGCTTCATCGACGCCCACATCCACTTCCCGCAGACCCAGGTGATCGCCTCCTACGGCGCCCAGCTCATGGACTGGCTGGAGCGCTACGCCCTGGTGGAGGAGCAGCGCTTCGCCGAGCCGAAACACTCGGTGGCGGTCGCGCGCTTCTTCCTCGACGAGCTGGCGCGCAACGGCACCACTACGGCGGCCGTCTACGGCACCGTCCACGCCGGCGCCGCCGAGGCCTTCTTCGCCGAGGCGCACCACCGCAACGCCCGCATGATCGCCGGCAAGGTGCTGATGGACCGCAACGCCCCCGCGCCCCTCATGGACACCGCCGCGACCGGCTACGACGAGTCGAAGGCGCTGATCGAGCGCTGGCACGGGCAAGGGCGGCAGCTCTACGCGGTGACGCCCCGTTTCGCGATCACCTCCAGCGAGGCGCAGCTCGAGGCGGCCGGCGCGCTGCTGCGCGAGCACCCGGACTGCTACCTGCAGACCCACCTCAGCGAGAACCGCCGCGAGATCGAGACGGTGCGCCGCTTGTTTCCCTGGGCGGAGAGCTACACCGCGGTCTACGAGCGCTTCGGCCTGCTCGGCCCTCGCTCGCTGTTCGGCCACTGCATCCACCTCGGCGACGACGAGCGCCGGCTGCTCAGCGGCGGCGGTTCGGTCGCCGTATTCTGCCCGACCTCCAACCTCTTCATCGGCTCCGGCCTCTTCGACCTGGCGAAGGCGCAAGCCCCCGCCTTTCCGCTGCGCGTGGCGCTGGCGACCGATGTCGGCGGCGGCACCAGCTATTCCATGCTGCGCACCCTGGGCGAGGGCTACAAGGTGCTGCAGCTACAGGACCAGAACCTGCCGGCGCTCCAGGGCTTCTACTGGCTCACCCTCGGCAACGCGCGCGCGCTCGGCCTCGACGACCGTATCGGGTCGCTGGAAGCGGGACGCGAGGCCGACATTGTGGTGCTCGATGCGCGGGCGACGCCGGCCATGGCGCACCGCGCCGAGCGCGTCGAGACGCTGGAGGAGGAGCTCTTCCTGCTGATGACCCTCGGCGACGACCGCGCGGTGAGGGCAACCTACGTGGCGGGAGAGCTCGTTCACGCGCTCGTGTCCCCGCCGGCTGCTTGACCGGCGCCACGGCGGCCTTAGCTGTAGGGAAGTCGCGGCGCGCCCGGCTTCGGCGGTGCCGCGCTTCTCCACCCTCTTTCAGCGAGACGATGCCCATGCCCCCTCCTGACAGCGTTCTCGGCCGCCGCGCCGCCGTCGCCGTCCTCGGTAGTTCCCTACTCGTGCTGGCGCTGGCGGCCTGCGGGCTGAAGCCGCGGCAGTACGGGCCGAACGACGAACGGCCGTTCTGGGAGCGGGAGCAACAGCGCGACTGAACCCGGGCTGTAAACCCAACCTTCATCCTGTATAGCTAACGTGCCATCGTCCGCCGACTGCGCGGGCGATGCTGTACCACCGGCCCCTGCAAGCGAGGCGGAGCGCGTGACGCCGAAGAGAAAGCCCCGGCTCGTCCAGGACGACGGCCGCCCGCCGCGCGGCGGGGGCGGCCTCTGGGGCAGCTTCTGGGCCTGGCTGGCGGTCGCCGGCGCCGTGGGGGTTCTCGTGGCCCTGCTCATCGCCGCGTTCCCGCAACGCAGCCTCGACCAGACGGACTGGGCACAGCTCGTGCAGTTCGGCGCGATCCTGGTGCTGCTGTCCAGCGGCGTCGTCTATCTACGCCGCGCCCACCTCGGCGAAGCTCTGCGCAATCTCGCCATCTGGGCCGCAATCGGCGCCGCGCTGCTGCTCGGCTACTCGTTCCGGCATGAGCTGTCCGGCCTCGGCAGCCGGCTGGCCGGCGAGTTGATGCCGTCGCGGGCGGTGGAGGTGGCGGAGGGGGTGGTCGAGGTGCGCGCCGGCGCCGGCGGCCACTTCGTCGTCACCGCGACGGTGAACGGCGTGCCGGTCGACTTCCTGATCGACACCGGGGCCAGCGACATCGTGCTGAGCCCGGCCGATGCGCAGCGCCTTGGCTATAGCCCGGAAAACCTGAGCTTCACCCGCCAGTACGTAACCGCCAACGGCATCGGCCGCGGCGCGCCGATCCGCCTCGACAGCCTCGCCGTGGGCCCGATCGTCTATGCCGGCCTGCCGGCCTCGGTGAACGAGGCTCCGATGGGAGAATCGCTGTTGGGAATGACCTTCCT
Source organism: Kiloniellaceae bacterium (assembly GCA_036570545.1). Taxonomy (GTDB): domain Bacteria; phylum Pseudomonadota; class Alphaproteobacteria; order Kiloniellales; family Kiloniellaceae; genus Pelagibius. The sequence continues at coordinate 11,228 of DATCXZ010000084.1, forward strand.
GCGGCGGCTCGAGTCCTACGAGGTGCGGCGCGATGTCATGATCCTGCGCCGCTGAAGCCCGGCTCGCCTCGTTCCCGTCCCGGCTGTCGAATTCTCCTCCGCGCACTTGGCGCCGGGCCATTTTTTTTGCTATTCCCTTAAAGGGGCTTCGACTGCGAACCGAAAGAAATCCTGACGCATGGCGATAGCCGACATCGTCCTTACCACCGCCATGCTACTGATGGTGGTTGCCACCGTGCAGCCGCTCGCCCGGCGCATCGGCCTGCCCTTTACTGCTATCCTCGCCATCGTCGGCGTGCTGATCGGCCTGGTGGCGCACTGGCTGGTGCGCACCAACTTGACCGACGAGCTCGATGAGGTGGCGGAGATGGTGATCGACATCCCCATCTCCTCCGGTACCATCCTCACCATTCTGCTGCCGATGCTCCTGTTCCAGGGCGCCATTACCATCGACGTGCGGCGCCTTGCCAAGGACTTCGTCGCGGTGCTCCTGCTGGCGGTGCTCGCGGTCCTGGTCGCTCTGGTCATCATCGGCGGCGCCGTCTACCTGGTGGCGCCGATGCCTCTGGTGGTCTGCCTGCTGTTCGGCGCCATCGTTGCCACCACCGACCCCAGCGCCGTGATCGCCATGTTCCGTGACCTCGGCGCGCCCGCCCGGCTCACCCGGCTGGTCGAGGGGGAGAGCCTGCTGAACGATGCCACCGCCATCGCCGTCTTCGGCGCCCTGCTGGGGGTCCTCCTCACCGGACGCCAGCTCGATTTCCTGGCGGTGTCGGAGCGGCTGGTCTGGCTGCTCGCCGGCGGCGCCTTCGCCGGCTATGTGGCGGGCCGGCTTGGGGTGGCGCTGCTGTCCTTCCTGCGCGCCTATCGCGGCGCCCAGATTACCGTCACCGTGGCGCTACCCTATGCCGTCTATGTGCTGTGCAACAGCTACCTCGACCTCTCCGGCGTGGTCGCCGTGGTGACGGCCGGCCTAGTGCTCAGCGCCGCCGGGCGCTCACGCTTCAATCCGGATGCCTTCCAGTTCTGCCTCGATACTCTCGAGCAGCTCGCCTACTGGGCGACCAGCCTGGTTTTCGTGCTGGCGGCGCTCCTGGTGCCGAATCTTCTGCAAACCTTCACCTTCGACGACTTCATCTACCTCATGGTCGCGGTGGCGGCCGCCCTGGTCGCGCGGGCGCTGATGGTTTTCGGCGTTATCCCGCTGCTTTCCGCAGCGCGCATGGTGCAGAAGGTATCGACGCCGTTCAAGGTAGTGATCATCTGGGGCGGCCTGCGCGGGTCGGTGACCCTGGCGCTGGCCCTGGCGGTCACCGAGAACGCCGCCATTGCGCCGGAGATCCAGCGCTTCATCGCCATTCATGCCACCGGCTTCGCGCTCTTCACCCTGCTGGTGCAGGGCACCACGCTCAGCATGCTGATCCGGCGCCTTGGCCTCGACCAGCTCTCGGCGGTCGACCGCGCCTTTCGCAGCCAGGTGCTCGCCCAGGCGCTGTCGAGCGTGCGCTCCAACCTGCGCTCTTTCGCCGGCCGCTACGAGCTGGACGACGAGCTGGTCGACACCGCGCTGAAACCCTACAGCGACCGGCTCAGCCGCGTGGCCGAGGACACCTCCTTCGCCGAGGCGCTGAGCGACCGCGAGCGGCTTGTCGTCGGCCTCATCGCGCTGGCGAACCAGGAGAAGGCGCTGCTGATGGAGCAGCATCGAATCGGCGGGCTTCCGAGTCAGTTGATCGACCGCTACCTCATGACGGTGGAGGCGATGATCGACGGGGCCCGCGAGGAGGGTCGCCTTGGCTACCTGCGCGCCGCGCGCCAGCCGCACCGCCAGACCTGGTGGTTCCGATTCATCGGCATCCTTTACTCGTACCTCGGCCTCAGCCGGCCGCTTGCCGCCTACCTGGCGCGGCGCCTCCAGACCCTGCTGATCACCCGCATCATCCTGCTCGAGCTGACGGTCTTCCTGGAGTTCCGCCTGCACGGCCTGTTCGGCGAGCGGCTCGCCGAGTTGCTTGGCGATATTCTCCGGCAGCGCCTCACCGAAGTGGAGCGCCACCTCGACGCCCTCCGCCTGCAGTATCCCAGCTTCGCGCGCGAGCTCGATCACCAGGTGCTCGAGAGCTTCGCCTTCCGCGAGGAGATCGAGCAGATCCAGCAGATGCGCGATGCCGGCATCGTCAGCGAGGATCTCGCCCGCAATCTGCGCATCGAGACCGAGAACGTCCACGCCAGCCGCCGGCCCATGGCGACGGTCGACATGCGCGCTACCACGCCCGAGCTGCTGTGCGGCTTTCCCGTCTTCAAGGATCTCGACGACGCCGAGCTGAAGCGGGTGGCCAAGCGCCTGCAGGAGCGCGTTTTCGGGCCCGACGCCTTTGTGTTCCGCCTCGGCGACCGAGGCGACGGCATGTACTTCATCGCCAGCGGCGCGGTCGAGATCGCCGTCGGAGAGCAGCGTCTGCGCCTCGGCCGTGGCGATTTCTTCGGCGAGATGGCGCTGCTCGACCAGACACGGCGCAGCGCGGCGGTGCGCTCGATCAGCTATTCGCACCTTCTGTTCCTGCCGCGCGCCGCCTTCGAGGAGATCGGCCAGTTCCTGCCCCAGTGGCGCTCGACGCTGGCCCAGGTGGCGCGCGACCGTCGTGAGATGAATTCGCGCAACGGCGAGGCGGCCACGCCGGAGGGCGAACCGGAGCTGCAGGCCGCGCCTTGAGCCTTGGCCTGCGTCCTAGATCGGATCGTGGTCAGATGGAACCGCGCCGCGGTTCCATCTGACCACGTGAATCCGATCTACTTCAAAAGGGTAGAGCCGATTCACAGGGTCGGTGGATCGCCTCCGGCGATTCCATCCGACCCTGATCTGCTCTAAGGCCTGTTGAGATTTAGGATTCCATGTGGAGCTTGTTTGTGATTCAAGCTTTGGATGGAACGATTTGTGCTGACTGACGCCCAGTGGGCGAAGATGGAACCGCATTGCTTGGGAAAGCCGACGGACCCGGGACGCAG
>DATCXZ010000085.1:0-17572 GCA_036570545.1 Kiloniellaceae bacterium
CGCGGGTGCCCGGCGCCTGGCTCATGGGCGGCGGCGAGCGCCTGCTGGAGCGCGTGCGGCCCGGCGTGCTGCACGCCGATCTTGCCGCCTGCTGCGCCTATGCCCAGGGACTCGACTCCGCCGCGACGGTGACCTGTCCCACGGCGGTGATCATGGGCGCGGAAGACCGCATGACGCCGGCGCGCGCGGGGGCGAAGCTGACCGCTGCGATTCCCGGCGCGAAGGCCATCGTCATCCCCGCCTGCGGCCACATGATGCTGGCCGAGAAGCCCGACGAAACCCTCGATGCCCTCAAGACGATTCTTTAGCGAAGGCCATGACCGAGACGCCCCTACCTGAAACAAGGGTGCGCTTTGCGCACTTCCTCACCATCCCGACGCGCTGGATGGACAACGACATCTACGGCCATGTGAACAACGTCGTGTACTACTCGTACTTCGACACGGTGATCAACGACTACCTCATCCGCGAGGGTGGCCTCGACATCCACGACGGCGAGGTCATCGGCATCTGCGCCGAGAGCACCTGCCAATTCAAAGCGTCCTTCACCTTTCCGGAATCGATCGAGGCGGGGCTGCGCGTCGGCCACCTCGGCAACCGTTCGGTGCGCTACGAGATCGGGTTGTTCAAGGAAAGCCGCGACGAGGCGGCCGCGCTCGGCAGCTTCGTGCACGTCTTCGTCGCGCGCGCGACCATGAAGGCGGTGCCGATTCCGGATGGCTTACGCAAGGCGCTGGGGAGGCTGCAGAAATAAAAGAGTCTTTCCTCAGTTGTCATGCGTGGGCTTGACCCGCGCATCCATCCATCCGCCCGTTGGATCGTGCGGCGGAGAAATGGGCCCTCGTGTCAAGCACGAGGGTGACAACTAATAATTGGAAAGCGCGTCACTCACCCGCCAGCCGGTCCAACCGCAGGCGGTCGCGGTTGTCGGTGAGGCGGTGGAGGCCGGCGAAGACGGCGGTGACGGCGCCGAGGGTGGTGCCGCCGGCGATGAGGAACATGATCATGAGCTGGTACTTCACCGCTTCCATGGGCTCGACGCCGGCGAGGATTTGGCCGGTCATCATGCCGGGCAGCGAGACGAGGCCGGTGGCGGCCAGCGAGTTGATGATCGGCATCAGCGCGGTGGTGAGCGCCTGGCGGGCCACCGGCAGCAGCGCCCTGCGCCGCGTCGCGCCGAGGCAGAGCAGCGCCTCGATGCCGGCGCGCTGCTGGCGCGCGCCCTCGCTGAGGCGCTGCAGGCCGAGCGCGATGCCGGTCATGGTGTTGCCGAGGATCATGCCGAGCAGCGGCAGCGCGTAGCGCGGGTCGTACCAGGGGTCCGGGCGCACCGCGGTGGTCAGCGCGAAGATGGTGACCAGGGTTGCCGCCATCAGCATGGCCGAGGTGCCGATGCCGTAGGCCCACAGCGGCTGGAAGCCGCGCTGCTGCCGCGCCATGATCTCGCGCCCGGCGAACAGCACCATGGCGAGTGCGGCGAGGCCCGTCCACCAGGGCGAGTCCATCTCGAAGAGCTTGGTCAGCACGAGGCCGACGAGGGCGAGCTGCAGGGCGCAGCGCAGTCCGGCCAGCAGCAGCCTGCGCTCGATGCGGAGCTGCAGCAGCAGCGACAGCGCCGCCACGCCCACCAGCAGCAACGCCGCCAGCGCGAGGTCCCAGGTGTCGAGACGGATGTAGTTCATCGCGAGAGGCTCATGCAGAGGGGCTCACCGGCTGGCGGCATCTTCGAGCACCGCCTCGCGCAGGCGGCCGCGGTCGATCCAGAACTGCCGAGTCGCCACCCGGGCGGCCTGCCGCTTGTCGTGGGTGACCCAGAAAAGGGCGAGGCCGTTGGATTGCTTCTCGCGCAGCAGCCCCTCGACGGCCGCGGTCGACTCGTCGTCGAGCGGCCCCGTCGGCTCGTCCAGCAGCAGCACCTCGGGTTGGTGCTCCAGCGCACGCAGCAGGGCAAGGCGCTGGCGCTCGCCGGTCGAGAGTTGGCTGACGCGGCGCTCGGCCACGGAGGGTGAGATATTCAGGCGGCGGGCCGGCCCCGCCTGGCTGTTCCAGTCCCGGAAATGCTCGACCAGGCGCTCCGACCACCAGCCCGGCTCGGCTGCCACATAGCCGACGCGGCGGCGCCACCGCGGCGCAGGGATTCTGCTGCGCGGCGTGTCGTCGAGCAGCACCTCGCCCTCGTTGAGGTCGAGGTCGGCCAGCGCGCGCAGCAGCAGCGTCTTGCCGGAGCCCGAGGGCCCGCGCAGCGCGATGCACTCGCCGGCGGCCAGCTCGAAGGAGGTCGGTTCCAGGCCGGAACGAGAAAGGTTTCTGACGGTGAGCATGGAGGCGGCAGATTACGCCATCGCCACGCGGCTGTCCCGCCTCTCACGTGGCTGCGCGAGCGGCCCTCAGGAGGCTCGCCGGGGCTCCACTTCGGCCGCTTCGTCCTCGAAGGGGCGCACCCGGTGGGGCGGCAAGTGGATGGTCACGCGGGTGCCGCGGCCCGGCATGCTGCTGAGCGAAAGGATGCCGTCGTGCAGTTCGACCAGCTCCTTGGCGAGCGGCAGCCCGAGGCCGGTGCCCTCGATCTTCTCGGCCGCCTTCAGCCGCCCGAAGGGCACCATGGCCTGCGGAATGTCCTCCGGCTTCATGCCCATCCCGGTATCGGCGACCTGAATGGCGAGGCCGCCGCTGCCGTGCAGCTTGGCTCTGATCTCGACGCGTCCGCCCGCCGGGGTAAATTTCACTGCGTTGGTCAGCAGGTTCAGCACGGTCTGGCGCAGCTTGGTGGCGTCGGCGTAGAGCTTCACGTCCTGCTTCAGCGCGACCGAGAGCGCGACGCCCTGCTGCTGGGCGCGCGGCGCGATGAGGCGCACGCAGGGATCGACCACGTCGAACAGCGTGGTGTCCTCCTCCGCAAGCTCCAGACGGCCGGACTCGGCGCGGGCGAGCTCCAGGATATCGCTGATCAGGGTCAGCAGGTGCTGGCCGCTGCGGTGGATGTCCTGTGCGTAGCCGGCGTAGCGCGGCGAGACCGGCCCCATGGTCTGGCGCGCGATCATCTCCGAGAAGCCGAGGATGGCGTTCAAGGGCGTGCGCAGCTCGTGGCTCATCAGCGCGAGGAAGCGCGACTTGGCGCCGCTCTCCGCCTCGGCGAGGCGGCGCGCTTCGGCGTCCGACTCCGCGCGCTCGGCGCTGGCGACGGCGCGGCTCTCCGCCTCCTGCCGGCGGTGCTGGAGGAAGAGGATGACGCCGCTGACGGTGGCGAGCACCAGGAAGATCAGCGCGGCGGCGGCCGCCGCGTCGCGGCGCGCCTGGGCAAGGAAGCCTTCGGCCGGCACGTCGATGACGAAGGCGCCCAGGACGTCGCCGAGCTGCAAGGGAGGATGGCCGGCAAGGTGAATGTTGTGGCAGTCGACGCAGGCCTGCTGGCTGGCGACCGAGGGGGCGATGGTGCGAAACACCGTGCCGTCCGCGTCATCCAACCACTCGCTGCGCGGCGCAGTCTGGCCCGTCGCGGCGGCATGGCCGATGGCTTCGGCGGTGGCCGGATCCTGCGGCGCCTTGGCGATCTCCCGGCCCGGCACGCCCAGCCAGTCGAGGTAGAGCTGGTGGTCGCCGTCGCGGGCGGCGTTGAAGCGGTCGATGGCGTGGGCGCGGAAGGTGGCCGGCACCGGTGCCTCGGCATCCAGCGTCGCGCTGCGCACTTCGGTGTAGTTGGCGACCATGGCATCGACGAGGCGGAGCACGGTCGCGGTCTCCTCGAGCTTGTTGGTCTCGAACCAGTGGACGGTAGAGCGATAGAGCGCGCCGCCGGCCGCCGCGCTGGTCAGCAGCGCGAGCCCGAGCAGCAGGAACCACGCCCTGCCGCTCTTGCTCCGCAGGAAAGGCTCCCGCGGCTGTTGTGCCTTGTCGTACTGCACCAGTTCAGTCCCAAGCTATGGTGTCTTGGCGGAATGGTCGGCCCGTCATGGTTAACAAAGCGTGACCGGACCGGCGGGCCGGACGGGCCTCGCGCTGGCCTCGCACTGGCCTCGGGGGGGTTATCCTCCTATGATCGCGCCCATCGCGCGGCCGTCCACGGCACCTCCGCGAGGCGGGCGGCGCAAGCGAAGGGGCAGGGGCAGGCAGGTGCCGCGCGTTTCCGCCATCTGGGAACTGGCCATCGCCCAGACCATCGTCTGGGCCGGGCTTTTCTATTCTTTCCCGGCACTTATCCTGCGCTGGGAGACCGACTTCGGGTGGGCCAAGGCGGAGCTGACCGGCGCCGTCACGCTGTCCATTGCGCTCTCGGCGGTGTTCTCGCCGCTGGCCGGACGGCTCATCGACCGCGGCCTCGGACCCCAGGTGCTGGCCGGCGGGGCGCTCGCTGGCGGTCTCTGCATCGGCCTGGTGGGGCTTGTGCAATCGCTGTGGCAATTCTATGCCCTGTGGTGCCTGATCGGTGTCGCCACCGCCTTCTGCCTCTACGACGCCTGTTTTGCGGTGGTGGTGCGCGCCGTCGGCAGCGACGCGCGCCGGCCGATCACCCTCATCACCCTGGTCGCCGGGCTCGCCGGCACGCTGTCCTTTCCGGTCGCCCACGGCATGGCGGAAGCCTTCGGCTGGCGCTCGAGCTGCCTTGCCTTCGCGCTGCTCATCTGCCTCGTCGGGCTGCCGCTGATGTGGCGCGGCGCGCGGTCGCTGGAGGCGGCCGTCGATGAGGCGGAGACGCAGCCGGCCGAGGGCGAGGGCGGTCAGCGGGCGGTCAGCTTCCTGCGCCGGCCCGCCTTCTGGCTGCTGGCGATCGCCTTCGCCCTGCTCGGCCTCAACCACTCGGCCATCCTCAACCACTTCCTGCCGATGCTGGCCGAGCGCGGCATTCCCGACGGCATGGCGGTCTTCGCGGCGGCGATGATCGGCCCGATGCAGGTAGCAGGGCGACTCGCCATGATGGCGGTGGAGCGCCACGTCTCCAATCGCGGCATCACCGTCGCCTGCTTCCTGTCGGTAAGCCTTGCGACAGTCTCGCTGATGACGGCCTCGCTGGTGCCGATCATGCTGGTGCCCTTCGTCATCCTGCAGGGTAGCGGCCACGGCGTGACCTCCATTATGAAGCCGCTGATCATCGGCGACATCCTGGGCCGCGCCAACTTCGGCGCCGTCAGCGGCAGCCAGGCGATGATCTTCAAGCTGAGCATCGCGGTGGCGCCCTTCGTCGGTGCCTTGCTGTGGGAGATCGGCAGCTACGACCTGGTGCTGGTCACCATGCTGGCGGCGGCGCTGACCGGGCTCGCGCTGTTCCTGCTGGCCTGGCGGGCGAAGGCCGCCTAAAGCTCGATCAGGTGGTCGGGCAGCTCGTTGCGCTCGCCGGGTGCGGCGGGGAAGTGCTGCGCCAACAGCTTGCCGCAAGCGTCCACCGCCTGCTCGAAGCCTTCCGCCACGCGGCGCTGCTTCACCGTCGTGACGAAGGCCGCGACGATGGCGTCCCATTCCTCCTGCGCCACCTTCGCGTCGATGGCCCGGTCGGCGAGGATCTCCACGTAGTGCTCGGCGACCGAGACGTAGATCAGCACGCCGCAGCGGTCGGAGGTGTTGTGCACGCCCTGAGCCAGGAACTGCTCCCGCGCGGCGCGGGCGGCGCGGCGCAGCTTGATCGCCTTGGGGGTTAGCCGCATCTTCAGCGGGGTCCAGCGAAACAGCAGCGACAGCAGCAGGAAGGTGGCGAGCTGGATCGTCGATACCGTGGCGAGATCGATCCAAAGATCAGCCAGCACGACGACGGGCGGGATCGACAGGGCGACGAGGCTGGCCCACAGCAGCGGAATGAAGAGATAGGCATCGCTCTGCCGCGCGATGACCGTGACCAGCTCGCCGCGTGTCTGCCGCTCCGCCGCCTCGATGCGCTGGCGCAGCCGCCGCTTCTCGTCGTCCGTCAGAAAGGCCATCTCACCAACTCCCAGACGAGCCGCCGCCGCCGAAGCCGCCGCCACCGCCGCCGAACCCGCCACCCCCACCAAAGCCGCCACTGCGGCCGCCGAAGCCGCCGACGTATCCGCCACGTGAGATGGGACCGCCCGTTCGTCGGCTGACCCGGTCGGCGAAGACGACCTGCAATGCAATGCCGATGAAGGCGAAGATGAGGAGGATCAGGACCGGAGGAAATCCTCGACTCTCTCGCCGCTCCATCGGCTGATAGGCCCCCTCGATCGCCAGGATGATGGCGTCGACGCCGGCGGCGATGCCGGCGGGATAGTCGCCCTGTCGGAACGCCGGCAGGATCTCGTTGGTGATGATGGCGTTGGCGGTAGCGTCGGGCAGGTCGCCTTCGAGGCCATAGCCGACCTCGATGCGCACCTTGCGCTCGTTGGGTGCCACGATCAGCAGCACGCCGTTGTCGCGGCCCTGCTGGCCGATGCCCCAGTGGCGGCCGAGCTGGTAGCCGAAGTCGTCGATTGCGGTGCCCTGCAGCGACGGCAGAGTCACCACCACGAGCTGGTTGGAGCTCGCCTCCTCGTGGCTTCGGAGCTGTGCCACGAGGCGGCGCTCCTGCTCCGCGCTCAGCAGGTCGGCGTTGTCGACGACGCGGCTGGTCAGGCGCGGAAACTCCAGCGCCGCCAGCGCCTGCCCGGCCAATCCGGCCGCGCTGGCGACGACGACCAGCAGCAGGACCGCCGCGGTCCAGCGGACGAACGGTAGCGGCACGCCAGCAGCCCTAATTGAAGTTCACCTGCGGCGGCTCGGCTACCGACTCGGGTTGCGTGAAGGTCTCGCGCGGCGCCATGTCGGAATAGAGGATCGCCGCCCAGATGCGGCCGGGGAAGGTACGCAGCTCGGTGTTGTAGACCTGGACCGCCTGAATGTAGTCGCGCCGCGCCACCGAGATGCGATTTTCGGTGCCCTCGAGCTGCGCCTGCAGGGTCAGGAAGTTCTGGTTGGCCTTGAGGTCAGGATAGCGCTCGACCACGACGAGCAGCCGCGAGAGCGCCTGGGTGAGGGCGCCCTGATTCTGCTCGAAGCGCTGGAAGGCCTCGGGGTTGGAAAGGATGTCGGGCGGGATCTGCGTCTGCGTCGCCCTCGACCGCGCCTCGACCACCTCGGTCAAGGTCTCCTGCTCGTGGGCGGCATAGCCTTTCACCACCTCGACCAGGTTGGGGATGAGGTCGGCGCGGCGCTTGTACTGGTTCTCGACCTGCGCCCAGGTCGCCTTCACCGCCTCGTCGTAGGTCGGGATGTCGTTGACCCCGCAGCCGGCGACAAAGCCCACCAGGAGGCCGCAGGCCAGAACGCGGGGAAGCAGCCGGCCGATCATCTGCATAGGCAATCCTCTCTGCTGCGCTGCCCGTTCCCGGCTGCGCCCCTGTCTTGCTGCAGTGTAGCCGCAGCCGGCGGTCCTGCATAAATGAAACCGGGCATAAATGAAACCGGGCAAAGCGAAACCGGCCGGGCGACAGAGGCCGCCCGGCCGGTTCTTCAGGTCACGAGCCCGCCAGCGACGGGGATGACGGGGAAGGTGAGTGGGCCGCGCTTAGGCGGCCTCGTTCTCCAGCACCTTGGCCTTCTCGCCAGAGGCGATGGCGATGCTCCGCGGCCGCTTGGCCTCGGGGATCTCGCGCACCAGCTCGACGGAGAGCAGGCCGTTCTCGAGCTTCGCACCGGTCACCTTGATGTGGTCGGCAAGGTCGAAGCGCCGCTCGAAGGCACGGGTGGCGATGCCGCGATGGAGATACTTCACCCTGTGCTCTTGGGGGTCCTCCTGGGGACCCTCTTCCGGCTTCGCCTTGCTGCCGGTGATGACGAGGCTGTTCTCCTTCGCGGTGACGTCGAGTTCGCCCTCACCGAAGCCGGCGACCGCCATCACGATGCGATAGGCGTCCTCGCTGACCTTCTCGATGTTGTAGGGCGGATAGCTCAGGGCGCTTTCCTGGCTCACCGAGTCCAGGGTCTGAAACAGGCGGTCGAAGCCGACGGAGGCGCGATAGAGCGGGGAAAGGTCGATGGTACGCATGTCCATATTCTCCTTTGAGCAACATGGCTGTGGTCATGGGGTCCACCCTGATGGTCGAACCCTCGCTTGCGATGCCGCCCCTCCAGTGAGAGCCCTCCAGGAGGCGCCCTTCCGGGGCGGCAAACCCTATATCGGCAAGGCCTTGGGGCGATTCAAGGCCCGTTCCCGGTGGGTGGGGACAGGATATAAATCCTTTCCATGCAAGGGCGGGATCGCTAGAGCAGATCAGGGTCGGATGGAATCGCCGGAGGCGATCCACCGACCCTGTGAATCTGCTCTACCCTTTTGAAGTAGATCGGATTCACGTGGTCAGGTGGAACCGCGCCGCGGTTCCACCTGACAACGATCCGATCTAGGGTGCCGCCCCCGAAAGGCCGGGCCAAAGGGATTGTTAAGCCGGGTCCGGCTAGACTATTTGCTTCGCCCGGCGATGGGCCGGCCCGGTCGTGCCCGCCGCCGCTCCACCTGTTCCCGGCGCGAGATTCCGCCCTTGCCCGACGCCACCGTCGCCTTTTTCGACAGCACCTTCGAGGAAGCCCTGGGGCTGACCCGCGAGGCGCGCGACTACCTGACCCATGTCGAGCCGCGCGAGCGCGAGCGGATGATGCCGAACGACCGCATGCTGGCGAGCTGCGAGGCGATGCGGCTGACCTCGAGGCTCACCCAGGTGATGGCCTGGCTCCTGGTGCAAAAAGCGGTGCATGCCGGCGAGATGACGCGCGAGGAGGCGCGGGCGCCGCAGCACCGCCTGGGCGGGCAGTCGGTCTGCGGTGAGGTCAGGCCCCCTGTCGAGGGCAGCCTGCGGCCGCGCCTTGCCGAGCTGCTCGAGCGCTCGCTGGGGCTCTACCAGCGGGTCGCCCGCCTCGATGCCCTGCAGGACGCGCCGCAACGCCGGGTGCGGTAGAGATGCCATGGGCTGCGAGTGCATGCCGACTGCGGTCGGACGCACCGGCGTCGCCCTCCACTCACACCGTCACCCTCGGCCCCCGAGCCGAGGGTCCAGAGGCAAGCGATGGGAGCGGTCGCCCTGGATGCTCGGGTCAAGCCCGAGCATGACGGTCAGAGAGAAGGCAAGACAAAAGGGCGGCAGAAATGCCGCCCTTTGCGTAGCTGCGAGGCCCAGCCCGCTGGGCGGGCCGAAGCCTACTGCTTCAGGCCGAAGCTGCCGAAGCGCTTGTTGAACTTCGCCACCTGACCGCCGCTGTCGACCAGGCGATGCTCGCCGGTCCAGGCCGGGTGCGTCTTGGGGTCGATGTCCAGGCGCATGGTGACGCCCGGCTTGCCGTAGGTCGAGCGGGTCTTGTACTCGCTCCCGTCGGTCATCACGATGGTGATCTCGTGATAGTCGGGGTGGATGTCTTTCTTCATGGCTCAGGTCCTCTAAAGCGCCGCGCTGTATACCTGAGACCGCGGTTCGGCGCAAGCCTTGGGCTGCCAGGGAAATCACCGGATTTTCGCGGCTTTTCCGCGGCCCTGGGACTCTGGTTGCAGAAAGCGCAATATGCGGCGCTTTGCCCAGGCGCAGCGGGCTTTTCAGGGTTCGCCAAGCCGCCGGCGAGGCGCTATCTTCCGGCTGCCCGCGCTGTCCCGCGCGGCCGAAGGGATTGATTCCATGCGGATGTCTTCAGCGGTGCCGGCGCCGCTCAGCGAGGAGGCGCGCGCGCGCGGCAGCCTGAAACTGCTGGTCGAGCTGTGGCGCTTCGTGCGGCCCTACAAGCCGCAGCTCGCCGGCGCGCTCGCTGCCCTGCTGGTCGCCGCGACGACCGTGCTGGCGCTCGGCATGGGCCTGCGCCGCCTGGTCGACGAAGGCTTCGCCGGCAGCGACGCCGCGCTGCTGAACCAGGCGGTGCTGGTGCTGTTCGGGGTCGTCGGCGTGCTGGCACTGGCCACCTATGCGCGCTTCTACCTCGTCTCCTGGCTCGGCGAGCGGGTGGTGGCGGACATCCGCCAGCAGGTCTTCAACCATATCCTCACGCTGTCGCCGGCCTACTATGAGCTCACGCGCACCGGCGAGGTGCTGTCGCGCCTCACCACCGACACCACGCTGCTGCAGACCGTCGTCGGCTCCTCTGTCTCCATCGCAATTCGCAACTTCCTGCTGCTCATCGGCGGCACCGTGCTGCTGGTCATCACCTCGGCGAAGCTGACGGCGCTGGTGTTCCTGGTGGTGCCGATGGTGTTGCTGCCGATCCTCACCTACGGCCGGCGCGTGCGCCGGCTCAGCCGCGCCAGCCAGGACCGCGTCGCCGACCTCGGCGTCTATGCGGGCGAGGCGCTGGATGCCATCCGCACGGTGCAGGCCTTCGTGCACGAGGCGGCCGACCGGCGCCACTTCAGCGCGCGTGTCGAGGCGGCGTTCCAGGCGGCGCGCCAGCGCGTCGCGGCGCGTGCCATGCTGACCGCGGTGGTCATGCTGCTGGTGTTCGGCGCGGTCAGCATCATCCTGTGGATCGGCGGCCACGACGTTCTCAGCGGGCGCATCAGCGCCGGCGACCTCTCGGCCTTCGTGTTCTACGCCATCGTGGTGGCCGGCGCCGCCGGCGCCTTCTCCGAGGTGGTCGGCGACCTGCAGCGCGCCGCCGGCGCCGTCGAGCGCCTGCTCGACCTGCTGTCGGTCGCGCCGGAGATCACCGCGCCGGCCGATCCGGTTCCCCTGCCGGAGCCGGCGCGCGGCGCCGTCGCCTTCGAGAATGTGGTCTTCCACTACCCCTCGCGGCCCGATCGCTCCGCCCTGCAGGGCCTCAGCTTTGCGGTGGAGCCGGGCGAGAAGGTCGCCATCGTCGGCCCCTCGGGCGCCGGCAAGACCACGATCTTCCAGCTCCTGCTGCGCTTCTACGACCCCCAGGGCGGGACCATCCGCCTCGATGGGGTGGCGCTGCGCGACGCAGATCCGGCCGCGCTGCGGGCGCGCATCGGGCTGGTGCCGCAGGAGCCGGTGGTGTTCTCGGCCAATGCCTGGGAGAACATCCGCTACGGCCATCCGGCGGCCAGCGATGCCGAGGTGCGTGCGGCGGCCGAGGCGGCGGGCGCGCTCGACTTCCTCGAGCAGTTGCCGCAAGGCCTCGACACCTATCTCGGCGAGAAGGGCGTGCGCCTCTCCGGCGGCCAGCGTCAGCGCCTCGCCATCGCCCGCGCCATCCTCAGGGACCCACCACTGCTGCTGCTCGACGAGGCGACCTCTTCGCTCGATGCCGAGAGCGAGCGCGTGGTGCAGCAGGCGCTCGACCGCCTCATGGCCGGACGCTCGACGCTGGTCATCGCCCACCGCCTCGCCACCGTGCTGAAGGCCGACCGCATCCTGGTGATCGACGAGGGCCGCCTGGTCGAGAGCGGCCGCCACGGCGAGCTGGCGGCATCCGGCGGCCTCTACGCGCGCCTCGCCACGCTGCAATTCGACCAGGCGGCCGCGCTGGGCGAGGCGACGGAAGCGCAGCCGAGCGCGTCGCAGGGGTAGGAAGCACCAAGCGGGGGAGGCTCGCACGAGCGGTGCCGCCCCCAAGTTGTCACCCTCGGGCTCGACCCGAGGGTCCAGGGCGACCGCTCGTGCGCTTGCCCTGGATGCTCGGGTCAAGCCCGAGCATGACGATTGGTAGGGGCCGAGTCGCTTTCGGGATGACAGCTTGTGGCGAGAGCGCTCAGCGCTCGGTCAGCTTGAACTCGATGCGGCGGTTGCGGCGGTAGGCGATCTCGTCGTTGCCGGTGTCGAGCGGCTGGAACTCGCCGAAGCCGGCGGCGACCAGGCGGGCCGGCGGAATGCCCTGCTCGATGAGGAACTTCACTACGGAGACGGCGCGCGCCGTCGACAGCTCCCAGTTCGAGGGGAAGGCGAGGGTGTCGATCGGCCGGCGGTCGGTGTGCCCGTCGACGCGCAGCACCCAGTCGATGTCGTCCGGAATGTCGGCGGCGATCTCCTTCAGCGTGCCGGCGAGGCGGGCGAGCTGCGGACGGCCGTCTTGCTCGATCGTCGCCGAGCCGCTGGCGAAGAGGATCTCGGACTGGAACACGAAGCGGTCGCCGACGATGCGGATGTCCTCGCGGCTGCCGAGGATCTCGCGCAGGCGGCCGAAGAACTCCGAGCGGTAGCGCGCCAGCTCCTGCACCTTGCTGGCCAGCGCGACGTTGAGGCGCTTGCCGAGATCGGCGATCTGCACCTCCTGTTCCTTGTTCTCGGCCTCGGAGATCTCAAGCGCTTCCGACACCTGCGCGAGCTGCTCGCGCAGCGCGGCGAGCTGGCGATTCAGCAGCGTCACCTGGAGCTGTGCCTCGTCCGAGAGCTCGCGCTGCTCGGCAAGCGAGCCTTCCGACTCCTGCAGCTTCCTCACCAGGTCGTCGCGCAGCGATTTCAGGATGGCGAGCTCGGCGAGCTGCGCCTCGATCGTTTCCTTGTCGACGTCGATCGTCTGGTAGGCGTCTTCCAGCTCCGCCCTGTTGGCGGCGATGGCGGCCAGCGCCTCCTCCAGCTTGTTCTGCTCGACCTCGAGGCGGGCGACGGCGGCGTTGAGCCGGTCGCGCGCGTCGTCCAGCTCGCTGCGCGTCTGGGCGAGCTCGCGCTCGCTGCTGCCGAGCTGTCCGCTCAGGCGCTCGCGCTCGCTGCGCTCCTCGTCGACCAGGGCGGCGAGACGGTCGCGCTCGTCTGCGAGGGCGGCAAGCTGGTTGGCGAGCGACTCGCGCTCCTCGGACAGCGCGGCGAGCTGTCCGGCGAGGGACTCGCGCGACGCCAGCGACGACTGCAGCTCGGCCGAGAGCTGTCCGACATTGACGCGCAGCTCGGTGTTGGCGCTGCGCTCGAGCGCCAGCAGCTCGGCCAGCTCGTTGATCTCGGACTCGAGCCGCGTCAACGCCTCGTCCTTGCCGCTGATGGCGATCGAGAGGAAGAACTGCGCCACCATGAAAACCATGAGGACGAAGATCACCACCAGCAGCAGGGTGGTGAGGGCGTCGACGAAGCCTGGCCAGATGTTGATCGAGCGGCGTGATCGGCGCAGCGAATGCATAGGGCGTCAGCCCTCTTCGGCCATGGCGGCGAGTGTGCGGGTGAGCAGGCGTATCTCGCTGCGCAGTTCCTCCACGGTGCTGTCGCGGCCGTGCGCCAGGTCCGAGGACAGCCGCTCGAGGCGCAGGTCGATGTTGCGGATATGACCCTTGCTCGCCTTGTCCAGGCCGGCATCCTGGCCGGCGTCGGCCAGCCGTGTGAGCAGCGTCTTCAGGCTCGACTGGGTTTCCGCGATCGACAGCATGACCGACTGTTCGGTGCGCATGTGTTCGGTGAGGTTGCTCAGGCGCTCGGTCAGTGCGGCAAGGTTATGGTTCACCGAAGCGCGGTCTTCCTCTCCGCGGGCGATGGTGCGCTGAAGCTGCTCCAGGCTGTCGGCCGTCTTCTCCAGCAGGGCGTGCACATAGGCCGAGACCGGCTGCTCGGTTTCGCCGGAGAAGGCGCCGCCGGAAGACAGCTTGGTGACGCTGGACAGCCACTCTTCCAGCTCGTTGAGGAAGCGGTTGTGGGCCTGCGCCGAGCTGAGCTCGAGAAAGCCGAGCACCAGTGAGCCGCCGAGGCCGAACAGGGAGGAGCTGAAGGCCGTGCCCATGCCGGACAGTGGGGCCTGCAGGCCGCCTTTCAGGTTCTCGAACAGGGTAACGACATCGCCAGTGCCGGCCGAGAGGCCGCCAATCGTCTCGCCCACCGAGTTGACCGTTGCCAGCAGGCCCCAGAAGGTGCCGAGCAGGCCGAGGAAGATCAGCAGGCCGACGACGTAACGTGAGATCTCGTGCGATTCCTCGATGCGGGCCTGGATGGTATCCAGCAGCGAGCGCATCGACGTGGTAGAGAGGCTGAGCCGGCCGGCGCGGTCGCCGATCATGGTGACCATCGGCCCCAGCAGGCGCGGCGGGCTCTCCTGCGAGAGGGCTCCCGGGAAGACGAGCCCGCCGCGGCTCTCGCGGCGCAGGGTCTCCAGCCAGTAGATCTCCCCGCGCAGCCTCAGCACCTGCACGAAGCTGTAGACGATGCCGACCAGGAGAATGAGGAGGATGAGGCCGTTCAGCCAGACGTTGGCGAGGAAGGCGTCTTGCAGCCCGGGCGCGATAAAGGCGGCGGCGATCGCCACCAGCACCAGAAACACCGCCATGCGGAGGAGGTAGGTCTGCAGAAAGGACATGCCGGCGGTCTAACCCTCGGGAGCAGCGGCGCGGGTGGCGACGATCATAAGGCAAATTCGCCCCTGCCGCGATCGGCGCGGCCGAGACTCCGCCTTAAGTCGCCACCTAAGGGTTAGCTGCCAATCGGCTTGATGTCGACCCGATTCGCGGGGCCGCCTTCGACGCGGTCGCCCAGCGAACGCACCCGGATGCGCGTCGAGGGGATGCCGGCGTCGATGAGGAAGCTGCGCACCTTCAGCGCCCGTGACAGCGCCAGCTTGCGGGCCTGATCCTCGACAGCGTTCTGGCCGTTGGCCTCGCCACCGGCCCCGACATCAGCCTGGGGGCCGGCGAAGCCGAGCACCTGGATGGCGCCGGCGTCGCCCCGCAGGGCCTCGGCCAGCGATCGCAGCTCCGACTGCACCTCGGGGCTGAGCTCAGCCGAGTCGACCTCGAACAGGAGGCTGGTGTCCCCGATGCTGCCGACACTGAGGCTGGCGGTTTGCAGGCCGGCCGGCGTGGCGTTCATCTCGTTGCCGGGCATCTCGTTGGGGGGCATCGCAGCAGCGGGAGCCGTACCAGGAGAGGCCATGCTTGGGGGAACTTCTGGGGCGGACGCCTGGGCGAGTGAAGCCTCGGCGGGCAGCAGGCTGACCGGTGCCGTGCCAGCTTCGGGCATGGCTGGGGTGGGGGCCTCAGCCAGGTCCGGCGCCGGTGTCGCGTCACCGCTCGGCTGGGTCGCGGTCGCTTCAGCGGCTACGGGCTCGTTGGCCGTCGGCTCGGCGAGGGGCGTTTCGGCCGGCTCGGCCAGGACCGGCTCGGATACTACCGGCTCGGATACTACCGGCTTAGATACGGCGGGCTCGGATACAACTGGCTGGGGCCGAACCGGCTCGGGCGGCAGCTCGGCAATCGCCGGCGGTTCGGGGAGCGGTGCCGCCGCGAACTCGGGCGCCAACTCGCCAAGCGCCTCGTCGGCAGGCGTCGATGGCCAGTCCGCCAGCATCTCTGCCGGCACCTCGGGCTTGCGCGGCGCCGGCTGCGGTGGGGCGCTCAGGACCAGCACCGGCGCACTCGCCGGATCGGCGTTGGGGTCGGCCGGCGGCAGGTTGTCCATGAACACGATGACGCTGTCGCTGCTCGGCGCGCCCGTCCAGCCTGGGGCCCCGCCCGGCGTGTGTCCGGGGTCCTGCAAGGGGATCAGGAGTTGCGAGCTGGGCTCCGGGCCCTCGGCGAAGGCGTTGTCGAAGGCTTGGGTCCGGGCGGCGTGGTTGGCGGTGTGGCTATCGCCGGCGCCGGCGAAGCCCGGTATCAGCGTGCTGGTGGGGGCCTGCAGCGGCGGGAACAGCAGGGTGCCGGGGCGGGTCACCACGAAGTTGCCGGTGCCGTAGGGCTGGAAGCCGAGGCTGCCGCTGCCGGCGGCCGGCGCCATTGTGGGCGTCTGGGAGGCCGGCGCGCCATACGGTGACAGCGGGGTCGGCGGGGCGGCTGGCGCCAGCGGCGCGAAGGGCGCGGCCTCGGGACCAGGCCCGAGGCTGTTCAGCACGTCGTTGTTGATATAGATGCCCGAATTCGACTGCGCGGCGGCCTCGGGAGCGACGGCGGGGGTGAGCCCCAGCGCCAGCGCGAAGGCCCCCGCGGTCGCGGGAATCCGCCCGGAGCGGCGGCTTCCCGGCCGATTGTCGGCAGCCTTGCGGCCGTGCGCTGCGTTTCTGCTCATGAGCCCCTGTGCCCCAATTCCCCGGCTACCCGCTATGGTTAACCCTATGCTGGCCACGCTCGCCGGACAACCTGCATTGCAGGCGCCAGCGGGCGGTGCGCGGCCGGAGGACCGACCGCCAGGGATCGCATTATTGGCTCTTTTAGTTACTTAAAGGTTTGCGCAGCAGCTTCATCAGATCGCTGTGGATCGCATTGTTGCTGGCGAGGATGCTGGGGCTGTCCAGGGAAACGGTTTTACCGTTCATTTCGCTGATGTAGCCGCCGGCCTCACGGACAACGATCATGCCGGCCGCGTAGTCCCAGGGGGAAAGCCCGCGCTCCCAGAAGCCGTCGAAGCGGCCGGCTGCCACGTAGGCGAGGTCGAGGGCGGCCGCGCCCCAGCGGCGGATGCCGGCGGTGCTCGCCATCACGGCGTCGATCTCGCCGAGGAACAGCGGGCGGTCGCCCTTGCCGGCGAAGGGGGCGCCGGTGGCGACCAGGCACTCGTTCAGGCGGTTCCGCGCGGAAACCCTGAGGCGGCGGTCGTTGTGGAAGGCTCCCTGGCCCTTCTCGGCAAAGAAGAGGTCGTCCTTGATCGGGTCGTAGATCAGGCCGGCGATCACCTCGCCGCGCTCCTCCAGGGCGATGGAGATGGCGAAGTGCGGCAGGCCGTGCAGGAAGTTGGTGGTGCCGTCGAGGGGATCGACGATCCAGCGCCGCCCGCTGTCGTCGCTGGCCGGCACCTCGGCCGACTCCTCCATGAGAAAGCCGTAGCCGGGGCGCGCCTTCTCCAGTTCGTCGTGGATCACCTTCTCGGCCTTGTGGTCGGCGGTCGACACGAAGTCGGCCGGCCCCTTGCGCGAGACCTGCAGGTTCTCGACCTCACCGAAGTCCCGCTTGAGGCCGCGCGCCGCCTTCCCAGCGGCCTTGAACATGACGTTATAGAGGGCGGAGCGGGGGGCCATGAAAGAATCGGGTTCCGGAAGTGCGGGAGGGGTGGGAGGCGAGAGCGGGGAGGGAGGTGCGGGCGGCTCAGTCCTTGGCCCGCTCCACGTAGCTGGCGTCGGCGGTGTTCACCACCACCCTGGTGCCGGACTCGATGTGCGGCGGCACCATGATTCGGGCGCCGTTCTCGAGCACCGCCGGCTTATAGGAGGAGGAGGCGGTCTGCCCCTTCACCACCGGGTCCGCCTCTACGATCTTCATCACCACGGTGTCCGGCAGCATCACGGAGATCGGTTCCTCCTCGTAGGACTCGATGGTGACCGTCATGCCCTCCTGAAGGAACACCACCGGCTCACCGACGAGGTCCTCGTGGACGGAGATCTGCTCATAGGTCTCATTGTCCATGAAGGTCAGCATGTCGCCTTCGATGTAGAGATATTGGTAGTCCTTCTGATCGAGGCGCACGCGCTCGACGTCCTCGCTGGCGCGGAAGCGCTCGTTCAGCTTGGTGCCGTCGCGGATGTCCTTCAACTCGCACTGCAGGTAGGCGCCGCCCTTGCCGGGTTGGGTGTGCTGGATCTTCACAGCGCGCCACAGGCGGCCCTTGTGTTCGATGATGTTGCCAGGGCGGATCGCGTTGCCGTTGATCTTCATGAAGGGATCGTCCGGGAAAGGGGGTGGCCGGGAAGAGGGTGGTGCAAAAGCGCGCGGAAGCTATCAGCTTGCCCCCGGACCTGCAACGCCCGTCAGGCCGTTTCGGCGAGGGCTGCCTGAAGGGCCCGAAGGGCGGTCGCGGGGTCGCCGCCGGCGTCCCAGAGGTCCGGG
>DATCXZ010000086.1:0-10700 GCA_036570545.1 Kiloniellaceae bacterium
CGCCACCGGCCTGTTCGACGCCGGCGGCGCCTTCTCCGCCGCGCCGCTGCGCCGGCCCGGCGCGTGAGGCGACCGCTGGCTTGGACGCCCTGGCTGGCTTGGACACCCTGAACGCCCTGCTGCCGGGCCTCACGCCGCTGACGGTGCTGCTGGCCGTCGCCGTCTGCTTCTTCGCGGCGGCGCTCGGCGGCATGAGCGGCGTCGGCTCGGGAATGATCATCACGCTCTTCATCACGCCGATCATCGGCCCCAAGAACGTGATCCCGGTGATCTCCGTGCTGATGCTCATCAACAACGGCAGCCGCGCCTGGTTCTACCGCGAATACATGCAGCCAAAGCGCATCGCGCTGATCGCCGGCACGGCGGTGCCGGCCTCGGCGCTCGGCGCCCTGCTCTACGTGCGCCTGGAGTCCGACCTGGTGCAGGGCCTGCTCGGCGCCATTCTCATCGCCTCGGTGCCGCTGCGCCGCTGGACCGCGGGCCGCTTGATGGAACCGAGCAGGCCGACGGTCATCGCCGTCTCCGGCGCCTTCGGCTTCCTCTCCTCCATCATCGTCGGCGCCGGCCTGCTGGTGCTCCCGATCCTCATGGGCTTCGGTCTCGCCGGTCCGGCCCTGCTGGCGACCGATGCGGCCATCGCCGTCATCGTGAACTTCGCCAAGGTGATTTTCTTCGGCGGCCTCGACGCGCTGACCCCGTCGCTCTTCCTCATCGCCCTGGCGATGGGGCTCTGCACCATCCCCGGCACCTGGGTCGCCGCCTGGATCGTGAAGCGCACCGACATCCGTGTGCACACACTCTTCGTCGAGGCGCTCATCGTCGTCGGCGGCGCCTCGTTCATCTACGGCAGCTTCTTCCGCTAGAGCAGGTCAGGGTCGGATGGAATCGCCGGAGGCGATCCACCGACCCTGACCTGCTCTACCCTTTCGAAGTAGATCGGATTCACGTGGTCAGATCTAGCCGGAGCCGTCTTTGTCGGCGGCTTCCTCGCCCGCTTGCGTGCCGCCGCCCTGCTTTTCCGAGATCGATGACTTGGGCTTCGCCTGGGCCGCCTTCACCAGCCCTTCCCGCTTGGCGTCGACGAGCGGCTGGACCGCGTATTTCGCGGCGCGGAACAGATAGTTCTGCGTGCTGGACGCGAGGAGGTAGTCCTCCTCTCCGTCCAGCTTCGCCAGGCGCAGGGTGACGGCGGGCGCCTCCTTGCGCTCTACCGTTACGGTAAGTGCTGGCTCGGCGAGGCGCGCCAGGGCCTCCTCTCCCTTGCCCTCGACCGTGGAGAAGCTGAGCCGGGCGATCTTGTCGACCAGGTTGCTCACGGCTTCCGCGTTGGCCTCCTCGCCCTCGCCGAGACCTTCGACGACGAACTTGTCCTCCGCGCGCGCCAGGGTCACCGTGGGCAGGACGATGCGCTCGATCTCCTCCTCCGGGATGTGCAGGACCTGACGGTCCATCCAGTCGTCGGCGCGCGTCCCGGCCTCATAGGTCTCGAAGGCGACGCTGAAGACGACATCGTCCTCGGGCGTGCGTGCGTGCACCTGGCGGAACGACGGCGAAGTTCCGATGAGGACTTCGCCCAGCGTGCCGTCGCCGCCGTTCAGCACGATACGACGCTCGTGGCTCTCCTCGGTGACCTTGAAGCGCTCCAGCGCAGCGCCGGAGGTCGCCACCGGCAACCCCCTCTTCAGGCCCGCAAGGTTCTCCATCAGCTTCGCCACCTTGTCGTCGTCGGCCGGAAAGCCGTAGAGCCCCGGCAGCGTCCAGCCTTCGCCCTCGCGGCGCAGGACCACGGCCTCCTCCTCGCCCTCCTTCTTGCCGGCGTCGATGCTGATCTCTTGCACCGCCGCCGGGTCGAAGGCGACCAGCGGCTCGCTCGGCTTGAAGGCGCCGTAGTCGGGGCCGGTGACGGCGAGGGCGACGGCCCCCGCCACCTGGACGGCGAGCAGCCCGGAAAGGATCACGGCAAGTCGTCGCATGGCTCAGCCTCCTTGAAGCTGAAGGGCCTGCACGTAGCGCTGCGTTGCGCGGCGCTGCGTCAGGCGGCGCACGCCGAACACCAGCGCCAGACCGAGGAACGCCAGTCCGTAGTTGGCATATTCCGCGACGAGCTGCTGGCTGCGATCGAGCGGCGCCAGGGTTCGTGCAAAGTGCCCGCCGCGGCTGCGCAGCGCGAGCAGGCCACGGTCCTCCAGCGACCAGTCCACGATGTTCGCCGCGAAGGCCACCGGCGTCAGGTACCGCGAACGCCCGGCGCCCGAGAGCAGGTCGAGCACGTCGTCGCTGAGGAAGCTGCCCGAGGCGAGCAGCACGATGCGCGCGCTGTCCGGCGAGCGCTCGATGACGTTGGTGATCACTGGCTCCCCGGCCTCCTCGCCTGCCTCTTCCTCTGCACCCTCCCCTGCACCCTCTCCGGCGTCGTCGCCTTCTGCGCTCTCCGCGGCCGCCTCGGCGAGCGGCGACGGCTTGCCGGCAAAGTAGGATTCGAAGCTGCCCTCGACGGCCACGGCGAGCGTCTTGCGGCCGGTGTCCTCGCCGGTCGCGAAGCCGCCCTCCGGATGCGCGCGGTAGTCGGGCGCAATCTGCGTGGAGTCCGCCGTCCAGGCGGCGGGCGAAGAGGTCACCAGCTCGACCGCCTGCCGCTCGCCCAGCGCCGCGCGGTCGAGCCGGATCGGCGAGGCCCAGGACATCGTCAGCTCGTGCAGCCCCGCGGTCGGGGCGCTGCCATCGGCCAGGCCTTCGCCGCGCGCGTCCACGAAGTAGGGGTAATCGAGCATGCGGAGCTCGCGCACGCGCACGCCGCCGACCTCGCGCTCCACCGGGACCGGCAGCGCCGCGCTCTGCGAATCGAGCACCATGCTCTCCTCGATCGTAATGCCATGGTGCGCGAGCCAGTCCTCGAGGCCGGTGTCGACCTTGCGCGCGGCGAAGCCCTGCGCGAACGTCGGCACGAAGGGCGAGGCAGCCAGCACCACCGTGCCGCCCTTCATGAGGAACTGGTCGATGGCGAAGAGTTCCTTCTCGCCCAGCTTCTCCGGCGCCGCGACGAACAGCAGGTCGGCCCGCTCCGACACGCGCCCGTCGGCCAGGTCCGCCGCCTCGACCACGGCATTGTCGCGCAGGCGCTCGCGCAGCAGGCCGAAACGCAGAGTATCTGCACCCGGCATCGCAAATCGGCCCGGCGCCCGCGGCGGCGCCGGCGTGCTCAGCGCCACCGTGCGCAGGGCACCCGGGGCGAAGCGCTTCAAGCCGGCCTCGATGGAACGGCGCAACGCCTGCTTGTCGAGGGTTCCCGGCAATGCGACCTGCACCGCCCGCTCCTCGCTGCGCAGCACCAGGTGGAACCACACGCGCCGCGGGTCCAGCAGGCCGACGCTGAGCGGCTGCAGCCCATAAGTTTCACTGAGCTCGCGGGCGAGCGCGCCGCCCTCCGCCGCCGGATCGCGCAGCTCCGCCGTGAACTTGCCGCCGCCCTCCGCCTTCAACTCGCTGATCAGAGCTTCCAAGTCCCGGCGGAGTTGCGGCAGCGGCTCGGGCAGCTCGGCCTCCGGCGAGACGTAGGCCTCGAGCGTCACCGGCGCCGGCAGGTTGGCGAAGAGATCGCCGCCGCTGCGGTAGGCATAGAGCACCTTCCTGATGGCGCGGCTGATGTCGTATTCCGGATTGCGCAGATCGACGTCGATATCGCCCCCGTTCCCGGCCTTGATCTCGATGAGGTCGCCGTAGCCCAGCGTCTCGAACTCGTCGCCGTACTGGACGACGATGTCGAAGTATGAGTTGGTGACCGAGGCTTGGTACTTGCTGGTGGTCTGGAACGGCACCGGCTGGATGTTGTAGCGCCGGTTCGCCTCCTCCTCCAGCGCCGGCGCCTGCAGCGGATCGACGAACTCGACCCTCACGCGGCCCGCGCCGGCCACCTCGTACTCCTCCATCAGGTCGCGCAGGCGCGGCACCAGCGGGGCCAGCAGTGGGTGCGTCTCGGCGCTGAAGTAGCCGCGAATCAGCAGCGGCTCCTGGAGCTGGTTCAGGTAGGAACGAGTGGTATCGGAGATGGAGTAAAGGTTGCCCTCGGTGAGGTCGATGCGCGCCCAGCCCACCTGCTGCAGCCAGACATTCGCCACCAGCAGGTTGGCGGCGAGCAGGCCGGCCCCCAGCCGCCACCAGAAATGCCGGCCGTTGCCGCCCTCGGCCGACCACCGCGGGCGCTCCAGCGCGTAGACGTTGAGCACCAGGAACACGCCGAGGATGCTGAGGTAGTAGTAGATGTCGCGGAAGTCGATGACGCCGCGCGTGATCGACTCGAAGCGCGAGCCGCTGCCCAGAAGCTTCAGCGCCTCGCCGCCCCAGTTGCCGAGCAGGCGCGTCAGCGCATCGGAGCCGATGAGGTAGAAGGCGCAGCAGATCAGCGCGGTGACGATCAGGCTGACGATCTGGTTGTCGGTGCGCGCACTGACGAAGAGGCCGATGGCGATGTAGGCGGCGGCGAGGCATAGCGTCGCGAGATAGCCGCCGGCGACCGGCCCCCAGTCGAGCGGGCCGAGCTGCGCCACGGTCAGCGGCAGCGGCAGGGTCAGCGCCAGGGCGATCGCGACCAGCCCGAGGCAGGCGAGAAACTTGCCGAGCACCAGGTAGGCCGGCCTTACCGGCGAGGTCAGCAGGAACTCGAGAGTGCCGGAGCGGCGCTCCTCGCTCCACAGCCGCATCGTCAACGCCGACACCAGGAAGATCAGCAGCAGCGGCATCCACTCGAACAGCGGGCGTACGTCGGCGATGTTGCGGGCGAAGAAGGTCTCCACCCAGAAGAACACGAAGAGGCAGACGGCGAGGAAGACGCCGATGAAGATGAGCGCGGCCAGCGACGAGAAGAATGCCGCCATCTCCTTGCGGGCGACGTGCCAGATGCTACGCATGGGCCGCCTCCTTCGCATCGCCGCCGGCGGCGATCTGCGCAAAGACCGCCTCGATGTCGCGCTGCTCCGAGCGCAGCTCGAACAGGGCATAGCCCTTCTCGTGAACGGCGCGCGCGACCCGCGCGGCGACCTCGCCGGGATCGTGGCCGTCGAGACCCAGCGCGTAGGCGCGCGCGCGGCCGCGGCCTTCCGCCAACTCGACCTTGGCCAGCTCGACCTCGGCCAGCTCGGGCTCGGCCAGCTCGACCTCAGCCGTGCCGGCCGCCGCGGCGAGCATCTTCTGCACCTCGGCCGGCGGGCCGTCGGTGACCACCCGCAGGCGACCGCCCTTGTTCAGCTCCGCCAGCGGCGAGTCGAGCGCCACCCGGCCGCGGTTGACGATGATCACGCGGTCGCAGACCGCCTGGACCTCCTGCAGGATGTGGGTCGAGAGAATGACGGTCGCATGCTCGGCGAGCCGCCTGATGAGGCTGCGCATCTGCCGGATCTGCGAGGGATCGAGGCCGTTGGTCGGCTCGTCCAGGATCAGGACCTTCGGCTGGTGGAGGATCGCCTGGGCGACGCCCACCCGCTGGCGATAGCCGCGCGACAGCGTGGCGATGCGCTGCGTCGCCTTCTCCAGTAGCTCGGTCGCCGCCATCGCCCGGCGCACGGCGGCCAGGCGAGCCGCGCCGTGCAGCGCGCGCAGCTCGGCCGCGAAGTCGAGGTGCTCGAGCACGGTCATCTCTGGATAGAGCGGGCAGTTTTCTGGCAGGTAGCCGAGGCGGGCCTGCGCGACCGCCCGGTCCCGCTCCACTTCGATGCCGTCCACCAGCACGCGCCCCGCGGTGGGTTCCAGATAGCCGGCGATCATTTTCATGATGGTGGTCTTGCCGGCGCCGTTATGGCCGAGCAAGCCGACCACCTCGTGCCGGCCGATCTCGAAGGAAACATCCTCGACGGCGGTGACCGCGCCGTAGCGGCGCACGAGTCCGTCGGCAACGATCATCTGGCCGGACTCGCGACCGGGCCCCTCGCCGGACATTGGCATTCTCCCAGTTTTTCCCTAGAAGCCGTTTTCCGGTGCCGACCTGTGCTGGCGCACTACGACGGCAATGCTCTTTCCTGGTAAAATCAGAGCCCTAATGTCAAGGCGCGGAACCTAAATTATTTGTAATGTTTCAATGGCTTGAGTAGGTAAGTCGGTGCGGCCGCAACCGGTAGCGCCGCCCTTCCGACGCCGGGACGGCACGCACGCCCACGGCGCTGCAAGGAAGGCCCCGGCGCTATCGAGGCCTTCCCTGCGGCCACTGCCCGTCCCGACCCAACGCCGCGAAACCATCTCCACCCTCGCGCGTTTACAGGGGTCGCGCTTCCGCTGGAGGCCCCGAGATGGCGCCGCGCCCCTACTGGACAGGCTACCTGAAGCTGTCGCTCGTCACCTGCGCGGTGTCGCTGACGCCGGCCACCAGCGACCGCGAGAAGGTGCGCTTCCACACCCTCAACAGCAAAACCGGCAATCGCGTCCGCAGCCGCTACGTCGATGCCGAGACCGGCAAGCCGGTCGGCGACGACGACGAGGTCAGGGGCTACGAGATCGAGGAAGACCGCTACGTCATGCTGGAGGACGACGAGTTGGAGGCGGTCGGCCTGGAGAGCACGCGCACCATCGACATCGAGCAGTTCGTGCCCGCCGACAGCATCGAGTGGGTGTGGTACGACACCCCCTATTACCTCATGCCCGACGACGAGGTGGCGCAGGAGGCCTTCGCGGTGATCCGCGAGGCCATGGCAGCGACCGATACCGTCGGCATCTCCCGCCTCGTGCTGGCGCGCCGCGAGCGGGCGGTGATGCTGCAGGCGCGCGGCAAGGGCATCGTGCTGTGGACGCTGCGCTACGGCGACGAGGTGCGCGATCCCAAGGAGGTCTTCGGCGACGTCGAAGAGAAGAAGGCCGAGCCCAAGCTCGTCACCCTGGTGCAGAAGCTGATCGACGACCTGCAAGCGCCCTGGGACCCTGCCCTGCTGGCCGACCCGGTGCAGGAGCGCCTGAAGGACATCATCGCCGGCAAGCAGAAGAAGAAGCCGAAGAAGGCCGCGCGCTCCGCCAAGGAGCCCGAGCCGGAGGTGCCCAGCAACGTCGTCAGCATCATGGACGCACTGAAGAAGTCGATCGCGCAGGAAAAGAAAGGCGGCAAGCGCCGCTGACTACGCGGCCTTGCGGCGCTTGCCGCCCAGCGGCACCGCGGCCTTCCAGAATTCCGCCCAGGGATCGACCTCGAGGCCGGCGAGGCGCGGCAGCGCGTTGCTCACCGTAAAATAGGCGGGTCCGATCTTGGGCCCCAGCTCGTCCCAGGCCAGCGGCATCGACACCGCGGCACCCGGCCGCGCGCGCGTCGAATAGGGCGCCACCGCCGTCGAGCCGCGGCCGTTGCGCAGGTAGTCGATCAGAATCCTGCCCTTGCGCTTCGACTTGGCGACCGTGGCGACGAAGCGCTCCGGCGCGTCCGCAGCCATGGCGTCGGCGATGCTCTTGGCGAAGGGCTTCACCTCGTCCCAGCCGGCGCGCGGCTTCAGCGGCGCGACGACGTGCAGGCCCTTGCCGCCGGAGGTCTTCACGAAGCTCGCCAGGCCGGCCTCGCCCAGGCGCTTGCGCACCTCGCCGGCGGCCTCGATCACCTCCGGCCAGTCCACGCCTGGTCCGGGATCGAGGTCCATGGTGATCAGGTCCGGCCGCTCCAGGTCGTCGAGCGGCGCGCCCCAGGGGTGAATCTCCAGCACGCCGCCCTGCACCAGGCCGAGCAGGCCGGGCAGGCTGTCGATCGCGATGATCGACGCATCGCCCTGGGGATCGTGGCCCTCCAGGATCTCCTTCGACTGGCCGCGCCAGGCGTGCTTCTGGAAGAAGCATTGGCCGCCGACGCCTTCGGGGCAGCGCAGCAGCGCCAGCGGTCGGTTCACGATGAAGGGCGCGATGCGCGGCCACACCTCGGAATAGTACTCGGCGAGTCCCTGCTTGGTGATGCCGGCGTCCTTCCAGTAGAGCCGGTCGGGATGGGTGAGCCGGATTGCGGGCGCCGCCTTCCCGGCCGCCTTGCCTTTCGCCGCGGTGGCGGACTCGCGCACCACTTCCTCGGGCGCCTTGTCATCGCGCAGGCCGCGATAGGCGGCGTGCCGGACGGAGCCGTCGGCGGTCCAGGCGCGGAACTCGACTTCCGCCACCAGCTCCGGGCGCACGAAGACCACCTGACGCGCCGCCTCGGCGGTGAGCTTCTTGGCGAAGGGGCTCTTCGTCTGCTTCATCTTGTCCAGCCGCTTGAACAGCGCGGCGGCCACCTTCTGGGTGAAGCCGGTGCCGACGCGCCCGGCGTGGATCAGCTTGCCGCCCCGATGGTAGCCGAGCACCAGCGAGCCGATCGCCTTGCGCGCGGTCGTCGAGGGCACGAAGCCGGCGACGACGAACTCCTGGCGCTCGGAGCACTTCGACTTGATCCAGGTCGTTCCCCGCCCCGAGCGGTAGGGCGCGTCGCACTCCTTGGACACCACGCCTTCGAGGCTCAGCCGGCAGGCATGGCGCAGCACCAGCTCGCCGTCCTCCTCGAAGTGCTCGCTGTAGCGCAGCGGCCGCTCCGTGTCGCGCAGCAGCGCGGCAAGCGCCGCCTTGCGCTCGACCAGCGGGCTCGGGCGCAGGTCGCGGCCGTCGAGGTAGAGCAGGTCGAAGAGGTAGAGCACCATGCGGTCGCTGCGGCCGGCGGAGAGGTCCGCCTGCAGGGCGGAGAAGTCGGAGGCGCCGCCGTTCTCCTCCACCACCAGCTCGCCATCGAGAATGGCGTCCTCCACCGGCAGCGCGGCCAGCGCGGCAACCACCGCCTTGCCAAACTTGGCGGTCCAGTCGAGCCCGCTGCGGGTGAAAAGCTTCGCCTTGCCGCTCCGGGCATGGGGGCGCACATGGGCTTGCAGGCGGTAGCCGTCGAACTTGATCTCGTGCAGCCATTTGCGGCCGCTCGGCGGCGCCGCCTTCAGCGTCGCCAGCGCCGGCGCGATAAAGCCGGGGTGGCCGGCCTTCTTCGCCTTCTTGGGAAGCTTAGATTTGGGAAGCTGCTTCCTGCGTTGCTTCGGCTGCTCGATCCTGCCGGTCTTGGACGACCAGCCCGGCGCCTCGCCCTCGATCTCCTCGACCACCCGGCCGGTCTTCACCGATTCCGGCCGCTCCTCGAGAATGTCGGGGTCCTTGTCGCCGCGCGCGAAGTCGTCGTCGCCCTTGATGAGGAGCCAGTTCTCCTTCTTCTCGCGCGGCTTGTGGGCCATGCGCACCAGGTGCCAGCGTCCGCCCAGCTTCTCGCCGTGCAGCTCGAAGTCGAGATGCCCCTTGGCGTAGCCCTTCTTGGCGTCGCCCCCCTTCTTGGCGTCACCAAGCGGCGACCAGCGGCCGCGGTCCCACAGCACCACCGTGCCGCCGCCGTACTCACCCTTCGGAATGGTCCCTTCGAACGCGCCGTATTCCAGCGGGTGGTCCTCGACGCGGACGGCGAGGCGCTTCTCGCCGGGCACCAGGCTCGGCCCCTTGGTGACCGCCCAGCTCTTCAGCACGCCGTCCATCTCCAGGCGCAGGTCGTAGTGCAGCCGCCGCGCCGCATGCTTCTGGATCAGGTAGCTGTCGCCGCCCTTGGACTGCGCCTTCTTGCCGCGCGGCTCCGGCGTCGCCTTGAAATCGCGCTTCTTGCGATAGGTGGTGAGCGCCATCAGCCCGCCTTGCGCCGTGGCGCCGCGGCGGCCTTCTTCTGCTTTCCGCGCCCCGCCTTCTTGGCCGCCTTCTTCGGGGTCTTCTTGCCGCCCCCTGCCTTGCCGCCTTCGGCGCTGCGCCGCAGCGCGTCCATCAGGCTGACGACCTTCTCCTCCTTCGGCCGCGTCGGCGCCTTGATCTCGCGCCCCTCCATCTTCGCCCGGACCAGCTCGGCCAGCGCCTGGTCGTAGCGGTCGTCGAAGCTGCGCGGATCGAACGCGCCGGCCTTGGTCTCGATGATGTGCTTGGCGAGGTCGAGCATCTCGCCCTTGATCTTCAGCTCGGGCAGGTCCTCGAAGGCCTCCTCGGCGCTGCGCACCTCGTAGTCGAAGTTCAGCGTGTTGGCGACCAGCCCCGGCCCCTCGGCCCGCAGCAGCAGGCTGCGCACGCGGCGGAACAGCACCGCGCGCGCCAGCGCCGCCATCTTCTTGCGCCGCATCCCCTCGCGCAGCACGGCGAAGGACTCGCCGAGCACGCCGTCGGGCGGCGCCAGGTAGTAGGGCTTGTCGAAATAGACGGTGTCGACCTCCGGGCAGGGCAGGAAAGCCTCGATGCGGATCACCTTGTCGCTCTCCGGCACCACCTCGGCGATCTCCTCCGGCTGCAGGATGACGTACTGGTCCTCGCCGGTCTCGTAGCCCTTCACCTGCTGCTCGCGCTCGACCGGCTTGCCGGTCTCCTCGTCGATGTACTCGCGGTGCACGCGATTGCCCGTCTTGCGGTTCAGGATGTGAAAGGACACGCGCTTGGCCGCCGTCGCCCCCGCGTAGAGCGCGACCGGAAAAGCCAGCTCCGCAACTTTCACGTAACCCTTCCAGGTTGCCCGGGGCGCCATGGCTGAGCCTCCAGAGATGCCAGCAAGATCAACGCCGGCGCAGGCGAGACGTTCCCGCCTACAGGGGCGCCGCCGGGCCGTCCGCCGGCGCCATGGCGTCGAAGGCGACAGCCGCGGCCAGCGAGGCCAGCGGCGCCACCGGGAAGATCGAGTTATGCAGCACGGCGCAGCGCGCGCCGGTCCTGGCGTCCTCGGCCAG
>DATCXZ010000087.1:0-3238 GCA_036570545.1 Kiloniellaceae bacterium
AGCTGCGGCTGCTCGGCCACCATCCGCTGGGCGGCGCCTTCATCGCCAGCCTGTCGCCCGCCCTGGCCGAGGAGCTCGACATGCCCGAGGTGTGGTCGGGCGTGGTGATCACCCGCGTGCAGCGCGGCACGCCGGCCAACCGCGTCGGCTTCCGCGCGCGCGACATCATCGTCTCGGTCAACGGCCAGGCCTTCCGGCGCTCCGGCGAGCTGGCCGAGGCGCTCGACCGCATCAGCGAGCGCTGGCAGATCGTGTTCAAGCGCGACGGCAAGACCCGCCGGGTCGAATTCAATTCCTGAGGCGCGCGGGGAGCCATGACCGGACTCTTCGAAAGCCAGGCGCCGCGACCGCTGGCGGATCGCCTGCGCCCGCAGGCGCTCGACGAGGTGGTCGGGCAGAGCCACCTGCTGGCGCCGGAGGGGCCGATCGGGCGCATGGTGCGTTCGGGCCGCCTTGCCTCGCTCATCCTCTGGGGGCCGCCCGGCTGCGGCAAGACCACCATCGCACGGCTGCTGGCGGCCGAGACCGAGCTGGCGTTCGAGCCCCTGTCGGCGGTGTTCTCCGGCGTCGCCGACCTGCGCAAGGTGTTCGAGCGCGCCCGGCAGGGCCGCCTGGCCGGGCGCGGCACGCTGTTGTTCGTCGACGAGATCCACCGCTTCAACCGCGCCCAGCAGGACGGCTTCCTGCCCTATGTCGAGGACGGCACGGTGATCCTGGTCGGCGCCACCACCGAGAACCCGTCCTTCGAGCTGAACCCCGCCCTGCTGTCGCGCTGCCAGGTCATGGTGCTGAAGCGCCTGGAGGAGCCGGCGCTGCGCGAGCTGCTGGCGCGCGCCGAGGCGGCGGAGGGCCGCGATCTGCCGCTGACGCCGGAGGCCCGCCAGGCGCTGATGGCCATGGCCGACGGCGACGGGCGCTACCTGCTGAACCTCGCCGAGGAGATCTTCGCGCTGGGGGAGGGAAGCTGGAAGGCCGGCGACAGGCTGGACACCGCCGCCCTGGCCGAGGTGGTGCAGAAGCGCGCGCCGCTCTACGACAAGGGCCAGGAGAGCCACTACAATCTCATCAGCGCCCTGCACAAGTCGCTGCGCGGGTCCGACTGCGATGCCGCGCTCTACTGGTTCGCGCGCATGCTGGCCGGCGGCGAGGACCCGCACTACATCGCCCGCCGCCTGGTGCGCTTTGCGGTGGAGGACATCGGCCTCGCCGACCCGGCGGCGCTGACCCAGGCGATTGCCGCCTGGCAGGCCTTCGAGCGCATCGGCAGCCCGGAGGGCGAGCTGGCCCTGGCGCAGCTCGTCATCTATCTGGCGACGGCGCCCAAGTCGAACGCCGCCTACAAGGCCTTCGGCGCGGCCCAGCGGGCGGCGCGGGACAGCGGCTCGCTGGCTCCACCGGCCCACATCCTGAACGCGCCGACCCGCCTGATGAAGGACCTGGGATACGGCAAGGGCTATGCCTACGACCACGATACCGACGAAGGTTTTTCAGGTCAGGACTATTTTCCTGATGGCTTGCCGCGCCAGACCTTCTATCGTCCGGTCGAACGTGGTTTCGAAAGAGATGTCCGCAAGCGGCTGGAATACTGGGAAAAATTGAGGTTACAGGCGCAGGCCGACAAGGCCGGCGGCCCGAAGGGGACAAAGGGAACGGGATCGGGCTAGCTCTGCGCGCCGTGCGAATCTGCCATACATCCTTGCCGGTTGTGCGATCCCGCTGCAGCCCTCATTTTGTCACTCACACAATAATCATCGGCCGCGGGAACGCGGTCGGCTGGCAGGCATACGAGGGGTCGAAATGGCGAACTACTGCGTGCCCGAAAAGGGTAAGGCAGCTCTCCTCTGCATCTCGGCACAACGCGACTTCGTGTCGCCCGGATCGCCGGTCCGCGCCTGCGGCTGGCACTCGGCGCTGCCCAATATCACCCGACTGGTCGAGAGCTTCCGCGCCCAGCATGCGCCGATCTTTCATTCGGTGCGGCTCTACAAGGCCGACGGCTCCAACGTCGATGCCTGCCGCCGCCAGGCGGTGGAGGAGGGCCTGCGCATTCTCATGCCGGGCACCCTCGGCGCCGAGCTGATCGACGAGATCAAGCCCAACAAGGACGTCCGCCTCGATCCCGAGGTGCTGTTCGGCGGCGATTTCCAGGAGATCGGCCGCAACGAGAACGTCCACTACCGCCCGCGCTGGGGCGCCTTCCACAACACCCCGCTGGAAGCGAAGCTGCGCGAGCAGGAAATCACCACCCTCGTGATCTGCGGCTTCAGCTTCTCGACCGGCGGCCGCGCCTCGGTCTACGAGGCCAGCGCCCGCGACTTCCGCATCGTGCTGGTGGCCGATGCCCTCTGCAACGCCACCGACGAGGCCGTGCAGGAACTCGGCCGCATGGGCGTCTACCTGATGGACACCGCCAACTGCACGGCCTGGATCGCCGGCACCGGCCCCGGCTCCGTCGCCGCCGCCTGAGGCGGGAAGGCCTCACCGCACAGCAACATCCAGCGCATCGATTGCACCCTCCCTCCGGCTTTGCTAGCTAAGCACGGCGCGCGCCAGGCAATCTAAGGGATCATCAGCCGATGCAGGGTCAGCTTCTCGCCGCCATCGCCTTCGGCGGGGCGCTCGGCGCCGTCGCCAGGCATCTGGCGGTCGGGCAGGTCGCGCTGTGGGCCGGCCCCGGATTTCTCTTCGGCACCCTGGCGGTGAACGTCGTCGGCTCCTTCGCCATGGGAGCGATCGTGGAACTCTCGGCGCTGGTCTGGTCGCCGTCGCCGGAGCTGCGCGCCTTCCTCACCGTCGGCTTCCTCGGCGCCTTCACCACCTTCTCGACCTTCTCGCTGGACGCCGCGCTGCTCTATGAGCGCGGCGAGCTGCTGCTCTGCGCCGCCTACGTGGCGGCCTCGGTGGCGCTGTCGGTCGGCGGTTTCTTCGCCGCGGTGGCGCTGCTGCGGGCGGCTCTGACATGACCGGGGTTCGCCCATGACTGGCGTGCGTCAGGTCCCGGTGGAGGCGGCAGCCGCCGGCCAGCGCCTCGACCGTTGGTTCCGCGAGCACTTTCCCGAGGTGACCCACGGGCGCCTCGAGAAGCTGCTGCGCAAGGGCGAGATCCGCGTCGACGGCCGCCGTATGAAGGCCTCCGAGCGGCTGGAGGCGGGGCAGGTGGTGCGGGTGCCGCCGCTGCCGCAGCCGGCAACCTCCCGGCCGGCAACCTCCCGGCCGGGTGCCGCGCGTTCGGCTGCTA
>DATCXZ010000088.1:0-13884 GCA_036570545.1 Kiloniellaceae bacterium
CCTCGCCCGCGCCGTCGAGCAGCCGGGTGGCCCCGGTGTGGTCACGGTGATGAACGACGGGCCGCTCGGGGAAGCCGTCGAGGGCTTCCTGCAAATTCTCAAGGCGCCCGCCGAGGCCTAAAGCGGGCAGGCGCGCCTCAGGCGCCCGTCGCCACCCTGACCAGGCGTCTCACTCGGCCGCCTGGGGCGACAGATAGTCCTCGATCTTCACCTTATCGATCTGCTCCGGCTCCATGTGGCGGGCGGCATAGTCGCGGTAGATCCCCGCGGACAGGAACAGCGCGAAGATGTCCGGATCGATGTGCCCGTCCCGCGCCATCCGCGCCATGATGCCGATGGCATCCGACAGCGTCTTGCCCTTCTTGTACGGCCGGTCCGCGGCGGTCAGGGCCTCGAAGATGTCCGCCACCGCCATCATGCGCGCCACCGGGCTCATGTCGTCGCGCGAGAGCTGCCGCGGATAGCCTTTGCCGTCCATCCTTTCGTGGTGGCCGCCGGCCAGCTCCGGCACCGCGCGCAGATGCCGCGGGTAGGGCAAGGCGGAGAGCATGATGATGGTCTGGATGATGTGGTCGTTGATCTTGTAGCGCTCCTCCGGGTTGAGGGTGCCCCGCCGTACCGAGAGGTTGTGCAGCTCGCCCCTGTTGTAGAGATGCTTGGGCTGCTGCAGCTTGAAGCCCCAGGGATTGTCGGCGGCAAGAACCTCCCGCGGCGGCCGGGGGATGATGTGGTGCGGCCGATCAGCCAGCAGCGGCTCCCACACCGGCAGTCCCGGGACCGGCTGCGCCGTTCTGCGCTGGCGCTCCCCGTGCGCAATGCCGAGCGTGTCATCGAGGGTCCGCAGCCAACCGCGCTCGGCGATGGTCTTCAGTCGCGCAAGCTGCACGTCCTCCATCGATTCGCCGCCTTCGTTGCACTTGGCGACGAAGGCAAAATCGTCGTCGAGCTGCGCCCACCGCCTGTCGCGCAGCTTGGCCGCCGCCTGCGGGTCCGCCCCCGCCAGGACGGCTTCCAGGCGCTCGATCTCGGCATCCCGCTTCAGGACTTCGAAGCGCATCCGCACCTCGTGGATGCGATCGTAGATCGTCTCCAGCTTGGTCGCCTTGTCGATCACGAAATCCGGCGAGGTGATCTTGCCGCAGTCGTGCAGCCAGGCGGCGACGTGCACGGCGTCCCATTCGTCCTCGCTCAGCGTGAAGTCGCGGAACGGCCCGTCCACAGACTCCACCGCCGCCGCCGCCAGCATCTTCGTCAGCTCCGGCACGCGCGCGCAGTGGCCGCCGGTATAGGGGCTCTTGGCATCGATCGCCCCGGCAATCAGGGCGATGAAGGCTTTGAACAGATGCTTCTCCGAGACGATGAGCTGACGGGTCTCCAGCAGCACGGCGGCGATGCCCCTCAGCGCGCCGACCAGGGCGCGTGCGCCGTCGCCGGCGCCCTCCGCATCGAGGAAGAGAATGGCGCCGATCGCCTGGTTCCTGCGGTCGTACAAGGGATAGCAGAGGGCGCGCTCGAAGCCGGCGTCAGGCGGAGCGACCTCGGCGAGCCCCGGCAGCCGCGTCTCCTCGGCAGCGATGCGGCCTTCCGCGACCTGCCGCTCCCCCGTCGCCAGCGTCTCGGTCACCAGGGCCGGCACCGGATCGATGGCATCCGGACGCGCCTCCGTCAACCGGATGTGCGCGCCGTCCTTGTGCGCGGCGACGACCAGGCCGTCGGCCTGCTGCGGCACCACGTAGAGCACTGCCTTCTCCACCCCCAACACCGCAGAGAGCTCGCCGAGGATGGTCGGCTGCAGCGACGTGAGATCCCTCTCGCGCGCGATCAGATGCAGCAGGGTGTCGTAGCGGTTCAGGGTGTCCTGCAACGACCGGAAGCTGTCTGCCAGAGCAGACACCTCGGCGACACGGGAAGTCTCGGTAATCGGCGTCGCATAGTCGAACTCGCGGAAGCGGTTCGCGGCCCGCGTCAGGTGCGCGAGCGAACGGCTGATCGACCAGGCGGCCAGTAGCGTGGCCGCCAGCGCAGCGATGAACACGACGGCCGCCAGCAGCAGATTCTCACGAAGCGCGCTGCGCGCGGCGGCCAGCAACTCGCGCTCCGGAATCGTGATGATCAGGCTGAGCATATCGCCGTTGCGCAGGGAGACCGGCTTCCGAAACCCCAGATAGCTGGCGCCGCCGGCGTCATAGCGCACCAGCCCGTCCTCTGCGCGCTCCATCCGGTTGAACACGCGGACTGCCTGGGCCGGATAGGCATCGACGCCGATCACCGTCGGCTCGCCGCCCGGGCCGAGCGCGGTCAGGGCGGTGGCATTGTCGGCGGCGATGACGCGGCCGGACGGGTCGACCAGCACCACGTGCGACGACGTGGTCGGCTTCTGCCGGCGCATCACCTCGGAGAGAGACGCCAGGCTGATATCGGCGCCGACGACGGCGCCCGCCCGCGAGCTGCGCTGGGCAAAGGTCAGGCCAAGCGCACCCGTCGTGTTGAAGACATAGGGATCGGTACGAGCGACGCCGGCGGTTTCCAGTGCCTTCAGGTACCAGGGCCGCGTGCGCGGATCGAAGCTGTGCGGGTAGTCGGGCTGCGCCATCTGGCGCAGCACGGCGCCCTGTGCGTCGAGATGGAGGATGAGGCCGCGGGCCTCGCCGCCCTCCCGGTCGATGCTCTGGATGACGTAGTGGACCTCTTCGCCGACGCCGAGCAGCCTCCTGTGGCCCTCCGAGCGCATGCGGCGGACCATGAAGAAGTCGCCGTTGGAATAGCCGATGAAATAGGCATCGACTGGGGAGCGAAAGTCGAGCGCGCGCCTGAACAGCGGGAAGTGCCGGAAGCGGCCTTCCAGCGTGGTCTCTTCGTTCACCTGGTGCTCGCCGATCATCGCGGTCACCAGCTCGACGGGGGCAAAGACGATGTCGACCGCCTGGCTCACCTCGGCCGCCGATTGCTCGGCCAGCTCTTTCCCGTTGGCCTCGGCGAGATCGACCATGCGCTGGTAGCCCAGCCAGGTCAGCGCCACGACGGTGACGATGGTCAGCAAGCCGAACAGCGTCGACAGATGGACTACCAGCGGAAAGGAAAACCGCCGCATCGGCATAAGCCCTCTCCTTCCCGGCCAAGCCGCTGACGGCTGTCCGGAATGAGGACTTCATGCCACCGCCCCCGGTGCTGAGGAGAACGATAGGCACAACCCTACCGCAGATGGAAGGGGAAAGGTTGGAACTAGCGCCGCGTTGCACTTGTCGGTTGTGCTGAAACCCGCCGAGGCCGGGCTTCGTAACTGGGAACAGAACTCAACGGGCCTTCCGGGCCCGAGCCGCGCCACCACCAGGATGCCCCTAATGTTTGCAGTCGACCTTCCCGTCGCTTCGCTCTACGCCCGGTTCGCCGGACGGGGCCGTGAGGTCCGACGGACCGCCCGCGCCGGTGAGCCGCAGGACCTCATTCGCCAGGCGCTGGCAGAGATGGTGCCCGCAACCGCCGGAGAAATCTCCGAGGCGACCGGCCTCGACTCGTTGGTCACGGAGGCGACGCTGGAGCACATGGCCGCACGTTACCAGGTCATGTTCAACCCGCTCACCAAGCGCTTCAGCCTGCCGAAGCTGTGGGCGGCGCGCCGCTTCGCGGCGTGACCTCCGCTGCGGCCAGCCGCCTGGGGGAACTGCCCTCCGCCAGCCGCGTTCAATAAGCGCGCAACGGACGCTGTCGGCGGGATAGCGTCCGAAATCCCCGCCAGACAGGCGCTTTTGCAACCGCCGCGGTTGCAGCAAGCATAGTTAGCGCCGCATTAACCGCTTCTTTCCACCTCTCTGCTGCAATTCAGCCTGAGGAGCATTCTGCATGCTGTTCAGAACTCTGACTTTTTTCCTAGTCTGCGTCGGCTGCCTGGCGACAGCCGCCCCCGCTGTAGGGCAGGACCGGGCGGCGGTGCTGGCCTCGCGCGACCATCCGCTGCCGGTGGCAACCGACTTCAATCTCATCACCGCTGTCGATGTCTCGGCCTCGATCACGCCGCAGGAAGAAGTGCTGCAGTACGACGGCCTCGCGCGCGGCGTCGTCGACGCCCAGTTCCTGGCCCGCATCGCCGAAGGCGCCGAGCGGCGCATCGGCTTCGCCGCCTTCACCTGGTCGAGCGGCGGCCAGGTGGCGGTCGTCGTGCCCTGGACCGTCATCGCGACCCGCGCCGATGCCGAGCGCGTTGCGGCCCAGTTCAACGCCGCCCCGCGCCTCGATCGCTCGACCTTCGGCCGCTACGGACCGGCCACCGCCGGCGCCGCCAACCCTGGCGGGGGCATGACCGACATCGGCGAGGCGGTCGAGTCCGCCGTCGCGCTCAGCCTCGCCGCGCCCTTCCCCACCCGCCGCTCCGTGCTGAACATTCTCTCCAACGGCGTCGACAACGACGGGCCTTCTCCCGACGCCGTGCGCGACCACGCGATCCGTCTCGGCATGACGATCAACGGCATCGTGTTCGGCCCGCGAGCCGATTTGCCCGGCTACTTTCGCGACCATGTCATCGGCGGCCCCGGCGCCTTCCTGATGACGGTCAGCGAGCCGGCCGACCTGCCGCGGGCACTGGAAAAGAAGTTCTGGCAGGACCTGATCGCCGCGCTGGCGGAGCCCTCCGCCGGCTGATTCCGGCCTTCCAGTGGCTGCGATTGCGGGTTCGAGAGGGCTGGCTGGCGCCGCGGCACACCCCTATATTAGCCGCCCATCCTTACCTTCCGGGAAATTCTCATGTCCGCTTCGCAGATCGCCATCCCCTGCATCGTCATGCGCGGGGGCACCTCCAAGGGTCCTTACTTCATGGCCAAGGACCTGCCGTCCGACTCGGCCCAGCGGGACAGCGTCCTGCTTGCCGCCATGGGCTCGCCCGATGCGCGCCAGATCGACGGCCTCGGCGGCGCCACCACGCTGACCAGCAAGGTCGCCATCGTCAGCCCCTCCAAGCGGCCGGGCATCGACGTCGACTATCTCTTCGCGCAGGTGGAGATCGAGGCGGCGCGCGTCGACACCACCCCGCCCTGCGGCAACATGATGGCCGGCGTCGGCCCCTTCGCGCTCGAGACGGGCATGGTGAAGCCCCAGGGCGACGTCAGCCGCGTGCGCATCTATCACGTGAACATCGACGCCAAGGTGGAAGCTGTGGTGCAGACGCCCGGCGGCGTGGTGAGCTACGACGGCGACACCGCGATCGACGGCGTGCCGGGCACCTCGGCGCCGGTGCAGATGAACTTCATGGACGTTGCCGGCTCGACCTGCGGCAAGCTGCTGCCGACCGGCAACGCCATCGACATCATCGAGGGCATTCCGGTCACCTGCATGGACGCGGCCATGCCGGTGATGATCCTCGCTGCCGAGTCAGTCGGCAAGACCGGCTACGAGAGCCCGGCCGAGCTGGACGCCGACAAGGCGATGTTCCAGCGCATCGAGAAGATCCGCCGCATTGCCGGCGAGATGATGGGGCTCGGCGACGTCTCCGAGAAGGTGGTGCCCAAGGTCATCCTGCTGGCCAAGCCGCGCCACGGCGGCACCATCACCTCGCGCTACTTCGTGCCACATAAGACCCACGCGGCCCACGCGGTGACCGGCGCCATCTGCCTGGCCTGCTGCTGCGTGCTGGAGGATGGCGTCGCCGCCCCCCTCGTCGAGCTGCCGGCCGGGCCGCCCTTCCCGATCCGCATCGAGCACCCCTCGGGCGTGATCGAGCTGCTGCTCGACGCCGACGCCGGCAAGGGCGGCATCACCCTGCGCTCCGCCGGCACCCTCAGGACCGCGCGCAAGCTGATGCGCGGCGAGGTCTACGTGCCGGCCAGCGCCTGGCCGCAGGCGGCCCAGGCGGCGGAGTAGCGTTCGCGTCGCGCTGCAAAGGCAGCGTGCGTCCTTCGAGACGCCCGTCCAGGCTTGCGCCCGGCCGGCCTCCTCAGGATGAGGAATGTCTGAGGATGGCATAAAGAACAACCTCATGCTGAGGAGCCCGCGGAGCGGGCGTCTCGAAGCACGCAGGACAGTGATCCAGCGCCTAACTACGGCTCAATGACGTTGCGCGGGGTGCCGGCGAGGAAAGCGGCGATGTTCTCGGCGGTCTCGCGATAGAAATGGGCATAGTTCTCGCGCGATACGTAGCCGACGTGCGGTGTCGCCACCACGTTGTCCAGCCGGCGCAGCGGGTGGTCTGTCGGCAACGGCTCGTGGTCGAAAACGTCAAGCGCGGCGCCGCCGATGCGCTTGGCCTTCAGGACCTCTAGCAGCGCCGCCTCGTCGATGATCGGGCCGCGCGAGGTGTTGACGATCCAGGCGTCCGGCTTCATCAGTGCCAGCATCTCGGCGTTCACCAGCCCGCGCGAGCGGTCGCTGAGGCGCAGGTGGATGGTGATGAAGTCGGCCTCGCGGAACAGCGCCTCCTTGCTGACGGCCGTGACGCCCTGGGCGGCCGCCTTCTCGGCGGTCAGGTTCTGGCTCCAGGCGATCGCGTTCATGCCGAAGGCCTTGCCATAGCCGGCGACCAGGCTGCCGAGGCGGCCGAGCCCGATGATGCCGAGCGTCGCGCCGTTGAGGTCGCGGCCGAGGCCGACCTGCCAGCCGCCGTCGCGGAACGACTGGGTCTCCAGGTCGATGCGCCGGGCGGCGGCCATGATCAGCGCCCAGGTGAGCTCCGCCGCGGCGTGCCCCGACGATGGCGTGCCGCAGACCGCGATGCCGCGCTCCTTTGCCGCCGCCAGGTCGATCGAGTCGTTGCGGTGACCGGTGGTGACCAGCAGCTTCAGCTTCGGCAGGCGCTCCAGCAGCGCGCGCGGAAACGGCGTGCGCTCGCGCATGATGCCGATGATCTCGAAGTCCTGGAGCCGCGCCACCAGGGCATCGCGGTCCGTGAGCGTGTCGCGGAACGCGGTGACGTCGGCACCCGGCAGGATGGCATTCCAGTCGGCGCAGGCCAGCGCCACGCCCTGATAGTCGTCGAGAAGCGCGATCTTCATAGGGGGCACGCCTAAAGGCTAGCGGTTAGTGTCGCCGCTGTCGCTCTTGAACAGCATGAGATAGAAATCGTAGGCCGCCATCAGCGAGACGATCGCAACGACGGCGAGGAGGTCGAGGTTGGGCACGAAGCCGACGAGGATGGCCAGGAAGCCCACGAGCACGACAATAGCGGCGGCCCCGATGATCTTGTCACGCAACTTGCATCCTCCCTCGCATTCCTGCGGAACCTTTTAGGCCTTTTCGGCCAGAAAGTGAACCAGCCACTGCGCCGTCCGCAGCAGGCGCCCGTCGTCGCCGCGCCGCCCGACGAGCTGCAGGCCCATCGGCAGGCCGCTTTCGGTCTGCAGCAGCGGCAAGGAAACCGCCGGCAGCCCACAGAACGTCCAGATGCCGTTGAAGTCGGCGCTGCCGGTCCATTCCAACCCCTTCGGCGCCGGCCCGGGCGAGGCCGGGGTTACGATGGCATCGAAGCGCTCGAAGACCGCCTCCAGGGCGTCGTTCAGCAGCTTCGGCCAGTCGCGCGCGGCCAGATAGTCGCGGGCCAGCACGCGGTTGCCATCGTCGATGGCCTGACGCATCTCCGGGCTGAGCTGATCGCGGCCGCGCCGGGCATAGTGATCGAAGGACTTCGCCAGCTCGGCCAGTTGCACCAGCTCGCAGAGCTTCATGGCCTCCCCGAAATGCTTCGGCAGATCGACCTCTTCGCAGCCCTCGCCAAGTGCCGCGACCAGCTCGGCGCAGCCTTCCTGCATCTCCGGATCGGCGGTGTCCCAGGCCGGCTGACGCACGAAGGCGAGGCCCGGGCGCAACGGCGGCTTGGCGCTCGCCGTCTCCAGCAGCCGCGGCGCCGGCACCGGGCTCGTCGCCGGATCGTCCGCGTCGTGGCCGCAGAGGCTCTCGGCCAGGAGCGCAGCGCCCGCCACGCTGCCGGCGAAGACGCCGAAGGTATCGAGCGAGGGCGCCTGGCTCAGCACGCCGGTCCGCGGGATGGCGCCGAAGCTGGGCTTGAAGC
Source organism: Kiloniellaceae bacterium (assembly GCA_036570545.1). Taxonomy (GTDB): domain Bacteria; phylum Pseudomonadota; class Alphaproteobacteria; order Kiloniellales; family Kiloniellaceae; genus Pelagibius. The sequence goes on from DATCXZ010000088.1 coordinate 7,991, forward strand.
CGACCACGCCGCAGTAGGAGGCCGGGCGGATGACCGAGCCGAGGGTCTGCGTGCCGACGGCGAGCGGCACCATGCCGGCCGCCACCGCGGCCGCCGAGCCCGAGGACGAGCCGCCGGGGGTGTGGGCCGGGTTGTGCGGGTTTCGCGTCTTGCCGGGATGGCGCAGCATGAGCTCGGTGGTGACCGTCTTGCCCATGATGACGGCACCGGCCTGCTTCAGCCGCTTCACCACATAGGCGTCTTGCAGCGGCTTGCGGCCGGCATCGAGCGGGGTGCCGTTCTCGGATGGTATCCCGACCGTATCGATGACGTCCTTCAGGCCGACCGGCAGGCCGTGCAGCGGGCCGATCGGCCGGCCCTTCGCCCGATGGTCGTCGAGCGCCTTGGCCTGCTGCATGACGTGATCGCCGTCGAGGTAGGACCATGCGCCGACCTCAGGCTCGCGCTTCTCGATCTGCTCCAGGCAGGCTTCGGCCAGCTCGACGGCGCGCAGCGCGCCACGTGCCAGCCGGTCGCGCTGTTCGACCGCCTCGAGCTGCAGGATGGTGTTCACGAAGCTTCCCTAGTAGATCATTCGGGGGAGCCAGAAAGCGATCTGGGGGAAGTTGTAGAGCACCGCCATGGAAATGAACACCATTACCAAGTACGGCGAGCAGCCCTTAAAGATATCCACGAGCTGCACATACGGTGGGGCGATGCCCTTCAAGTAGTAAGCGGCCATCGCCATTGGCGGCGTCAGGAACGAGGTCTGCAGATTGAGGGCAACCAGGATTCCAAAGAACAACGGGTCGATTTCGTAGTACGGCAGCAGTGGCAGAAAGATCGGCACGAAGATGATGATGATCTCCGACCATTCGAGCGGCCAGCCGAGCAGGAAAATAATAAGCTGGGCGAGCAGCAGGAACTGCAGCGGTGTGAGATCGAGGCCGGTGATGAAGTCATAGATGACCTGCTCGCCGCCGAGGTAGGAGAACACCGAGGAGAAGGTCCAAGAGCCTACGAAGAGCCAGCAGACCATCGCCGAGGTGCGCACCGTCAGGTAGACCGACTCGCGCAGGCGCTGCCAGGTCAGGGCACGATAGGCGACAGCCAGGACCAGTCCACCGAGAGCGCCGATCGAGGCCGCCTCGGTCGGGGTCGCCAGGCCGAAGAGGATGGCGCCGAGAACCGCCAGGATGAGGAAGGCGAGCGGAAAGAACGACGTGAGCAGCATCACGGCAAGCTCGCCGACCGGCACCGACGGCACCTCGTCCTCCGTCGGTCGGGGCGCCAACTGAGGCTGCAGGATCGAGCGCGAGACGACATACACAAGATAGAGCCCGGACAGCAGCAGTCCCGGCAGCAGCGCACCGGCGTAAAGCTGCACGATCGAAACGCCCGAGGACGCAGCATAGACGATCAGCATGATTGACGGCGGTATCAGGATGCCGAGGCAGCCGCCGGCGCAGATGATGCCGGAAGCGAAGCTGACGTTGTAGCGCGCGTTGAGCATTGCCGGATACGCCAGCAGGCCCATCAATGTGACGACCGCGCCGACGATGCCGGTCGCAGTGGCGAACAGCGTGCAGGTGATCAGCGCCGCCACAGCCATGGAGCCCGGCACGCGTCTGGCCGCGACGTTCAGGGTGCCGAACAGTCGCGAGACGATGTTCGCTCGCTCTACGATGTAGCCCATGAAGAGGAACAGCGGCACGGCGGTCAGCACCTCGTTCGTCATCACCGAATAGGTCTGGTTGACGAAGAGGTCGAAGATATTGTTGTTGAAGAAGCCGTCCACCCACAGCTCGAACTGAGTCCAGGAGTCGGCGCCGTTCTCCACCGCCCGTTCATAGGCGCGCCACATGCGATGGCTGTCGAAGTAGGCGTAGTAGCCGAAGCTGATGCCCATCGCCATCAGAGTGAAGGCAATCGGGAATCCGAGAAAAATGACGATGATGAATATGCCCAGCATGAAGAGGGCGACTTGAGGATCAGTCATGGCCGCTTGCTATCCTGGCTGCCGTCACCCGTGGACGGTCGTACGATATCGATCGCTTCGGAGCCATGCGCGAGGATGTCGTGTGCCCCCTGCTCCATCAAAAGGACCTCGGTTTCCTCGATGTCATCCGCCGCCAGCAGCCACTCGCCGGTGCGCATGCAGTGGATGCAGCGCAAGACCTGCGCGATGCCTTGCAACGTCAGCAGGAGGCCCGCTGCCACGATGATCGCCTTGAGCTGGAACACCGGCACGCCGACCGGACTGTTCACACTGACTTCAAGGTAGCCCCAGGAGCGCACGGCGTACTTCCAGCCGGCGAACACCAGCGCCAGAACGCCGGGAAAGAAGAAGATGAAGTAGAGCACCAGCTCCACCTTCGCCTGGGTACGCGGTTGCCACAGGCGATAAATGAAGTCGCCGCGCACATGGCCGCCGCGCGACAGCGTGTAGGCGCCGCCCATCATGAAGAGCGCGCCGTACATGATGAAGGAGACGTCAAGCGACCAGGCGGTCGGCGCGTTGAACAGGTAGCGGACGATGACCTCGTAGGACATGGCGAAGGTCATGACCAGGATCAGCCAGGCGAAGGCCTTGCCGAACCACGCCGACACGCTGTCGGCGAAGGTGATGAAGCGGATCATGGTGCAATCATCTTGTTGGGACAGTTCCTCAGCAAGCCGCTCCGGGACCCGCCTCACGCGGGCCGCCGGAGCGGCGGCTGCTGGGCCTTCGAAGCCTAGAGCTTCAGCTTGCCCGGGAAGTAGTGGTCGTAAGCCAAGGCCAGGTCGGGCTGGTTCATCAGCTCGTAGAACACCACCCGATCGACCCACTCACGCTGGCTGTCGAGCACCTTCTTCATGTAGGCGTCCTGCTCCAGCTCGGGGATGATCTTGTCCCAAGCCGCGAGCTGGGCGTCCAGGATCTCCTTCGACGTGCGATGGACCGTGACGCCGTGCTCCTTCTGCAGGGTCTGCAGGTCGGCCGAGTAATAGTTCAGCGCCAGCGCCGTGTTGGAGGTGCTGGTTGCCTCGACGCCGTACTTCAGGATCGCCTGGAGGTCCTCCGGCAGGTCGTCGAAGAAGGCCGCGTTGAACAGGAACTCGAAGCACTCGCTGGCCTGGTGGTAGGACGACAGCATGTAGTGCTTGGCCACGTCCTGGGCGCCGAAGCGCATGTCGGACGACGGGTTGTTGAACTCGAAGGCGTCGATCACGCCGCGCTCCATCGCCGGCACGATTTCGCCGCCCGGAAGCTGGGCCACGCTCATGCCGAGACGCGACAGCAGATCGGCCGCGAGTCCGACGCTGCGGAACTTGAAGCCCTGCACGTCTGCGACGGTCGAAACCGGGTTCTTGAACCAGCCGAACGGCTGGGCCGGCATCGGGAAGCCGTAGAAGCCGTAGACGTCGAGGCCCAGGATGTCCTGCGTCAGCTCCTTGTAGAGGTCGGAGCCACCGCCCTGGTAGAACCAGGCCATCATGGTGGTCGCGCTGCCGCCGAACACCGGGCCGGTGCCGAACAGCGAGGCCGCCTTGTGCTTGCCGTACCAGTAGACCGGCACGGTGTGGGCGGCATCGAGCACGCCGTCGTTCACCGCGTCGAGCACCTGGAAGGCGCCGACCACGGCGCCGGCCGGCAGCAGATCGATCTTCAGGCGTCCGCCGGACATCTGCTCGACCCGGTCGACATACTCGCGGGCGAAGTCCATCCAGATGTCGGAAGACGGCCAGGACGTCTGCATCTTGATCACGACGGCGCTCTGGCCGACGACCGCCGGGGCGGCCAGCGTGCTGGCGGCAGTCGCGCCGACCGCAACGGCACCGCCCTTCAGCAGTTTGCGGCGAGACAGGGTCTTGTTCTCAGTAGTTTCCTTCACAGCTTTCCTCCCAAAGGACGTTAACCGACTAACCTGCGATCCTGTGGACCGGCGCCTTGCGGCCGCACCGGCTGACCAGATGACCGGGCATCACCAATCCACAAACCTGGAACTGGGCGCCGTGGCGCCCCCTGATCGAGCAATCTTAATTTGAGATTTGGGCAGCAGCGCATGAGCGGGACGGACCCCGACCGGCGGCGCCGCAAAGCCCCGCTTGCGGCCACCCAAGAGACCCGACTGATCGTTCGTGGATGACGGAGACTGGATTCCGGAGCCGCTGCATCCGGACGCACCCGTCCTCGACGTGCCTGCTGCGTCGACTTGCTTTCCTCCCCGTATGCTTCTTCATTTTGCGCCCCTGTTTCCGGGGCTTTGCGAATTCCCGTATAACGGAAACTCATTCCATTCTGCACCACTTCAGACGCGGTTCACAACAGAAAGTACCAAAGAATTTTTTTCTACGCCGCCTTTTGAGTCCGCGAACCCAAAGGGCAGAGTGAACAGCTATCACAGATAGGCACGATCCCCAAGAGCGGTCTGCCGGGAAGCCCCGGCAGGGGCGCGCCTCAGCCCAGCATCCGCTCGCGCTTGGGATCGAACAGCGGCTGCGGCTGCAGGCGCGCCGGACGGCGGTCGCCGAGGATTTCAACCTCGAATCCGCCGTCGGCCTTCTCCAGTTCCGCCGGCACGTAGCCCATCGCGACCGAGCAGTCGGCCCAGTGGGCGTAGCCTCCGGAGGTCACCCAGCCGACCACCTTGCCGTCGTGCCAGATGGGCTCGTCGCCCACCACTTCGGCATCATCGGGGTCGACGACGAAGGTGACGAGGCGCAGCTTGGGGCCCGTCTCCTTCTCCTTCAGCACGGCGTCGCGGCCGATGAAGGCGTTCTTCTTCAGGTCGACGAAGCGGTCGAGCCCCGCCTCGGCCGGCGTGTAGATCGGGCGGTACTCGCGCGCCCAGGTCCCGTAGCTCTTCTCCAGCCGCAGGGAAAGGATGGCGCGGAGGCCAAACTGGCGCAGGCCGAGATCCTCGCCGGCCGTCAGCAGGTCGTCATAGAGACGGCGCAGGTCGTCGGGCGCGACCCAGAGCTCGTAACCGAGGTCGCCGGTGAAGTTGATCCGCCCGACCCAGGCCGGCACCATGCCGAGATCCATGCGGCGAAAGTCCATGAAAGGAAAGCCCGCGTTGGAGACATCTTCATCGGTGAGCCGCGCCAGCAGCTCGCGCGACTTCGGCCCGGCAACGATGAAACCCACCATGTCGCGGCTGCGCGCGTGCAGCGTCACGCCTTCTTCCGGCAGGTGCTGCTCGAACCAGCGCAGGTGATAGTCCTCGGCGATGCCGGAGCCGAAGATGAAGAAGCGCTCCGGCCCCGCCTTGGCGACGGTGAAGTCGCCGATGATCTTGCCGGTGGGATTCAGCATCGGCGTGAGCACCAGGCGGCCTTCTCGCGGCATGCGATTGGCCAACAGGTGCGACAGCCAGCCCTCGGCGCCGGGTCCCGTCACTTCGTACTTGGCGAAGATGGCCGACTCCGTCATGCCGACCGCCTCGCGCACCGCCTTGCACTCGGCCTTCGCGGGCTCGAAAGCGTTGGAGCGGCGGTAGGTCGGTGTCTCCACCGGCTCCTCGCCCGGCGGCGCGAACCACAGGGCGTGCTCCATACCGTATGACGCACCGAAAACGGCATTGGCGTCCTTCAGGCGGTCGTAGATCGCCGTCGTGCGCAGCGGCCGGGCGGCCGGCAACTCCTCGTTGGGAAAAGTGATCCTGAAGCGTCGGCCATAGTTCTCCCGCACCTTGGCGTTGGTATAGGCCGGGGTCGCGTAGTCTCCGAAGCGCGCGACGTCCATGGCGAAGACGTCGAAGCCCGGATCGCCCTCGACCATCCAGTTGGAAAGCGCGAGGCCGACGCCGCCGCCCTGGCTGAAGCCGGCCATGACGCCGCAGGCGACCCAGAAGTTGCGGAGGCCGCGCACCGGGCCGACCAGCGGGTTGCCGTCGGGCGCGAAGGTGAAGGGGCCGTTGATGACCTGCTTG